>PKVZ01000220.1:7452-24827 GCA_003131635.1 Acidobacteriaceae bacterium
TGAATGCTTCGGTAAGCCGGCCGTGGCTGCTGACCGAGCCGCGGGCTGTGCAAAGAAGAGTGCTGAAGGCGATCGGCGAGCAGTTGGGGATTCCGCTGGAGTTCAAGCACATCGAAGAAATTCTGCGGTTCGCCGCGGAAGACGGTCCGGCGGGTAAAGAGTTGTCGCTGCCCTTCGGCTGGAAACTCGTCCGGGAGCCGGAAGCTTTAGTGTTCGTAACGCCTGACCTGCGGCGGAACGAGCCTGTGCCGGATTATGAATATCCGCTGCCCGTGCCCGGCCGCGCTGTGGTACTGGAATTGGGGGGAGTAATCGAAGCGTTGCGCGTCACTCCACAGGAGCAGGTTGCGGAGTATAATGCGCAGCAACTTCTTCGTGCGGATTTATTGCCGGAGCGATTGATCGTGCGGAACTGGCGTCCGGGCGACCGGTTTTGGCCGGCCCACACAAAGTCGCCGAAGAAGGTGAAGGAACTGTTGCAGGAGCGGCATGTCGCGCGTCATATTGGGCAACAAGAGCGCAGGCTTTGGCCGGTGGTCGCGAGCCTGAATGAAATCGTATGGATGCGCGGCTTTCCAGTTCCGGCACGATTGCTGGCCAAAGCGGGGCAGGAAGCGGTACTGCTCCGGGAGATGCCGTGGGGGGTCGACGAGGGAGCGATCTAGTCTCTGATCGAAAAGAATCTGGTCTGGCAGTTGTGAAGTATACGACCGGGAGGCAAGCCACTTCATGAACGGGCTGAAAGCCGAGTCACTTCGCCAAGTCATTGCGGCCGAGCAGATCCAAAAACGAGTAAAGGAACTGGGCCGCCATATCTCCGATGATTACCGGGGGCAGACGATCCAAGCTCTCGCGGTTCTGGAGAATGCTTTCATGTTCATGGCCGACCTGGTGCGGGCGTTGGACGTTCCCGTGGTATGCCAGTTCATCAAGCCCAAATACAGCAAGCAGGCAGGAAATCACGCTGCGGAGATTATGGAAATCTTCTTCAGCCACGAGCCGGATATCCGCGGCCAGCACGTNNGCTACGGTGAAGTTGGTGACGCTGTTGGACCGCCAGTCGGCGCGCCGCGTGGCCTTGCAGCCTGATTATTTTGGTTTTCTGGTCGATGAGGCCTTTCTCGTAGGCTACGGATTGGGCGCGGTGGAGCAAATCAACCGCAATATCCCCTATCTGGCTGCGGCCCAATTTCCGCAGATAACTTAAGTCATGGCGAGGATGACGCGCCTTTTTCTCACAGAAAAGGTAGAATAAAGTTCTTAGGGATTTTCCTTAACCAAATTGCCCGAATGGCATCTAATTTAGTGGCAGGAGCCTCGGAAGGTTCGCGCGGCAGGTAGGATCCCGGTTTCTTTAGGAGTGTATTGGTGAATTCGACAGTCAAAACCGTAGCTTTCTGGCTGGTAATTGGGTTGTCCGCCCTCCTCTTGTGGGAGGTAATTCAGCAGGGCCGCGGCGGACAAAAAGAAAAAGAAGTCAGCTTTTCGCAGTTCATGAGCGATGTGAGTCAGGGAACCGTTCATGAAGTCACGGTGGACGGCCAACAGGTCCACGGAAAAGCCCACGACGGTTCCCCGTTCCATACCACGGTTCCTGCGAACTATCCCGACATGTTCAAGACGCTCAATGACAAGGGCGTATCGGTAAATATCAAGGATGTGAACAGCGGGAGCTGGCCGCTGCAGTTACTGGGAACATGGGCCCCTCTGATTCTGCTGGGAGCGCTGTGGTTCTTCATGATCCGGCAGATGCAGACCGGTGGCAATAAAGCGCTGTCATTCGGGAAGAGCCGTGCGCGATTGCTCTCGATGCAGCAGAAGAAAGTCACGTTCAAGGACGTGGCTGGCGTGGAAGAAGCCAAAGAAGAGTTGCGGGAGATTATCGAATTCCTGCGCGAGGCGCAAAAGTTCCAGAAGTTGGGTGGCAGGATTCCCAAGGGAGTGCTGCTGGTGGGACCTCCGGGAACCGGCAAGACGCTTCTTGCGAGAGCGGTTGCGGGTGAAGCCAACGTTCCATTCTTCTCAATCTCCGGTTCGGATTTTGTGGAAATGTTTGTGGGCGTCGGCGCCAGCCGCGTACGCGACCTGTTCGAGCAAGGTAAGAAGAACGCGCCCTGCATCATCTTCATCGATGAAATCGACGCCGTAGGACGGCATCGTGGCGCTGGCCTGGGCGGCGGTCACGACGAGCGCGAGCAGACATTGAATCAGTTGCTGGTGGAAATGGACGGCTTCGAATCGAATGAAGGCGTCATTCTCATGGCGGCGACGAACCGGCCTGACGTGCTGGATCCGGCATTGCTGCGGCCGGGACGGTTTGACCGGCGCGTGGTAGTGAGCCGTCCCGATGTGCGTGGCCGCGAAGAAATTCTGCGGGTGCATACCCGCAAGATTCCTCTCGCGGAGGATGTCGATCTCACGGTGCTGGCGCGCGGAACGCCGGGATTTTCCGGCGCCGACCTGGCCAACATGGTGAATGAAGCGGCATTGGCGGCTGCACGACAGAATCGCAAGGCTGTGCTGATGTTCGACTTTGAAGTCGCCAAGGACAAAGTCCTGATGGGCGTGGAACGCAAATCGCTCATTCTTTCCGACGATGAAAAGAAGGTCACGGCCTATCACGAAGCCGGACACGCGCTGGTGGCAGCCAAGCTGCCAGGCTCGGATCCGGTACACAAGGTCACGATTATTCCTCGCGGCATGGCTTTGGGCGTGACCATGCAGTTGCCCATCGACGATCGCCACAACTACACCAGGGAATATTTGAAGACCGACCTGGCAATCCTGATGGGTGGGCGTTTGGCGGAGGAACTTTTTCTCAACCAGATGAGCACCGGCGCGGGTAACGACATTGAGCGGGCCACCGAAATGGCGCGCAAGATGGTATGCGAATGGGGCATGAGCGATCTGGGACCGCTGACCTTCGGCAAGAAAGAAGAGCAGATATTCCTGGGCCGCGAGATCAGTCAACACCGCGATTACAGCGAAGACACCGCCATCAAGATTGATGGCGAAGTCCGTAAGCTGGTGAACAACGGATACGAAACGGCGAAGAACATTCTGCAAGGGAATCCCGACACA
The DNA here is from genome assembly GCA_003131635.1 of Acidobacteriaceae bacterium. Classification (GTDB taxonomy): domain Bacteria; phylum Acidobacteriota; class Terriglobia; order Terriglobales; family Acidobacteriaceae; genus Sulfotelmatobacter. The sequence goes on from PKVZ01000220.1 coordinate 10,534, forward strand.
CTTCAGAAGATCGCCGCAGCTCTGCTGGAGCGGGAAGTGCTGGATGCTTCCGAGGTAATGCTGCTGGTGGAGGGCAAGGAACTGCCTCCGATGAAGTCTCCCTCCAAGCCCGACGATGGCGGAGTGCAGCAGGTACTGAAGCCGGAGCCGGGACGGGGAATCGCGAAGGGCGGAGAGAGTCCCGCGCGAGCGTAGATTTATAAGTCAGGAAGTTTTAAGGGCGGCCTTCAGGCCGCCCTTAGTGTTTTAGAGTTTAAGGCTAGAGAAAAACAGCTGGTGAGATGTTGAAGCGCTTGCTTAGGCGGCGAATATGGTCGGTTGTCAGAGTTCGCTTACCTTTGAGGACCTCCGAGGCAACGCTGGCGGTTTCGAACACACCGATCAGATCCTTCTGCTTGAGAGCATTCGCGGCCATAAGTTCCTTGATCACTTCGATTGGAGTTGCCGCGCGAGTCTTGTAGGCCTTCTTTTCGAAATCTTCGATGAGCACGCCAAGTGTGTCGTACAGATCCCGCTCCGCCTGGGTTAGCTCAGACCAGCGATTGTTGAGGTCTTCCAGTTTCGCAAGATAGTAGCGATTCTCTTTCTCCGTATGGATGATCTTCGGGGGGACTTCGGCGATAAGCTGCTTGTATTCCATTACCAGGCTCATTTATTCCACTCCCCCGTGCTGTACTCGGCGTGGGTGACGAGCATTTTTACAACGATGGTCTGACTCGCGTAGTTAACAATCGCGATCAAGCGATAGCGGTTTCCCTTGATGTTGAAAATGGTTTTACCTTTCACGCAGTCGGTGTTGCGCCACGTCAGGCGCACCTCATTCAGGTTTTTCCATCTAGCCTCTCTCGCAGTCATGAGCCAGGTCGCGAGTGACGACGTCAGATCTCGACGTACTTTCTTCGCTTTGTCGAGAACTTCCGTTCCCAGCACTCTCACAGTCTCAAGTCCTACGCTGCCAGATGGCTTTCCCAATCGTGAACGTCATTACAGTATTCGCGATTTGCGAACTTTGGTCAAGAACAAAAACTCATTTACTTCGGTGATAAATGAGTTCGCAAAATGCGAATCTACGATGTACAATAGCGTTTGCTGCCAGAAGGAGGATCGGGAGATGACCGACATAGGGGGTGTTGGATTTGAAATTCGCTTGTCGGAATTGCGTAAGGCTCAGAAACATCTACTATTCAACCGCGGAGCGTTTAAGGAAACGGACTGCGCGGACCTTCTCGTTTCGCCTTGTGTTGCGACTTTCAGGACAGTCGGGACCGAGTTCGAGGCACCTGTTAAGGGAAGTCGTCTTGGACCGGCGAGAATGCCGCTCAAAACGCTCAAGCAACTCGTCCAAGCCGCAGCCACTTTCGGAAAACCGGAGATCAAGCTGCACTTTGAGCCGGGGAAAGTCCAAGTGGAAAACAAATTTATTATTCGTCATCCCGACGTCTCGCTGGGAATCTTTCCCAGTCAGAAGTTCGACCTCCCTCCAGACGCAGGTCTGCTTGATACGTTGGCCCTAGCTTCTCTCCTGTTGCCGGAACAGATCGCCGACCAGGTTTGCGCGAGCGCGTCGAGGCGGCTCAACGGAACACATCGGAAGCGGTGTCCGGAGCAGTTGTCGCCCTAAAGAGGCCTGGGTATTCGCCGAGCAAGCATTCAACAGCTCGTAGACGCTCGCATTAAGGACACCGCTGGAAAGTTAGCGGGCATGATTTACGGCCACCCATAGAGGGATCGGCTAGAAACCGTCAGCTGCCGGCCCCTAAGGTCTCCGATACCTGCCTTACCCGTTCACAATATTCATCATGTGCTCGGGATAGCGAAGTCCAGCGGCGGCGCCGGAGGGGAAGATTTCGTCGATGCGTTGCAGGTCTTCCGCATTTAGCTTTACGTCGAGCGCTGCGACGTTTTCTTCGAGATACTTGCGGCGCTTGGTACCGGGGATGGGGACGATGTTCTTGTCCTGCGCAAGCACCCAAGCCAGCGCCAATTGCGCGGGCTTGCAGCGCTTTTCCTTCGCGATTTCCTCGACCCGCCGCACCAGGTCAAGATTTTTCTGGAAATTTTCGCCCTGAAAGCGCGGAGAAAGTCTGCGGTAGTCGTCTTCGGGAAAATCTTCGAAGCGAGTGAACTGGCCGGTGAGAAAGCCGCGTCCGAGCGGGCTGTATGCTACGAAGCCGACGCCTAGCTGGCGGCAGGTTGCAAGGATTTCATCTTCAGGTTCGCGACTCCACAGCGAGTACTCGGTTTGCAACGCGGTGATGGGATGGATTTTCACCGCGCGGCGCAGCGTTTGCGGCGATGCCTCAGAGAGACCGATGTGACGGATTTTTCCTTCCTGTACGAGTTGCGCCATTGCGCCGACCGTTTCTTCGATGGGCGTGGCGGGATCGACGCGGTGCTGGTAATAGAGGTCGATGGTCTCAACACCTAGGCGCTTCAAACTTCCTTCACAGGAGCGGCGAATGTAGTCAGGCTTTCCGTTTACGCCGCGGGCCTGGGGATTGGCCGGGTCACGAACGATGCCGAACTTGGTAGCTAATACAACCTTGTCGCGTTTGCCTTTGATGGCGCGGCCAACCAGTTCTTCGTTTTTATAAGGGCCGTACACATCCGCGGTATCGAGAAAGTTGAGACCGAGTTCGAGAGCGCGATGAATGGTCGCGATAGATTCGTCGTCATCGCGGCCACTGTAAAACTCCGACATGCCCATGCAGCCTAAGCCGAGGGCAGAAACTTTAAGACCACTGCGTCCAAGTTCACGAAATTGCATGATGATTTCCTTTCAAGGAACTTCTAATTTTATGAAGGTGGCTACTTAGTAGATGCGGATCAGAGGCTTCTGGGATTCAGTGACCTTGCCGATAGAGCGCGCCGGAATTCCGGAGGCCTGCATTTCAACCACAATTTGTTCGCAATCGCCTTCGGCAATTGAGATAAGAAGCCCGCCGGCGGTCTGGGGATCGAAGAGCAGAGTCTTGAGTTCATCGCTGATAGCAGATTCATACCCCACCACGCATTCGGCGAACTCGCGGTTCGCCTTCAGGCCGCCCGGCACCTGACCTGAGCGAATGCATTCCAAAGCGCCGGGCAGGATGGCAATGTCTTTCGATGAAATTCGTAATGCGACATTGCTGGCCAGAGCCATTTCGCGCGCATGGCCAATCAGCCCGAAGCCGGTGACGTCGGTCATGCCATGGACACGGTATTCTCTATTTCCAATCAGTTCCGCGGCTTGCTTATTCAGCTTGGTCATCGATTGAACCGCGGCATCGATCCATGCCGGTTCAGCTTTGCCGTTCTTAATCGCGGTAGAGATCACTCCGGTGCCGAGCGGCTTGGTAAGGATGAGAGCGTCTCCCGGCTGCGCTCCGCTGTTGGCTAAAATCTTGCCGGGATGGACGAGTCCGGTAACCGCGTATCCGAACTTGGTTTCTTCGTCGCGAATGCTGTGGCCGCCGATCACGGTGCATCCGGCCTCGATCATCTTGGATAAACCGCCGGCGAGGATTCGTTCGAGAATTTCGAGGTCCGCCTTGTCGGGGAAGCAGACCAGAGCGAGTGAGGTGAGGGGTTTTCCGCCCATCGCGTAAATGTCGCTCAGGGCATTCGTAGCGGCGATTTGGCCGAAGGTGTAAGGGTCGTCAACGATGGGGGTGAAGAAATCGACGGTCTGGACCAGCGCCTGATCGGGCGCGATTTGATACACTCCGGCGTCGTCGGCGTGGTCGAAGCCGACCAGAACATTGGGGTCGTGTTGCCGGGCTAATTTCCCAAGCACCGTGTCCAGCGCCGCCGGACTCAGCTTGGACGCTCAACCCGCGGCTTTTACCGACTCCGTAAGGCGAAATGGCTTGGCATCGGCCATGAGGTCATTGTACCGAGTTGCGAGTGGGAGCTACGTCAGAGAGCGGGAAACTTTCCAACGCGGAGGCACGGAGAAATTCTTGGCTTTGATTCGATATTTCCTTTGATGTCTCCGTGCCTCCGTGGTGAGAAAAAGAATTCGTTACTTGACCGCGACGTCGGTGACCTTAATGTCGGGGTACTGATGGTTCCACTGCGCAGAGATGCTTTCAAACGTTAGCCGAAAGGTTTGGCTTTGACCGGGGGCGAGAGGTAAGACTCTGAAGTCAACGGCTTCGGGATACGGGCCGCTGGTTTTCAACACTTGCAACGGCATATCCTCCCGCTGGGCGAGTTGACCCATCTCGTCTTTGAATTGGACTTCGACCGTGACGTGCGTGACTGTTTTATCGCCCGCGTTGGTGACAGTTCCGTCAACATAGCTGACGGTTGCTCCTACAAAATTCTCCGCGGCGCTCATTTTGAAATCGGAGAGCTTAAGATTCGCGGCGTAAGGCGGCGGTCCGGACGCGCCCTTCGGCTTGCCCCGGAGGAGAAACGCAGCAACCACCGCGATGACAATAACGACCGCAACCGCAGTGGCAATAATGCGCCGGCTGGAATCGCGATCTTCGGTTACCGGAGTTGGCTGGATCAAGCCGCCCATGCAAATCGATTGTACTCTGACGCTAGTTGCCGGCCTTGGAGTTGCCGGTCTTTGATTCGCCGGTTCTGAAGAACGCGGCTAGGAATAGCACGCCGATCAGAAGGTCGATGCCGCCGAGCGCCAGATCTTGCGGGTGCAGGCGATTTTGCAGATAGAGCACGAGCAGGGTGGCGCCGTAGCCAAATTTCTCCAGCACCGAAGGAATCATCATCGGTCGAAGACGCACCGGGTTCCTGGCAATCACGATGAAGATGATCTGGAAGGCCAATCCCACACAGACGAAGCCGTAGTAAAACGCGGGATGCGTGATCGGCGGGGGATCGTTGCGGCCGATCATATCGAATATGAAATACAGCGGCGTGAGCACCAACACGCCCCAGATGCCAGCGATCCAGAATACGATCCTGGAGAATTTCATGGGAGCGATTATTCGCCGCCAACAGTGAGCCCGTCAATGCGCAGCGTGGGAGATGCCACGGAGCCGCGAAATTCCAGATCGTTGGCGATCTCTGAGATGTTGAAGAAGATTTCCTTCAAGTTTCCCGCCACGGTGATTTCTTCAACCGGATAAGCAAACTCGCCGCCAGAGATCCACAAGCCGGAGGCGCCGCGAGAATAATCGCCAGTCACCAGGTTCGCGCCGTGGCCCAGGAACTCGGTCACGTAGAGACCTTCTTTGATTTCAGAAATCAACTGCTTGGGCGGTCTGCTTCCGGGCTGCAGAAAGTAGTTACCGGGACCGATGCCGGGCGTGCCCGCAAGGCCGCGGGAAGCGTTGCCCGTGGTTTTGAGCCCCAGCTTTTTCGCGGTGTATGTGTTCAGAAGATAAGAGCTCAACACGCCTTTCTCGATCACCACTGTGCGGCGCGTAGGTACGCCTTCGCCATCGAAGGGGCTGGTGCCGAAGCCGCCCGGGACGGTGCCGTCGTCGATGATGGTGACGTTGTCGCCGGCAATTTTATGGCCCAGCTTGCCCGCTAGGAAAGAAGCGCCGCGGTAGACCGAATCGCCGTTCACGCCTTCGAAAATGTGTTCGAGGATCGACGTGGCGACCATGGGGTCGAAGATGATCGGTACCTGCGCGGTTTTGGCCTTGCGCGCACCCAAGCGGCGCAGCGTGCGCTCGGCGGCGACCTTGCCGACCTGCTCGGGGGATTCGAGTTTGCTGAGTGTGCGCGCGACGGAGAACCAATAGTCGCGCTGCATCGCGCCATCTTCTGTTTGTGCGATGGGAACGGCGGAGATGGAGCAGTACGACCGGCGGTATTCGCCGACGAACCCATGCGAGTTCGCCAGAACCTTGTGTCCCGTAGCCGCGTCGAACGATCCGCCTTCGGAGTTCTTGAGGCGCGGGTCGAAATCGAGCGCAGCCTTTTCCGCTCGCCGCGCGTAATCGATACGCTCCGGCCCCGGCAGCGAATAAACGTCCTCGTGATAAAGATCGAGATCGCCGGTGAGCGAGCCGAGTTGCGAAGCGTCAGGAATTCCGCCGAACGGATCTTCCGAAGTGATCTTCGAAAGCTCCAGCGCAGACTTCACCATGCGGTCGAGGCTATCGCGCGAAAAATCGCTGGAGTATGTGCTGGCTGCGCGCTGGCCGTTGAAGACGCGGACGCCGATGGATCGCGATCCGGATTCTTTGAGGGTTTCGACCTGGCCGAGGCGAACGAGGGTGGAGAATTCGTCGCCCTCGCGGACCACGCATTCGGCAGCGGTTGCGCCGCCGTTCATGGCACGGCGGACGATGTCCTGGGCTAGGTCTCTGAGGTCAGTTTCCAGTTTCGGGTTTCCGGTTTCTAGTTGGGTCGAGGGCATAAGAAATTCTTTACCACAGAGTCACAGAGTCACAGAGAAAGCAAGAACTCGCAAAATCAGGCTTTAGAATTTCTCAGTGTCTCTGTGACTCTGTGGTGAAACGCTTTACTGCATAAATCCGCCGGGATCTTTCTTGGCGGTTCCGCCCACGGTCAGCCGATCAATCTTAATCGTCGGAATGCCCACTCCAACAGGCACAGCTTGCCCGTCTTTGCCGCAGGTGCCGACGCCTTCGTCGAGTTTCAAATCGTTGCCTACCATCGAGACTCGCGTGAGAACATCGGGGCCGTTGCCGATCAGCGTTGCGCCTTTGATGGGCGCGGTGATATGGCCGTCTTCGATCATGTAGGCTTCCGATGCTCCAAACACGAACTTGCCGTTGGTGATGTCGACCTGGCCTCCGCCGAAGTTGACGGCGTAGATGCCGCGCTTCACCGAGCGAATAATGTCTTCGGGATTGTCCTGGCCCGCGAGCATGTAGGTATTGGTCATGCGCGGCATAGGGATGTGCTCGTAGCTCTCACGGCGTCCGTTGCCGGTATCGGCGATGCCCATCAGGCGCGCGGAAAGCTTATCGCTCAGGTAGGCCTTCAGAATTCCTTTTTCGATCAGCACGGTTTCTTGCGTAGGAGCGCCTTCATCGTCCACATTGAGCGATCCGCGGCGCCACGGCATGGTTCCGTTGTCGATGACTGTGCACTTCTCGCTGGCTACGCGTTTACCGATCAGGCCGGCAAAGGCGGAAGTCTTCTTGCGATTGAAATCGGCTTCCAGTCCGTGTCCGACCGCTTCGTGAAGCAGAACGCCGGGCCATCCCGGGCCGAGAACCACTTCCATCTCGCCGGCTGGAGCTTCGCGCGCGTCGAGTTGCAGAATGGCTTGCCGCGCCGCTTCCCTGGCAAAGTACTCGGGATTCTTGTCACCAAAGAAAAAATCGAGAGCCACGCGTCCGCCGCCGCCGGAGCCGCCGCGAGCCGAATTGTTTTCGGTTTTTGCGATGCAAGACACGTTCATGCGGGCGAGCGGCTGGGAATCTTCGGCAAATGTTCCGTCGGAGGCGACGACAAGAATATTCCGCAGTTCGTCGGAGTAACTGGCGCGGACTTCCTGAATACGCGGGTCGCAGGCACGCGCAGCCTTGTCGGCCCGCATTACGAGTTCGACCTTGGCGGTGATTTCGGCATCGACCGAGGGCAGAGTCACGGGATACAAACTGCGAGCCGCGGTCTGCTGGAATCCCGCGACGCGAGTTTTCGCCGGGGCGCTGGCAATCAGCGCCGCGGTACGCGCCGCGTGCAGAATGCGGCTGGCGGAAAGATCATCGGTGTAGGCATAGCCGGTGCGCTCGCCGGAAACTACACGCACGCCGCAGCCGGCAGAAATGCCCTGCGAAGCCGACTTGACCATGGACTCATCCACCATGAGCGAGGTGGAGGAGAGATATTCGAAGTAAAGGTCGGCATAGTCGCCACCGGCGGAAAGCGCGGCTGCGAGGTAGTGTTCCAGGTCGTTTTCTGTAACCCCGTAATGATCGAAGAAGAAGCGCTGTCTATCTGAAAGAAGTTGTTTGTCCAAGCTTTTACCCACCAGATTTAGATGCCGCTGTGTCGGGAGCGGACTCAGTTGTGCGGATGAGTTCATTATCCCACATGCAGACGAGGAGGAGCGGCGCAAACATCCACAGGCGCAACGTGACGATGGTCACATGTCACAGACGGCCCGCGTTGCGGCGACGGACAATCTGGAATGGGCGGTTCGAAATGCCGTCGGTAACACCGCAGGCTTTGACTCGCACCGTGCAGGATTTTCTCAGCGAATCCGCAGGCGCGGTGGTGCTGGAAAATGGCGCTGTTGCTTTTGACCTGGCGCAATCCAAGTATTCCATTTCTGGCGAGTATAACCGGTGCCTGCTTCATTTGTGGTCGGCAGAGCGAAACTCCGTGCGCCGTGTGCTGCAGGCCGAAGTGAAGAATGGCACGCTGCGGCTGGCCGTGCAAAGGCTGGGGCAGGCACGGCCTTCGAAGCTGGAGATTTGCCGGGAACGCGATCGACGCTCGCCAAGCGCCCGGCGAGTAGCGCGGATCGCTTATGAGCAAAAGCTTCGGAGGACGCTGGACCGGCACTTTCCCGAGTTCAAGGTAACGAGNNCAAGAAACGCAGTCATCCATCGACGCGGCGCTGACCTTCGGCATTCTGTGGCTCGATGTTTGCCGCCAGGCGCAGGCGGCGAACGTTCTGGTGGAAGGGCTCAAGCTATTTGTGCCGACGGGAACGTCCGCGCTGGTGCGAGAGCGGATGGCGAATCTGAATCGCGACGCCGCCAAATGGTTCTTGTTGGAGCTGGACGAGCGGCACGATGCGCTGGTGGAAATCGACTGCGCGGATCGCGGCAACGTATCCACACGGCTGGTGCATGCCGCCGACGATGAGGCAGCCCGGGCGCGATTTAGAGAGTCAATCGCCCGAGTGCAGGAAATTCAGCCAAATTGCGAAGTCAGCGTCCTATCGGCAGCGGAGATTGTTTTCCGCTGGCGCGGGCTGGAGTTCGCCCGGGCACGACTGGGAGGCATTCCGGGATCGTTTCGTAGCGCGGAGGAAATCGTGTTTGGCGTGGGAGCGGAAGAGCGCGTTCTGGAAGCCGGTAACGAGGCCGAATTTGCGCAGCTGGCGCACTGCTTACGCGACGTTCGCCATCCGTATGGTCCGCGTCAGCATCCGTTGTGGCGCCTGCGTCCCGAGCGATGGCTGGAGTCGCTGGTGGCGGGAGATGTGAGCGTGGTGGACGGGCGGCTGGATACCTTATGGCAGTACTCGCAGGTTCCAGCATTCTGCGCTTCTGATCGCGCCATGATCGATGTGCTGACGGCCACGCATGAGGGCCGGCTGGCGGTTGTAGAACTCAAAGCGGATGAAGACATCCACCTGCCACTGCAAGGTCTGGACTACTGGGCGCGGGTGGAATGGCATAATGCCCGCGGCGAGTTTCCTCGCTTCGGATATTTCGGAGGCACGGAACTCTCCGCGGAAAAACCGCTGCTGTTTCTGGTTGCGCCAGCGTTGCACGTGCATCCAGCCACCGATACGTTGTTGCGGTACTTCTCGCCGGAGATCGAATGGCAATTTGTGGGGATTGACGAACGCTGGCGGGAGGGAATAAAAGTCGTGTTCCGCAAGCGGCGTGAACCCAAACAGCCCCAGGTATAGGCGACGCGGACCCGGACTCGAAAGTCCGGGCCTGCGNNTAGCCGACCACGGCCGAGTAGCTGCCGGACTTGCCGCTGGTGATGTCGTGGAAGTCCGTATCGTAGCTTGAACTCACGCCAAATGAATAAAGATAGGGGTTGATGAAACCGAGGGTCGGGTATCCGTCGGCCACCAGTTGTTGGTTGGCCAGGGCGACGTAGCCGGCCCACATCGGCGTGGCGAAGCTGGTTCCACCATATTCGTTGGCCGTGCAGGTGGTCTGATCGGCGCAAACATAGAAGGTGAAGTTCGCGTTGGCCGAGACATCGGGGCCATTGCGATAGGTGGTCGAACCCTTGTTGCTGGAGTTGATCACGCCCGCAAGCTTCTGCCATGAGGGAATCGCGATCTTATCCGGTGAGATGCCGCCGCCGCTATCCACCCAGGCCGTCTCCGACTTCCAGGGGCCGGCGGCGCTGGCGGTCGTCAGGTCCGTGCCGCCAACGGAGACGACGTAGGCAGCGTCCGAAGGCCAAGCGTTTACTCTCCTCGACCAGGTGGAACTGTCGCCCGAAGCCGAGAAGAAGTTCTGGCCCTGAGTGGCCATCTTCTCGAAGTAGGGATTGAGCGTGCTGGGATCGGCGGGCGTCCAGGTCCACGAACAGCCGATTGTAGTTGGCAGGGGGCTGTGAGTGGTCATGCTGCTGATGATGGCCGTGTCGGTTGAGCCGATGTACATCACCAGGCTGGCCAGTCCCGGAGCCATGCCAATGGCCTGCGTCATGTCCAGCGTTTGCTCGGTGTCATCGCAGCCGCTCCTCGCGAGGCAACTGGTGCTGGTGCCGTCGGTCGAGAGAAGAGTGATCGGCACGGAATTGGTCTGGTGCACGTTAGTGTAATACGTCGTCAGATCAGCCAGATCGGTGCCGTAATACTCCAACAAGCCGAGGTTCTGGCCAGCGCCCGTCAGAGCCGTGCCGCCATAGTAGGCCGCGCGCATATCGCTGCCTAAGAAGGAAGCCGACGGGCCGGAGCCGGTGGTGGCTTGGCGGATCGAATCTGGATCGATGCCATGCGCCTTGGCGTAGTCGCTCTTCTTGACGAACATCGGATGCGGGATGGAGTAGTTATCCAACCCGGAGATGTGCCATAGCTGGAACGGCAGATCCACCGTGGGCTCACGGTCCGGAGCATAGAAGGCGCGGCCTTCCGTGGGGTGCTGGTAGACACCCATGGTCACATGAAAAGCCGCCTCGATGGCCGCTACCGAGCCCTTGACCTGCACTTCCATACCATCGCGGGAGCCGCCAACCACCGTAAAGCCGTTCGCGGTTGCGAAACGAATCACGGCATCATAGTCCTCCTGGCTGGGACCAAACCTCGCGGTAAACTCCGGCACGGTTAGGTAGTGTTGGTAGGAGGAACTCGAAGGATCGTAGAGATCTTGCAGGAAGTTTTCCAAGCCCGCCTGATCGCGCAACGGCAGAACAATGTCTAGACGCATGGATTGTGCTGCCGGGAGCTGCCCGATGGACGGGGCCTGCCCATTGAGAGTTACTTCGCGCACGTGGCGCGTCAACAAGGATCGTGTTTCCGCCCGGCAAAAGGAATTGACCCCCACCATCGCGATAATAGTCAGCAGAAATACACTTAATCTTCGCATCACCATTTCCTCCTTGAATTAGACGAAATTTTCGTTTTCAGTTTTTGACTAGCTGTTAACCGGAATTCCGGTCTGCCCTGAATTGACGGCCGCTCGCCCGGGCTTCGAGGTAACTCAACCGCGCCAACTGATCGGGATGCTGGCGCAGGCTGCAAAAACTACTTACATCCGTTACTTAGACCGGAAATCCCTTATTGACAGCCGAGAAAGACTAGCATCATACCGAGGAATAGTTACGGTCGTCCCGAAAATTTACGAAAGTAGAACAAGATAGGAAATAGCCAACTAACTAAGTCCTTTCTTCATAATACTTCGCGCTCAACTTAGTAGCTCGCCGCAATCATGAAGTGCGCTCAACTGGATTCCAGTCAGGAATCTCGTTCCCTCAGCGTGGACACACGGCCTGCGCACTGTAGCAGGAGTCCTCGTCCCACTCGGGAATTCCGCTTTTCGTAACACTCCAAGAAAAAGTGAAAAGCCACGCGTGATGTGCGCTAAGATTTTTTGGCTTTTGGGTCGGAGCTGGCCATTCGATCGATAACGTTTCGGAAACGCAAATCCGGATAAGCACTTTAAAGACACAAGGAGATGACAATGATTCGAAGGTTGAGTAGTTTCTTGCCCAGGATCGTCCTGCTTGCATTGGCCGTGAATATCCTTTGCCATGCCCAGTCGCAGCTCCTGACGCGGCATGTTCGCGAAGAGGTTGTCAATGGGAAGGCTCAGTGGATCGGGCAACTCCCGGCAACCCAAACCCTGCGCTTTGATATTGTTCTGCCGCTGCGCGATCGCGCAGGGCTGCAGAATTTCCTGCAGGAAGTTGAGGATCCCACCAGCCCCTTCTACCACCAGTTCCTTACGCCGCAGGAGTTTACCGTGCGGTTCGGTCCCAGCCAGCAGGATTGGGACGCCGTGGTTGCTTTCGCCAAAGCGAGTGGCTTTGAAATAATCAACGGAACTCGGGAAGAACGGGACCTGAGGCTCACCGGCACGGTGGCGAACATCGAGAAGGCCTTCCATGTGACCCTCGGGAACTATCAAGACCTTACTGAAGACCGCACATTCTTTGCGGTGGATCGAGAGCCCACCGTCGACCTTCCCTTCCAGCTTTGGCACATCACCGGTTTGGATAACGATTCCAGACCGCATCCGTTGTATGTGAAGAAGAGCGACTACGCAAAAGCCCATGGACTCGATCCGGACAAGGTCGTGTCGAATGCGACCACCGGCTCCGGCCCCTCGGCTTCCTTTTTAGGCAGCGACATGCGCGCGGCCTACTACGGCGGAACGGCGCTCACCGGGACCGGCCAGACGATCGGCCTGTTCGAATTTCTGGGCACCGATTTGTCCGATCTGAACACGTATTACAGCAACGTTGGGCAAACGAAACCTTACACTCCCAGTCTCATCTCAACCGGCGGGTATAGCACGAGCTGCACCGAGAGCAGCGGATGCGATGACACCGAGCAGACCCTCGACATGACGCAGGCGATGGGCATGGCCCCGGGCTCCACAATGCTCTATATGTACGTTTGCGGCAACGCCTCGAGTATCAGCGACACTGCCTGCATCAGCGCGATGGTTTCGACTGCGGATGCTCCATTGTCCAAGCAGATCAGTTGCTCTTGGGGATGGACACCGGCGGACCCAAGCACCTTGGATCCGTACTTCGAGCAGATGGCGTCGCAGGGCCAGAACTTCTTTGCCGCGTCGGGCGACAGTTCGGCCTGGTCTGCATCGAATGAGGCCTGGCCGGCGGACGATGCGAACATCGTCTCGGTCGGTGGCACGGACCTGACAACCTCCAGCGCGGCCGGTCCGTGGAAATCGGAAACCGCCTGGGCAGACAGCGGCGGTGGCGTTTCCCCAGACGGCATCGCGATCCCCTCGTGGCAAACGCCTGTGGATGGGTGCTCCGGTTGTTCAAAGACCTTACGGAATGGTCCAGACGTGTCGGGCAACGCGAATTTTACTTATTACGTTTGCGCCGACCAAACCACCTGTACGGCTAACGAGTATGGCGGAACCAGCTTTGCGGCGCCCATGTGGGCTGGCTACCTTGCTCTGGCTAATCAACAGGCTGCATCCAACGGCGAGTCGATTGGATTTATCAACCCGATCATTTACCCGGCCGCTGAAGGATCCAGCTACGGCACGGACTTCCACGACATCACCAGCGGAAGCTGCGGCACGTATTCGGCAGCAACCGGCTACGATCTGTGCACCGGCTGGGGCAGTCCGAATACGACCGGGCTCATCAATCTGTTGGCTGGATCTGCGACGCCCACCTTCACGCTTTCGGATTCGCCGAGCAGTGTCACCATTACGCAGGGCGGCAGCGGCAGCAGCACCATCACGGTGCATGATGTGAACGGATTCACCGGCAGTGTAACGCTGGCTGCGTCCGGTCTGCCGAGCGGCGTGACGGCAACGTTCGGCACCAACCCCACGACCGGGACCAGTGTGCTGACGTTGACGGCGAGCGCCACAGCCACCACTGGAACGGCTACGGTCACGATTACCGGAACCTCCGGCAGCTTGACCGCAACCACTACGCTTGCTCTCACCGTCAATTCATCGGCGACGCCGAACTTCAGCGTCAGCGCCTCGCCCTCGTCCGTGACCGTAACTCAGGGCACCAGCGGAACCAGCACGATCACCGTCACCAGCACGGGCGGTTTCAATTCCGCAACCACGTTGAGCGCATCCGGCCTGCCTTCGGGCGTGACGGCAACGTTCTCAACCAACCCAGTAACTCCGCCGGCGAACGGCAGCGCGAGCTCAACGCTCACGCTGACCGCTTCCGGAAGCGCAACGGTGGGCACGGCTACAGTGACGATTACCGGAACCTCGGGTTCAACCAGTCACAGCGCCACGATTACCCTAACGGTGAACGCTTCCTCGGGAACGCCGAACTTTACCATGTCACTGTCGCCTTCCTCTTTCACTGTTGATGACGGCGGCAGCAAATCTACTACTCTCACTGTTACCAGCGTGAATGGATTCCATTCGGCAGTGACGTTGAGCGTGAATGAATTCCCCAGTGGCGTATCGGCGACGGCCTCGGCCAACCCCGTGACGCCTCCGGCGAATGGCAGCGTGAACGTAACCATCACGTGGAGCGCT
>PKVZ01000302.1:0-736 GCA_003131635.1 Acidobacteriaceae bacterium
ATCACCACTTTCAAATGCGCGGTCACGTCCTTGTGCAGCTTCACTAAACTTTCTGTCTCCCGCTAACCCATTGCCGACCCGACCGCCTCGACTCCGATTGCAATAATTTCGTACACGTCCGTGGCGAATTCCCGCAACCCGTTATATACTCTCCGCGCGCGCAGATTTCCCCCCACAGCCCGCGCCCAACCCGCATTGCTCTTGAGGAATTCTCCATGAAGCTCCAATTCTCGTCTCTCTTCCGAATCGCCATAACAGCTTTCGCCACGCTGACAGTCGGTGTCTCTGCCGCAACCGCCGGCACCGAGACCATTCTCTACGGCTTCCAAACCACCCTGAACGGTAAGGATCCGGCGGGCGGATTGATTGCCGATGCTGCCGGCAACCTCTACGGCACAACGCAATATGGTGGTGCTTACGCTTACGGCACGGTCTTTGAGCTCACTCCAAACTCACAGGGCGGTTGGACGAATACCGTGATCTATAGTTTCAAGGGCGCCACCGGCGGGGCGAAAGACGGATGGAACCCGACTGGAACTCTCGCTCGGGACTCCGCCGGAAATCTCTATGGCGCCACTACCTGGGGCGGCAACAGCAGCTTGGGGGCCGGCACTATTTTCAAACTTTCCAAGTCCAACGGCAATTGGACGGAGAGTATTATCTGGAGCTTCCAACAATACAGTTCCACGGACGGCTTCAATCCCCAAGGCGGACTCGTCTTCGACAAAGCCGGCAA
>PKVZ01000302.1:816-3104 GCA_003131635.1 Acidobacteriaceae bacterium
CCCTGGACCGAAACCACAATTTACACCTTCACCGGCGTGGCTGATGGTTATGCGCCGGGAGGCGGGTTGATCTTCGATTCTGCGGGAAACCTGTACGGCACATCGGCGGGAGGCACCAGCACCGGATGTTACGAGGGCAACCCTTGCGGTACCGTTTTCGAGTTGGAAGCCGGCTCGAACGGTCAGTGGACGCACAACATCCTCTACAACTTCAACGGTAGTGACGGGTGGGGACCTCAGGGCAAATTGCTTTTCGACCAGGCAGGGAACCTTTACGGCACAACCACCATCGGCGGAACATTGGGCGACGGTACCGTGTTTAAGTTGACACCTCAATCCGGCGGCGCATGGAGCGAGGCTGTGCTGTGGAACTTCACCGGAGGCTCCGATGGCTTGAATCCAGCCTTCGGCGTGATCGCGCACGCAGGCAAACTCTACGGGGCCAGCGCCCCCGCATACTACAGCACCGAGAACGGAACGGTGTTCGAACTGACTCCGGCCTCGGGCTCGTGGAGCGAAACCACTCTTAGCAGCTTCGCTGACGTGGATGGCGGAAGTCCCCAGGCGAACGTGATCGCAGACTCGGCGGGAAATCTCTACGGCACCACCTCGCAGGGAGGCACATCCGGCTTCGGCACCGTCTTCGAGCTGACTCATTCCGGCAGCGGCTGGCAGGAAAAGACTCTCTACAATTTCACCACCGGCGGCGGAACCTACTCGGTTCATTCCGCCTTGATTTTTGACGATGCCGGAAATCTGTTTGGAGAAACCGTGAATGGCGGCGCATCCGGGCTCGGCACGGTTTACGAATTGTCGCCCGCGGCGGGTGGCAGCTGGACCGAGAAACTTCTGTTCACTTTCACCGGATCAAAAACCGGAGTCGAGCCCGGGGGCGGCCTGGTTTTCGACGCCAAGGGCAATCTGTATGGCACCACTCGGTACGGCGGAAACCATCCTATCGGATGCACCTCCGGGTGCGGCACCGTCTTCGAACTTGCGCCCGAAGACGGCCAGTGGAAGGAGTCCGTACTCTACAACTTCGCCGCTGGCAGTGACGGAGCCCTGCCCCTGACGAACCTGATTTTCGACCAGGCCGGAAATCTTTACGGCACAACCGCCGCTGGTGGCACGATTGCACCCGCGTGCGGAGACGGTTGTGGCACCGTATTCAAACTGACGCCCTCGGGCGGTGGATGGACTGAGGGCGTTATCTACCAGTTCACTGACGCCCAGCACGATGGCGCTTCCCCCGCACCCGGATTGGTTTTTGACCAGGCCGGCAATCTCTACGGCAGCACCGTGAGCGGCGGCAACCACGGGTCGATCTGCGCCTACAATGGTTGCGGAGTTGTCTTCGAGTTATCGCCCCAGCCAGGCGCTTGGAAGGAAGCGATCTTATATACGTTCCTTGGTTCCGATGCGACATTTCCCAACGGGAATTTGATCTTCGATCAGGCTGGTAATCTCTACGGAACCACCCAAGGCGGTGCCTTCGGCGACTGGGGCAGTGTATTCGAACTCTCTCCACTTTCCGGCGGAGGCTGGAGCGAGAACGCGCTGTATACCTTCCCCTATCCCGGCGGCGGTGATGGAAATTCTCCCGAAGCGGGCTTAATCCTCGGCCCCTCGGGAACTCTCTACGGCACCACTGCGGGTGGAGGCAACGGCAACTACGGAACCGTGTTTCAGATCACGCCGTAATCGTGGCCTGCACAACCCACCACGGCCCGGGGTCCAGCCCGGGCCGAACCCTTCGCAGCCGCCCGGCCATCGCCGGCACTATAACCGTAGCCACGCCGACAGGCACGCTGTCGAGCAATGTCGCCTTCCGCGTGCGGCCGTAGATTAGCTTTCAACTTCGCTACCAAGCTGTCGCCTGTGGGAAAATAACCCCATGACTGACGTCCAATTCGTAACCGACGGCAAAGGCCGCAAGGTCGCAGTTCTCATCGACCTGAAAAAGCACGGGGCCCGGCTTCAGGATTTCTGGGACGGTATGGTCTCCGAATCTCGCCGCAAAGAGCCGGGAATACCGCTGGAAAAAGTAAGGGCAGATCTCGTGAAGCGCGGTCGGCTGCGTGGATAGTTAATGCTCAGATTGACGAGCCAATGATCTTTAATTGAAGGATCTTTACTGATGATCTTTGCTGGACGATCCTTGCTCAGCGCCCGGCTCTAATGGAATCAGCATTCGTTCCACAACCCGGTCATCTTCTTTCAGAAACTCGGTGAGAGGCCGGCGAATCGGCTCCAGCGTTCCGTCCAGCGAATAAATCGCGCCTCCGCCC
>PKVZ01000302.1:3211-5687 GCA_003131635.1 Acidobacteriaceae bacterium
AGGAAGAGTTTGTCTTCGTCCGTAAGCTGACTCGGCACCATGCGGCAATTGGACACTCCCATCGATTCCATGGCGGCAACGAACAAACCATAAAACTCCGCGCGGTCATGATTGGAGGCTCCGATGTACGCCGCCTTGGGAGCGTTGGAGGGCAGATTCGCCCGAATTCGGCTGGTAAAGCTGTTACCGCCAGCCCGCGAAAAAAGCAGCTGGCTGTCCGCCAAAAGATAGAGCGGCGTGATCAACGGCGTTCTCCTGGAACCACTGGGAAAACATCATACAGCTAGCAAATCAGGCGGGCGTTCGGCAAACGGACGGTCGCGCGGGACGGGCGAAGATGTACAGCGCCCCTTCCGCGTCCGCGGCGAACCAGGTCCCACCATCGCGAGAAGCTGGACAAGGGATTTGGTTCACCACAAGCGCACGGGCTAAGGACGCGCAGTCCGCACAGAACCGGTGATAGCCAGCGGGGTCAAAGGGTATGGCAAGCGAATCCCGCAGGATGGAATCGAACACGGCGCAGATGCCCGGTCTCAGAAATCTCAGATGCTTTGACGCGAAGGAGGGCGTGCCTAGCCCGGAGATCGCATTGACGCGGCATAACGCCTTAAATACAGATCCCGCTTCTAGATCCGACAGAGCCCCCCGGAGCGCGCCGCAAATCTGATCGATCCTGTTATTTTTCAGAACGCGACCCGCAATTCCCGGGTAGCCGCCCCAGTTGCAAACCTGCCTCACGAATTCGGCAGTCTCATCGCGCGGGAAGTCAATCTCCCCGAGCCTCTGACCGAGCCGTTCAATCGTGGGCGTGGACGGATTCTCGATCAGATGGTCCCGTAGCAGTTGCGGAAACGCCGTCACAGGAATCGTGATCCGTGACCCAAAGAATACGTTCCCGTTCGATATCGTTATCCCTGTCTTCATTTCCTAATTTCTTTGGTCGCCGCTATGGCAGGTGCCAGAAATAGCGCCCGTGAGCGGCCCTTACTCCGCCACCACTTCCTTCTCGATCACAACCTTCAAATGCGCAGTCACTTCCTTGTGCAGCTTTACCGGCACGGTGAACTCGCCCAAGGTCTTCAGTGGCTCGTGGAGCTGGATCTGGCGCCGGTCCAGGTTGATTCCCTTTTTTGCGACGGCATCGGCAATGTCGCTGGAGGTGACCGAGCCGAACAGCTGATCGTGCTCGCCCGCCCGCTTCTGGAACGAAACCGAGAGCCCCTCAAACTGCTTCGCAAGCTCTTCGGCCTGCGTCTTCTCCTTGGCCGACTTGCGCACGGAGGCAGCCTTCATCTGCACGATGACGGCTTTGTTGCCGGCCGTGGCCTGGATTGCCAGTTTGCGCGGCAAAAGAAAGTTGCGTCCATATCCTTCGGCAACCTTCACCACGTCGCCGCGCGAGCCCAGTTTGTTCACATCTTCTTTGAGAATGACTTCCATGATATGACTCCGATCCTCATTAGTTGTCATCCCGAGCGCAGCGAGGGATCTTGGTTTTTCTTGCCGTCAGCAAAACCAAGATTCCTCGCTGCGCTCGGAATGACAGGCTTTTGTAGCGTCTCTACGATGCCCGCCCGGCAAACGGCAGCAGCGCGATGTTGCGGGCCTGCTTGATGGCCGAGGCCAGCCGGTGCTGGTGCGGCGAGCACACTCCGGTCAAACGCCGCGGCACAATCTTGCCGCTCTCCGCCACGAACTGGCCGAGCAGCCGGTAATCTTTGTAATTGATGTCGGCGATCTTTTCCGTGCAAAACTTGCAAACTTTCTTGCGGCGGAAAAACTTGCGTCCACCTTCACGCGGCGGACCACCCGGCCCGGAACGGCCACCACCACCGCCTCCTCCGAATCGCGGACGGTCTCCTCCGCCGGAACGCTCCCCGTAAGGCCGCGATGGCCGCTCGGTAGCTGGTGCTTTCGTCTCGTCAGTCATAAATGCTCCTTGTAAATCAGTGGCCTGTGATCGTCAAATGAATGATCAGGCCAGTTAAACCACTTTTCTCTAAACTGCCGCCGTCGGCACATCGGCCGTTGCCGGCTCGGCCGCCGCCGGCGCTTCTTCCGCCACCACCGCGGGCTGTGCGCTGGCCTTCTTCTTGGAATCGCGAAGCGCCTTGATTTTATCCAGCCGCTTCTGCTCCTCGTCGATGCGGACGGTGAGGAACTTGATGACCTGCTCGGTCACGCGCAGCCGGCGCTCCAACTCGTGGATCACCGTGCCCGCGCCTTCAATGGTCATCAGAACGTAGATGCCCTCGCGGAATTTGCGCACCACATAGGCCAGGCGGCGCTTGCCCATGCGGTCCACGTTCTTGACTGTTCCCGAGGCCGAGGTCACGGTGGTCTCCAGATGCGAAACCAGTTTGTCCAGATCTTCGTCCGCCATATCCGGCCGGACAATAAACATCAACTCATAAGTACGATTCATTTGCAGTCTCCAAATCTTTGCTACTGATCTTCACGGATTGCCACGGATAAA
>PKVZ01000091.1:0-13012 GCA_003131635.1 Acidobacteriaceae bacterium
CTACGCCCCGCGCTTCCCCTTCAACTCCGCCAGCAACTGCTCAATGCGATCCTCTTTTTCCAGCGCCGCCAGGCGGTCTTCCATGTTGTCCCCGGCGATTTCGGCTTTGGCCTGGCCCAGTGCTTCCGAATGTGCGACCTTGCGCTTCATGCGGTCGAAGGCTGCGGCTTTCGAACCATCGCCCATTGCAAGACGAGCGTCGCTGGCCTTGCCCACGGCGCGGGCGCGGCGATGTTGCGCGATCAACAGATCGGCCTTGGTCTGCGCCTCGGTCAATTTTTGTTCCAGTTGCCGCAGCGCCGATTTCAAGTTTTCTACTTGCGCTTTCTGGTCGCTGACTTGTTGCGCGAAGCTCTCGCTCATCTCGCGATAACTTTCCACGCGCTGCAACGAGGCGCGCGCCAGGTCATCCTGCTTCTTGTCGACCGACAGTTCGGCCTTGCGCATCCATTCGGCCACTTTGTCTTCATTTTCTTTTTGTTTTTTCTCCAGCAGGTGCTGGTCGGCGATGGCGATGGCCACCTGCGTCTTCACCTGCAGTAACTGATTCTGCATGTCGAGAATCACCTGCTTGATCATCTTTTCCGGCTCCTCGGCCTTATCGATCAGATCGTTGAGGTTGGCCCGGACTAATGTGGAAACCCGCTCTAGTAATGCCATGGTGGACTCCTTTTTGAATTCGCTTCTAGCTTCTAGCTTTTAGCTGTCAGCTTTCAGCTTTCGTTTTTGGCTTCTAACTTTTGGATACTAGTTGTTGATTTCGTTTCGCCGCTTCGCAATTGGCGCAGGTGGTTCGCCGCAGAGTGCTGCCGATGGCCATGCCAATGGCTACACCAATTCCCAGCCAGATTGCGATGTGTCCGGCCATCACTCCGAGGGCGACGCCCAGCGCCGCGCCCAGTGCAATTCCTAAACCAATTCCTTTCGATTTCCGGTTCATGTTTCAGCTCCAAGCTCCTACGCCTCGCTACGCTTTGCTCCGATTTCGCTCGCTTCGCTCGCGGGACAACCCCTTCGACTGCGCTCAGGGCAGGCTAGGGGGGCTGTCCCCACACGAGCAATCCAGGCTCGCTTCCCACACCAGCAATTGAGACCCTCACTTGGCCGCGTCAACCACCGGCGGCTTCGGCGTCTTGTCACCGAGCTGACGCACCTTGCCCAGCAATTCCGAGAGTGGCATTCCGGAGAGCGTCTCGAACAACGCCGGCACCTGCGCCGCCATCTTGGCCATGTCGCCGGTGATTTTGTTCATCCCCGAGGCATCGCCGTTTCCAGTGGAGACAATAGTGATCTTGTCCACGTTCGCCAGCGGACTGGCCAACGCCTTCACCACCTCCGGCATGCAGGTAAACAGCCGGTCGATCACCGCCGCCTGGTTGTACTCCTGATAGGCCGCGGCTTTCACGTTCATGGCCTTGGCTTCGGATTCGCCTTTCTTGAAAATGATTTCGGCTTCCGCCTCGCCCTGCGCGCGTATCGACGACGCGTGCCCTTCCGCTTCCGCAATCAGCCGCTGCTTTTCGGCCGCGGCCAGGGTTTCGATCCGCTGACGCTCGATCTCGGCTCCTTTCAGGACGGTCGCAATCAGTTCTTTCTCGCGACGATTGATTTCCGCCTCCTGCACCTTCACCTGCTGCTCTTTCTCGATCTGCTGCACCTTCACCTGCTCGGCGATTACCTGCTGCTGCATGATGTTGGTCTGGATGTCATAGGCTTTATCGGCCTGCGCCTGCTGCCGCTTTGTGACTTCGAGGAATTGCGCTCGCTTCACTTCCAGGTCACGCTGCGATTCCGCCTGCTTGGCCAACGACAATGTTTCCGCCAGTACTCGCTCCTGATCCGCTTGCGCTTTGGCGACGGCCGATTCCCGCTGCGCCAGCGCGCGCTTGATCGCGGTATCGCGGTCGGCTTCCGCCGTCGCAACATCGGCATCGCGCTTGATGCGGGCCACATCGGGCTTGCCCATGTTCGTGATGTATTCGTTCTTGTCGCGGACTTCCTTGATGGTGAACGAGATCACCTCCAGCCCCATTTTGTTCATGTCCTCGGCACAGGTGCCGCGCATGCGGTCGGAAACCATCTCGGGCTGCTTGACGATCTCCTCCACCGTAAGCTGGCCGATGATGCCGCGCAGATGGCCTTCCATCACCAGCCGGATCAGCGCTTCGCGCTCCTGATCGCTCTTGGTGAGGAATTGCTCGGCAGCCGTCAGCACCGATTCGCGATCGGACTTCACTTTGATCTGCGCGACAGCTTCGACAGTCACCGCTACACCTTGTTTGGTGTAGAGATCCTGCTGCGGCGCCACGTCGAACGACATGAGTTCCAAAGACAGATCACGACAGATCTGCACCATGGGAAGCACCAGCGTGCCATGTCCCTGCACCACTCGCGTCCCGCCCAGGCCATACACGATGAGTGCCTCGTGCGGCCCCGCTTTGCGATATAGCCTGGCCATTCCACTCATCAGGAATAGAAGGACCATCACTCCCAGCCCCGCGAAAATCCAAATCTCCACCATGCGTGACATCTCTGGCATAACGCCTCCTCTTACGAATGCAGTCTTGAAAATTCAATATGAATTACTGCTTCAAAATCCAGCTCGCCATCCTGTCCAATGCCACCGGCGAAATCGTTTCCTCGATCTGCGCATATTCGGCGGGTGACCCCGTCTTGGCAGTCTGGAACAAGTGATTCAGACCAGGCAGTTCGTCGGCCTCGAAGTGCTTATTGCCACCCTGTTCCAGAGCCGTTCGAATGGCCGGAAGATTCTGTTTGGGCGGGACTTGCGTATCCTTCTCGCCGTTGATCGCCAGCACCGGGCACGTGACCTTGCGCAGCGCAGTCGCCGGATCGTAAGTCAGAAAGTAGCGGAACCATGGCGACGTGAGAGTCTTGATTTGCGCTCCGATCTGCGGCTCGGGCTCTTCTCCACTTATCTTTTCTCTCAATTCTTTTTCCAGCACCGCCTCATCTTTCTCGGTCTCTACCAGGGTCAGCACCTCACGTTCGTGGGCTGCATCCTTCGCGGCTTCTTCGTGACTCTTGCCACCGGCCTCTTCAATCGCCTGCAATTGCGCAGGCAGAATCTGATCGCCGGGAACGCCGGAGCCCGCCATCATCACAATGAAGGCAACATCCGGATTGCGCGCCGCCACCATGGGCGCAATGATCCCTCCTTCGCTGTGGCCGATCAGGCCAATCCTGTGCGGATCGATCTCGGAACGCGTCTTCAAATAGGCAATTCCAGCCTCTGCGTCGGTAGCAAAGTCCGCCGTGGTGGCGGTTGCGAAGTTCCCGGTGGACTTGCCCGTGCCCCGATCGTCCGCGCGCAGTACGGCAATCTCCTTGCGCGTCAGATAGTCGGAAAGGACGAGAAACGGCTTGTGCCCAAGCAGGCTCTCGTTGCGATCCTGCGGGCCTGAACCCGTGATCAACAGCACTCCGGGGAACGGCCCCTTGCCTTGCGGCAGGGTCAGCGTCGCCGCCAGCGTCACGTTCTGAACTTTGTTCTCGTAGGAAACCTCTTCCTCGCGATACGGATACGGCTTCGTCGGATTTTGCGGACGCTTCCGCTCCAGTTCCGATTGATCCTTCACCGGCTTCAGCACCAGCGGAAGGTTGGCTCCGCCCTGTGTCCACGTTCCCTCGATCAAAGATCGATCCGCGGCGATTTTGCCCTCGAACACGCCACCGAGCTGTTTGGCTTCCATCTTCAGCGCGGCTCCGTCGCGTGTAACGGACGTGACCGGCAGTCCCTTTGCGCCCTGATCCGGACTGTCGAGAGTGGCGGTCAACCCGTCCTCAGTGTTGACGATGTGCAACACGATGCGCAGCTTGATCGTTCCCGTATCCAGCGAGCCCATCCACGTACCGTCGATGTCCGATGGTTTGGCTGGCTCGTGCTCTGTCTTTACTGGCGCAGTCGCACGCTTGAAATCGAGCGCCAGCGGCTGGCCTTGGGACCAGGTTCCGCTGATTGTGTTGCCATCAGCCGCAACCTTGCCTTCGTATGACCCGTGAACCGCATCCACGCTCAGACTGAGTTTCGAATCTTTCAGCGAGATCGAACTTACCGGGATGCCGTTGGCGTTCTGATCCACGCTGTCGAGCGTGGCCTTGAGCGCGCCGTTGTCGCTTTTGGTGATATGCAGCACAAGCCGAAGTTCGGCGCCGTTTGCCGAGAGTGTCCCCTGCCAATCGCCGGCAATGTCCTGTGCACTGGCGAAGCACGCGGCTGCCACAACCTGCGCCGCGGCCATCAATACCCCCTTCATTAATTTTCGGTTCATAGTTTCCTTCCTTGCCAACCTGTACTCCGAGCTACTGCTCCCCGGACATCTCACTCCACAATCGAACGTATGCAATTCCCTTTTCGTAGCGCGTAACCACAACTTCGGTTCCCTTGGCGATGGCGCTTTCGTCCTCGCTGCGCGCGCCGCACACCCGGCGCGTTCCCATCTGCGCGTAAATCATCTCTCCCGTTCCGCCCGCGCGGATCGCACTACAGATTCGACCCAGCACGCCCACCATTTCGTAATCGGCGGGATCCATGTTCTCTTCGTCCGAGATCAGCACTCTGCTCAGGAACAGAAACACGATCACTGCGGCCACCAGCCCGCTCACCACGGAAACCAGCAATCCAAAGCCAACCCACAGGCCGGAGTACCGCGTGAGCAAATATCCCGTACCGCCAAACCAGGCCAGGAACGCCGTCAAGGTGACGAGATTGAACGGCGAAACTCCGCTTCCCTGCTCCGCGCCAGGGCTGGTTGCGCCAGTTCGGGTTGCGCCAGTTGCTGGCGAGGCATGTCCGGAAACCGGAGGATGCGGCGCCGAAACGGTTGTCGATGGCAGATGCGCGCCGCCAATGCCGTGTCCGTGGAAATGCGGCAGGTGCAAGCGCCCGGTCCGCGCGCCGCCGAACACGAACGAAAAAAAACTGAAGCAGAAGCCGACCGCGAAACAGATCAAATAAAAATCCGCCCAAGTCATCGAGTAATTCATCGGATTCGCCTTCCTTCTGCGCTCGCTGCGAGTCCCCGATCTCCGCCACGAAGATTTTCGCGAAGACTCTTCCGGCCTTGGCCTTCCCGATGATGATCGCCTTTCGCCATCAGATCCGGCCTTAGCGCTTCGAGCAGGCGTTCGGCCAGTCCGGGCGTATCCAGAATCGCCCCCAGCAGCAGCAAACAGCGGCGGGTATCTTTTTCGCGCGCTGCCTTGATCAGCACCTCGCTCACCTGCGGATCGCTTACAAAGCGCTCCGATCCCTGCAGCAGCCAGACATCAAGCTGTCCTTCCGTGGTTCGTAAATCTGAAGTCAGCTCGGTGTGGTAACCCTCGGGGTCATCCACCAGAAAGCCGGGATGGACTTTGAAGAACTTCGCCAAGAGCGCCCGCGAGGACTGCGTCATGTGGGGCCGCGACCCGCCTTCAATCTGCGACAAATAGGACTGACTGATGCTCTTGCGCAGTTCCTGGCGGATGGCCTTCACCATCTCTTGTTGAGTCATGGGACGGTCCAGGCCGCGCAGCGAACCTTCCACTTCGCGCAGGTAGCGAATTTTCTCTCCCAGCTTCATATATCAGATCGCAATATTTATATTGCAATTTGCGATGTATGTCAAGAAATGGATTTGGCGTGTTTTGAGAGGGTTGCGAGAGGGCTAGAGGCCGGCTTCGATGCGGCATGCCGGCAACTACTGCAGTATTGCGCGGCGTCCAGTGGACAGGGGCGGCGCTGCGATACGACGCCCGAGCACGCAAAGTAGGGATACAATGATTTTCCGGCTGAGGGCTAGCGATCGGGAAAAGTCATTGGAGCTTGCCGGGCCGCGAAGCTAGACTGGTGCTCCTTAGGGATGACCAAACAAAGATGACATCAACGGTTGGGGCAGGGTCGCGGGACATGGGAATCCGCTGGCTCTTTCGCTGTTTGGCTGTTGCCTTGGCGCTGGCGCAGATCGTGGTGGGCCGCAACACCTTCGGTCCGGACCCCAGATCCTATCTGGAACTGGCCCGCGCCATCCTCCGGCATGATTGGGCAATGGTGATCAACGCGTACTGGAGCGCGTTGTATCCCTGGCTGTTAGCCGCGGCGCTAGGGGTCGTCAAGCCATCGCTGCGCTGGGAGTTTCCCGTAGCGCACGCCTTGTCTTTCCCTATGTATCTGGCTGCTATTGCGGCCTTTGAATTTTTCTGGACGTCTCTGCTGCGGCGCAGGGAATTGACCATGCCGGGAGCTGCCCTCAAGGACATCCCCATTGCTTCGGCACAAATGTGGGTGTTGGGTTATTCGCTGTTCATCTGGGCGACGATGGGGGACCTGGTTCTACTGATGAACCCTGATTTGCTGGTGGCCACGAGTGTGTTGCTCGCGGCTGGGCTCTTGCTTCGGTTGGAAATCGCGGAAGGAACTTCATGGTCTGTGTATCTCTGGCTTGGAATCTGTTTGGGATTTGGCTATTTGGCGAAGGCCATTCTTTTTCCGATGGCATTCGTTTTCCTGGCAATGCTGATCGCCACTTCCGGACGTTCTCTGCGGCAGCGGAGCCCGCGCATCGCGCTGGCCTTGCTGGCTTTCATGGTGATAGCGTTGCCGGAAATTGCGTTGCTTTCGCATTCCAAGGGACGCATTACTTTTTCAGACACCGGAAAACTCAACCTTGCCTGGTTCAACTACAATCTTCCGTACCGAAACTGGCGAGGCGACCCGCCAGGCACCGGCACGCCCCTTCATCCCACGCGAAAACTCTTTGATCATCCCGCGGTATACGAGTTTAACGGTCCTCTAAGATCGAGCTATCCGCCCTGGTTCGATCCGACTTATTGGAACGACGGACTGTCCCCAACGTTTAGGTTCGGAACCGTAGCTAGGCACGTTCTCCACGAGCTGTTCGTGCTTGGCACGATGCTTTTGCATCCGACGGCTTGGCTGGTCGGAATGTTCTTGATTCTTCTGGGCTCCGATCTTAAGGAAACGCTCAGAGGCGTTGCCATCTATTGGTACCTCATTGTGACCGCCGCGGTAGCCTTTACTCTGTTCAGTTTGACGGTGGTACAAGGACGGTTCTTACCACCCTGGGAACTGCTGATTTGGGGGTCGGTTCTGGCGAGCGTGCGTCTGCGACCTGCGACCGCTCCACTCTGCCGCTGGCTTGCAGCTTTAGTGTCTCTCGCATTGATCGCTGCCGTGGCATACATGGTGTATGGAGAGTCCATTCACGGGTTCCACAACGACGCCACTGCTGAATATGTGACGGCAGAAGGACTGAAACAGATGGGTTTGCAGCCAGGGACAAAGGTAGGGGCAATCGGCTTCGATA
Source organism: Acidobacteriaceae bacterium (assembly GCA_003131635.1). GTDB lineage: Bacteria > Acidobacteriota > Terriglobia > Terriglobales > Acidobacteriaceae > Sulfotelmatobacter. The sequence goes on from PKVZ01000091.1 coordinate 7,329, forward strand.
TGGACGCCCATTGGCCTTACCTGGCGCGGCTAGATGTGGTGGCCGAAATCGGCACGGACGAGACGTGCCTCTTTTGGAGCGAGCCTCCGGCGGTTCAAACGCAAGTGCTGGAGAAGTTTACTCAAGCCGGCGCCAGCGTCGTGGTAGCGAATACTGGTGGAGGGATCAGGACCACCTCGCGAGCAGTTCCGCTTGATCTGGCCGGCTGTTCTCGCCCGGGTACAGGATGGCGCAAGGTCGAGGGCAGCCCCAATCACGTTTTTTTCCTGAAGTAAGTAGACAAGCGGTGTAAAGACTTTGAGGATCACTCTGTAGTTCCAGATTCTAGTAGCTATTGCATAACTTATTGTTAGAGACCCGCTTCGATGCGCGAGCGTGGGTCGAGATAATCGCGCAGGGCGTCGCCGATAAAGTTGAACGAAAGCACGGCCAGCATCACCGCGAGCGCGGGAAAGAGCACGAGGTGCGGAGCGTCGAACAGGTGGGCGCGGCCGTCGTTGAGCATGGTGCCCCAACTTGCCGTCGGTGGCGGCACGCCGAGACCGAGAAAGCTCATGGTGGCCTCGGCGAGGATGGCTCCAGCCATGCCGATCGCAGCCTGAACGATTACTGGCTGAATGATGTTGGGCAAAATGTGGCGGACGATGATGCGCAGGTCGCTGGCGCCGAGGGCGCGGGCGGCTTCGACGAATTCGCGTTCGCGAGCGGCGAGGACTTGTCCGCGAACCAGGCGGGCGTAGCCGACCCAGCCTCCTAGTGAAAGCGCGAGAACGAGGTTGAAGATGCCGGGGCCGCGGAAGGCGACGAAGGCAATGGCCAGCAGAATTCCGGGGAACGAGAGGAACGCGTTCATCAGGACAACGTTGACGAAGCGGTCGATGCCTCCGCCGTAGTAACCGGCGATGCAACCGATGATCAAGCCGAGCGTGAGCGAGGCCAGCACCACGCAGCTTCCGACCAGCATGGAGATGCGCGCGCCGTAGATGATGCGGGAGAGAATGTCGCGGCCGAGTTCGTCGGTGCCGAACCAGTGGGCGTGAGAGGGAGTGTCGAGGCGGGCGGGAAGATTAATGGCGGCGGGATCTTGCGGCGCGATCCAGGGAGCGAACAGGGCGAAGATCACGAAGATTATGACTAATGCGACGCCGGTGGCGGCCAGCGGGTTGTGGCGGGCATTTCCGGCAACCCGGCGGCGGAACGAGATGGCGGCGGTGGACATGAATGCAATATTAATTTGCCATGCGGACTTGAGACCGCTGGCCAGCTTGTGTTCTCATAGGAATGTCGGCCACGGGCCGGCACTTGCGCCACAAACCTCCACCTTAGCCTACACTCTCAGGAGGAAATTCATGAGCAAAGTCTCGTATATTCCGAAAGATTACAATTCCGTCACACCCTACCTGGTTATCAACGGTGCTGCCCAGGCCATTGACTATTACAAGAAAATTTTCGGAGCGACCGAAACCGTTCGGATGAACGGCCCGGACGGCAAAGTCGGCCACGCCGAGTTGAAGATTGGCAACTCGCACATCATGCTGGCCGACGAAAATCCCAGCATGGGTGAGGGACACACCAGCGCGACCACCGTGGGCGGGAGCCCGGTGAGCCTGTACGTATACCTACCCGACGTCGACAGTGTGGTTAAGAAGGCGGCTGCCGAGGGCGCGAAAATCCTGAAGCCAGTGCAGGACCAGTTCTATGGAGATCGCAATGGCTTTATTCGCGACCCATTCGGACATCTCTGGGGCATCGCCACGCATGTGGAAGATGTATCGCCCGAGCAGATGAAGGAACGGATGAAGAAGATGATGCCGGCAGCGTAGTTGGATTTGGACATGGGCGGGGCAGAGACGCTCCGCCTCTGTTTATTTTCCTATTGCTCTCTCCAGCTTTGGATCGCTTCAGCGCGACGATCTCTCGGAGCGACACCAGTGTTAGCGATCATTATCGCGCCTCGATTTCCTATCGACAATTCAGCCTGCTCAGTTGAGTGACAAGGTGGCGCTGATTTTTCGATCCGAAACGCGACATCGCGTTGTCGAGTTTGCAGCGGGCGGCGGCTTCGGTAGGGCTGCGGGTGAGGGCAACGAGGACATCGAAGTGAAGATCTCGAACGTTCCCGCTCGAATGCCTGCGAGGATTTGGCCGGCCTCCAACAGCTGCAAACTGTAAGTCACACGTCGGGCTACTCCGGACAGGAGTAAACTGGAGCTACATTCACTGGGGTGGGAGGCCATGGCCACTCGAACTGCCTTCCTGGTGCGGTCGCCGCGCATCCTTTCGATCTTGTCGATCTTGCTGTGTGTAATCTGTCAGCTCGGCACGGTAGAGGCGCAACACGGGGGCGGAGGCGGCCACTCTGGTGGCGGACATTTTGGTGGCGGACATCCCTTCGGCAGGCATTCCGGCGAGGACCACCGTGGCGGGCACTTCGGTTGGCTGCACTTCGGGTTCGGAAAGCACGCGGCCCGGCATGCGGGATCCGGAGCATCCTCTACTTCGGATGCTTCATCCTATGAGCCGTCACACCTGTGGAACATCCCCACGGCGGCTCGCACATCATCCATTTCGCGGATTCCGTCAACCCTTCTCTGGTCTCCGCCGCTACTCCCGCGCAGCCCCGACCGCCAGGCTTCTTTCTTTTCTTCCGGCATGCGCCCTCACCGCGGTTTCTCTTACAACCGCCGTCGGGGCTTTTCTTCCTCCGGTTGCTTTATCAACGGCGTGACCCAGGTCTGCTTCTTCGAACCATTTTTGCCGCTGTGTTACTTCTCCGGTGGCTTTGATCCTTTTTATTCCGGCTTCGGCTTTGGCGAAGATTCGCTTGCTCTCGGGGACGGCCTCAATTCACAGGAACTCATGCAATCGGAAATGTCCACGATCCCGCCCACGGCCGATCCCGGGGATGACGACACCGCAGAAGGGGGTCCGCCGCCGCGCCCCGGAGCCGAGTTCGGTGCGGCGACCGAAGACCAGGCCCTGGACAAGGGAGTCTTCCTTCTGGTGCTGAACAATGGCGGCAGCCACGCCGTGACTGACTACTGGGTCGCCGACGGCTATCTCGAATACATCAGCCCCGACGGCACACGCAGCCATATTCCGCTTGAAGCTCTCAACTTGCAAGACACGGTGAGCCGAAATGCTCCCCGAGGCCTTCCGTTTGTGCTGCGCTCTGCGCCCGCGCAGAATCGGTAGCGGTGTTGCTGAAGACGAGTCCGGTCGCAGGTGGATCGCATTCTTGACCCCAAATGCGACATCACGCTGTCGAGTTTGCAGCGGGCGGCGGCTTTGGTGGGGCGGCGGGTGGTGCAGTGGCTATGAATGTCGAAAAATCCGCCCTTCGCAGACATTCACGCTTACTCCATGTTTATGTGGTCGATCCCAATCTGGGCCAATCGTAATGAAAATTGTCCTGCGATACATTCGACCGCTCATCCGGAGGTCTACATTACTCCTGTGGACCCTGTCTTGGGAATTATATTTGTTGCCGCTGCGGCAGTTCTTGGGCTCATGCTAACGTTGTCCCGTCGGGGTGAGGCTCGCGAAAAGTCTCCGCCCGCTAAGTCATTTCCGTTCTCGGAAATCGAGCAGGATCCCAACTACCCTCGCGCCCGCGTAATCCATACCAAGATTAGAGGAGTCAGCCACCAAAACCCCGATGGATCATACCGGCAGCAGGTAATCCGAAGCTCCTGCCATGCTGGTGACGCCTTGTTCTTAATTCGAGAGCCGGGAAACCCCGTAGACCCGAATGCGGTTCTGATCGGCAGGGCGTGCCAAGGAACTGACGGGCCAATTCGGGGAGAGCGGCTCGGATATCTTTCGCGCGAACTGGCTCAGGATTTTGCTCCCATCCTCGATCAGGGGACAGTGATCATGATCGCCGAGATCCTGGAGTTGACCGGCGATGTAAGTGAAGATGAGGGTGGCAATGTCGGAGTTAACATTCGGGTCGAGGAGTACATATGGCCTGTCGGCCCAGCAGCATAGTAAACTCCATGAAGCTAACGGGTGCGTTGTTGGGAGCGTTGCTCTCGCTTCCATGCGTCGCCCAGACGGCGCATCAAGGAACGATCTACTTCTTTCGGCGTCATTACGCGGCACTCACAAAGCCCTCAGTGTATGTCGATGGCGTGCGCGTCGCACGGATGCAGAGCGCAAGCTTTTTTTCCATCAACGTTGACCCAGGTGTCCACCGACTGAGTCAGGATCTGAACTTCCAGAGCAATCGTTCAGTTAATTCGGAAGAGGAAGTTACAGATGTGGACGTGCCAGCAGGCGGAATCATCTGCATCGAAGTGACGTTCGCTGACGCCAGGGGCCTCCTGAAGCACGCTCGGTTCACGCCCACCCCACCGAGCATTGCAAGAGACCGCCTACAGGAGGTCCATCCGCTGGATGCGAGGTGGATATTCGACAGGCGGGTCAGACTTGAGCCACCGGAATTCCAACCGAACTAGCCCGGCGAGCCGCTGAAGTCGCACTCTCCCCGGTTGCTGCGGCCCAGGCCCCCTCCCTGATTTCGTCTTCACTGTCTAATCCTCGGATTCGCCACCGAATACAGCACGTCCGCTAGGAAGTTCACGGCGACATGCGTCGGGCCGGGCTTGTGGTGGCTCCAACCAGCAGGCCCCTCCACTCCGGTCGGGATGACAGATTTACTTTTGCGATTGGAGGAACCAATCGCAACGCTCCGGTCGGGATGACAGTCTTAGTTTTTGCGATTGATGAAACTAATCGCAATGCCCCGGTCGGGATGACAGATTGAGACGGCAGGTATTCAAAATATCTGTCATCCCGACCGAGTCAGTTGATCTGCGAAGCAGTCAACTGGCGAGTGGAGGGACCTGCTGGTCTGGCTGGTACATGTGGCGCGTGAACCATTCGGCAGCTAGGTCCTCCCACGGGGGATTTCGGCGCTCAATCAGCCAGACCTTCTTTGTTCTGTTCCAGCGCTTTAGTTGCTTCTCGCGGTCGATTGCCTTGTTCACGTCGTCGAACGATTCGTAGTAGACCAAGCGATGACAGCGGTACTTTTTGCTAAAGCCTTCCATCAAGTCGTTCTTGTGTTCAAATACCCGGCGGCCCAGGTCGTTCGTCATTCCGATGTAAAGCACGCGTGACTTGCTGGCTACGATGTAGACGCTGTAGCGGTGAGTTTTCATGGCGGATGCAAACAGCAGGTCCCTCCACTACGCATTGCGATTGGAGGAACCAATCGCAATGCTCCGGTCGGGATGACAGATTTTATTTTGGGCGATAATTCCAGTGCCAATGCTACGCCCAGTTTGCCGGACCGATCGATGTATCCGAAGAAGATTCTGCTTTGGCCGTTACCATTTCGGGATCGCGATCTAGCCAGACAATCACTGCCTGATCCTCGGGTTCGCCACGGAGTACAGCACGTCTGTCAGGAAGTTCACCGCGACGTACGTCAAACCAATCGCTAGGATACAGCCTTGCACCAGATAGTAGTCGCGGTTGGAAATGGCTTGGATGGTTAGGCGGCCGATGCCGGGCCAGGAGAAGATGGTTTCCGTAACAATTGCGCCGGCTAGTAGCGCGCCGAATTGCAGGCCTAATACGGTGATGATGGGGATCATGGCGTTGCGCAGGGCGTGGCGGTAGACTACGGTGCGCTCGGGCAGGCCTTTGGCGCGGGCGGTGCGGATGTAGTCCTGGCT
>PKVZ01000091.1:13041-20019 GCA_003131635.1 Acidobacteriaceae bacterium
GCTGAGCAGGCGGTCGTCCCAGCGGTTGCGGCGCTGGGCGGAGCGCACGCCGGCGGGGATGGAGAGAATGAAGGCTACGAAGAGAGATGCCAGCGTTAGTTGCAGCGTGTAGGGATAGCGCTGGGTTAGCAGGTGCGTCACGCTTTGGTTGTAGCGGAACGAGGGGCCAAGGTCGCCGTGGAGGACGCCTTTCCAGTAATGGAGGTATTGTTCGCCGAGCGGGGCGTCGAGTCCGTAGGCGTGACGGGTGGCGGCGATGTCGGCTTGGGGCGCGCCTTCGCCGAGCATTTGTTGGATGGGGTCTCCGGGGACGAGGTGGATTAGGAGGAAGACCAGGCTTACGACCAGCCAGATTACTGGGACGGTATAGAGGACGCGTTGGAGAAGGAGTTTCAGCTGCCGGTCCCCAGTTGCCAGTCGCCAGTGCTAACCGCGAGTGCGGAGTAGAAATTCCTAGTGGAGTTCGTGGTCGTGCAGGCGGATATGGGATCCTTCGACTTTGCAGATGGCTCGCTTCGCGATCCACCTGCTTCGCTCAGGATGACAGGGCTGTGCATGTTCAATCTCCGGCCTGCTTTGCGGGCTCGGCTTTCCCCTCGGGATTCTTTATCGTCTCGATCTTCACTCTGGCGATGCGGTGGGCTTCCATTTCTTCGACGGTGTAGCGATAGCCTTCGTATTCGAAAGACTCGCCTAGATACGGGATGCGCTGCAGGCGGGCGAGGACGAAACCGGCGAGGGTTTCGAATCCGGCGTCGCGGGGCAGGAGCAGGCCGTGCTGGGTTTCGAGATCGAGAATGTTGACTGCGCCTTCGAGGACCAGGACAGATTCGCCCGCTAAGGCGGGCTCGGGTGCGGCGATATCGAATTCGTCTTCGATGTCGCCGACGAGTTGTTCGAGGATGTCCTCGACGGTGATGACGCCTGCGGTAGAACCGTACTCGTCGACCACGACGGCGAGGTGACGGCGGCGCTGTTTGAATTCGTCCAGCAATTCAGCCAGGACTTTGGTTTCCGGTACGACCAGAACATCGTGCATGATGTGGACGACCTGGGTGCGTGAGATGCGGGTGGCCAGAGGCTGGCCAAGATTGACCAGGCGCAGCCGCACCCAGCGGACAAGCTCTTTGTAGTAAAGGACGCCGACGATGTGCTCGGGGCCGCGTTGCGGGTCGTAGACGGGGATGCGCGAGTGCTGGCCTTCGACAACGCGATTCAGGGCTTCGTCGAGGGTGAGATCGGAGGGCAGGGAAAAAATATCCGGACGGGCGACCATGACTTCGCGGACGGTAATGCTGTCGAGTTCGATGGCATTGTGGATCATTTCTTCCTGAGACAGGGGAATTTGGCCGAACTGGCGGCTGGCGGTGACGATTAGTTTGAGTTCGTCGGGTGAGTGAACGGCGCCGCCGCGGCGGGTTTCGCGTGCGCCGAAGAGACGCAAGACCAGGCCGCCGGAGCGGCGCATGAAGAAAAGCACGGGGCGCGTAAGGGTGAGGAAGGCTTCCATGGGCGCGGCCACGGCGAGGGCGATCTGCTCGGCGCGCTGCAGGGCGAGGGTTTTCGGCACGAGTTCGCCGAGGAGAACGTGCAGGTAAGTGATCAGGCTGAAAGCGATCACGATGGCGATTCCGTGGGCATAGACCGCGGCATGCGGAACTTGATGAACGAAGCTGAGACCTTCGACCAGGCGGGCGACCATGGGTTCGCCGATCCAGCCGAGAGTCAGGCTGACGATAGTGATGCCGAGTTGGACGCCGTTGACGACTTCGTCGAGATGCTGATGGAGGCGTTGGACGATGCGGGCTCCGATACGTCCGGATTGGATGAGTTGCTGAATTCTGGTGTCGCGAATGCTGACCAGGGAGAACTCCGCAGCGGCGAAAAACGCATTCGCTGCCACCAGGAGAAGGATCAGAAGCACGCGGAGCAGCACAAAGGCGATCATTGCTGGATCATTCTGACGGGTATTCTAGCATTCTGCGGGGGCTGGCAGTGGCGCTGCGGTGATGTCTTAAAGTCTTCAACACAAAGGGCACCCTTCGACTGCGCTCAGGGCAGGCTCCGGAACACAGGGTAAAACTTTTGGTACGGGAGGCTAACCTTTTTTGTATCACAGCGGTCTAACTGGAAGGTGGCGGGAGTTTTAGTCGCCCCCAATCTCTGGATCTTGTCGAAATCTTCGGAACAAAAGCAACTTAGGCTGCGTAGAAGAGAGTGCATGGGTGATGCAGAGAGCATTTCCAGCGAGCACTTAGGAGGCAGTTGTGAACGGAAACGGAAATAATAAGAAGAAGCGTCGCAAACTGTTTATCTATGGCGGTATTGGGCTGGGGATCGTCCTGCTGATTGCGATCGGCGTGTTCGCGGCGACGCGTGGCGGCACCAAGATTGACCCCTCCAAGCTGGCGAAGGTGGAGAAGGGGGATCTGGCTAAGAGTGTGGTGGCAACGGGGAAGGTGACGCCCATCACCAAGGTGGAAGTGAAGTCGAAGGCCAGCGGCATTGTGAAGAAGCTGCTGGTGGACTACGGCGACAATGTTAAGAAGGGGCAGTTGCTGGCACAGCTCGACAAGGTGGAGATTGAGGCGCAGGTGGCGCAGTCGCGTGCCGCATTGGATGCGGCTGACGCGAACCTGAACAGCTCGCAAGCCGATTTCGAACGCGCCAAGGTGGATGCGGAAGGGCCGGACGTGCCCTTGCTGAAGCGGGCCTACGATCGCGCTGTGGGCATGGCGAAGGATGGAGTGGTATCCGCTTCGGCGCTCGACGATGCCGAGAAGAACTACGAGCTGGCGTTGAATAAGCAGAATGTGGCCAAGGCGCAGGTGACGGTGCTGAAGGCGAAGATTGCGCAGTCGCGGGCACAGGTGGCGCAAGACCGAGCCAACCTTACACAGCTGGAGGAACAGCTCAGTTACACGGATATTGTTTCTCCGATCGATGGCATCGTGCTCTCGCGCGATGTGGAAATGGGCGACGCGGTAAGCTCGATCCTGGTGCTGGGATCTTCGGCCACGCTGGTGATGACGCTGGGCGATACCAGTGAAGTCTATGTGAAGGGCAAGGTGGATGAGAGCGACATCGGCAAGGTTTATCTGGGCCAACCGGCGAGGATTAAAGTTGAATCGTTCAAGGACAAGACGTTTACCGGCAAGGTAACCAAGATTTCTCCGATGGGCGTGGAGAAGGATAACGTCACCACGTTTGAAGTGCGGGTTTCGATTCAGAATCCGGGCGGCGAGTTGAAGGCTGAGATGACTGCCAATGCCGAAATTATTCTTGAGGAACACAAGAACGTATTGCAGATTCCGGAGGGCGCGATTCTCTACGACAAGGATAAGAAGGCCTCGGTGGAAATTCCCGATCCAAAAGGTAAGGAAGGCAAGGATAAGATTGCAGTGAACATCGGAATCTCGAATGGCGCGAAGACCGAAGTGCTNNGCTTCGGCTTTCGGGCTTCGGGCTTCGGGCCGAGTTTAGTCTTAGGCTGGCATCGCCGGCTACCTCATGTGGTTAGCGCTAGTCCGCAAACACAGGGAAAATGAAGCCATGAAGACGAGCCACAAACTGGCGCTGGCATTATTGGCTGGCGTCTCGATCGGAGTTGCCGGAGCCCGAGCGATTCATGCGCAGCCAGAGAAGACGCGGCCTGGTTAGGTCGTCGCGGACGTCGAGGTCACGGATCCGGCTGCCTTAAAACAATATGGGGAGAAGGCGCCGCAAATTGTGGCGTCCCACGGTGGACGCTATGTGGTGCGTGGCGGCGACGTCCAAGCGCTGGAGGGCGAACCGCCCAAGGGCTACATCGTGGTAATCGGGTTCGACAGTGTGAAGAAAGCGCGGGAGTGGTACGACTCGCCGGAGTACTCGGCGATCCGTTCGATCCGGCAAGGCGCAACCAAGAGCCGCATATTTATCGTCGAGGGCGAACCCCAGCAGTGACGGCGCACCTTCGTCCGCAAATCTGAGTTGGAGTCACAACGACATGAATAAGCAACGCATCCTTCGTAGTCCAGTTTCTATTCCGGCGCGATCCTCATTCCTGGCGATCGCGTTGGTCGTGCTGTTTGCTTCCACGTTTGCGGCGGCATCTACGCCGCAGGGCGCATTCGATAAGACTTTCCAGGTGAGTGGACCGGTGGATCTGGAAGTGCAGACGCGCTCGGGCAACGTTACGGTGCGCAGCGGTCCGGCGGGATTGGTTTCGATTCACGGCAAGATATTCGTCGGTGATCATTGGCTGTTCGGAAACCGGCACACAGACGTGTCGGACATCGAGCAGCATCCTCCTCTGCGGCAGGAAGGAAATAGCATCCGCATCGACTATGTGGAGGCGCGCGATATTTCGGTGGAATATGAGATCACTGTGCCTGAGGAGACGACGATCCGCAGCCACACGGGCTCGGGCGATCAGATTATTGAAGGAACTCGCGGCAACGTCGATTTGCAGACCGGGTCGGGAGACGTGAGACTTTCGCGGCTAACGGGAGAAATACGTTTACAGACCGGATCGGGCGATGTGCGGGCGCTGGGGATTTCAGGTCCGGTGCGCGGAGGCGCGGGCAGCGGCAACATTGAGGTGGAAGAAACGGGATCGGGGGACGTGGATCTGCATACTGGCTCCGGCAATGTTTCGGTTCGGGGGATGCAGGGGGCTCTTCGTGCGGAAGCGGGTAGCGGCGACATTTCGGCGGAGGGAACGCAGGCCGGGGCCTGGGAGATCCGGACAGGTTCGGGGAATGTGCATGTCCGGTTGCCGGGGGATGCGGCTTACGATGCGAACCTTTCGACCAGTTCAGGCACTTTGGATGTAGGTCCGGCGATCACGATGACCGTACAGGGGCGGGTGCAGGAGACGCGCAAGCAGATCATGGGGAAAGTGCATGGCGGTGGACCGCTGCTGACAGTGCGCACGGGCTCGGGCGATATACATATTGAGTAGCAGTGGAATGAAAGTGCAAATCCACCACGGAGTCACAGAGACACGGAGGATTCTGGTTTGATGTTCTCGTGGCTCCGTGACTCCGTGGTGGATGTAGACCTTCCTTATTACCTCCGTACCTTGACGCGGAGGCTGGCAGCAATTACTTTCGATTCTCTGGGAAGATTCTGTCTTCCATCGTGAGGAAGCTTTGGCCCGTCCGATCATTACTTTGACCACCGACTTCGGCAGCAACGACCACTTTGTAGGCGTCATGAAAGGCGTGATTCTGGACATTGTGCCGGAGGCGCAGATTGTCGATATCTGCCACTCGGTGCAGCCCTTTGACGTGCTGGATGGCGCGCTCACCATTTCGCAGGCTTATTCCTATTTTCCCACGCGAACCGTGCACGTTGTGGTAGTGGATCCAGGCGTGGGCACCGCGCGCCGGCCGATACTTGCTTCGAGCGACGGATACCATTTCGTAGCGCCCGACAACGGTGTGCTTTCGCTGGTCTACGCGCGCGAGAACCGCATGCACGTGCGGCACATTACCGCCGAGCATTATTTTCTACAGCCGGTGAGCAACACCTTCCACGCGCGCGATATTTTTTCTCCGGTCGCCGCGTACCTGGCCAAAGAAGTTGAAGCGCTCAAGTTTGGCGAGGAGGTTCAGGAGTACGTTCGCTTTTCGGCGCCGAAACCGAAAGCTGTGGATGAGAACCGGTTGCGCGGGGTGGTGCTGAAAGTCGACCGCTTCGGAAACATCATCACCAACATCACTCCGCAGGACGCTCCGATGCTTTTCGAAGCCGGGGCCAGCGGATTCAAGATTGTCGTGGGCAGCCGCGAGATTACGGAAATCCGCAGTGCCTATGCGGACGGTGCTCCGGGAGAAGTAATTGGAATTCTCGGCAGCATGGGTTTTCTGGAAATTGCCGCCAATCGCGGAGCGGCGGCCCAACTGACCGGCGCAGGCAAGGGATCCGAAGTGAGCATCATTCTGGGTGAGGCTGCCGCGGTCGGCAAAGGGGCTTAGTAATCAAGGTTTCAAGGTTTCAAGGTTTCAAGGTTTCACGTTTCAAAGTTGATGATGAAAGTCGCCAAACTTTGAAACCTTGAAACGCAGAAACCTTGAAACCTTATGAGTTCTTCGGTTTGGGATGGACGTAGCGCTCCATCTCACCCGTCCATTTAAGAAAGCGCCAGAGGCTGGTGCGCTCCCGCCACAGGAATTCCCAAAACTCAAGAAATCCGATCTGCGTCATCTTGACGCCGCAATAGGTCTCGATGCGCCAAAGCAAGTAGGGACTTCGCCACGGAGCCAGGCGATGGCCTTTGGTGGCGTTCCACAGAAAGCGGAGCGAATGGCGCATGGGAGCATGATAACCCAAGGTCTCAGGTCTTGGGTCTCAGGTCTTGGGTCTCAGGTCATAGGNNGACCTGCCACCTAAGACCTAAGACCGCCGCTTGCCAGCCATGTTAGAATCCTTTCTCCGCCGAGGAATTTCCTTCCATGTCTGAAGCAGATATCCGCCAGAAGGCCGAAGACCACTACTATGCCGCGCTGGATTTGATGGGAGATGGGAAGTTGGAAGAGGCGGTCGCGGCTTACCGGGAATCGCTGGCGGTCGATCCGAGCTTTACCGAGGCGATGCACGGGCTGGCGCGCGCTTTGCAGGATCTGCAGCGTTACGACGATGCGATCGAAGTAGCGCAGAAAATCACGGAAGTGGATCCGGATGATGTGCTCGCGCATACCAGCTTGTCGGTGCTGTATCAGAAAAAGGGGATGATTCCAGAGGCTGAGGCCGAGGGAGCGAAGGCGCGGGTGCTGGGGTGGAAACAGCAGTTGAAGAAGAGCTAGCTGTCAGCCGTCAGCTATCAGCTGTCAGCCTTCAGCAAAATCGTTCGGTAATGGCGCTGCCTGCACCTTTCCAATCCAGCTGATAGCTGAGAGCCTACAGCTCGTACTTCTTCATCAAATGCCGGAACGAGCGGTAGGAGATGCTGAGAAGATCGGCGGCTTTGGTTTGCACGCCGTTGGAGCGGTC
>PKVZ01000091.1:20088-36385 GCA_003131635.1 Acidobacteriaceae bacterium
GGCCATTCGTAGCCGCAGAGCGCGTCGAGTGAAGCTTTGTTCATGCGCAGAATGCTGCGGTTGGCGGCGGCGGCATATTTCTTGAGGAAATGATTCGCCAGCAGTGGAATGTCTTCGCGGCGCTCGCGCAAGTCGGGCACGCGGATGGGAATCACACTGAGGCGATAGTAGAGATCCTCGCGGAACTGATTTTCGGCTACAGACTTATCCAGATCGCGGTTGGTGGCGGCGATAACCCGCACATCGATGGGAATCTCACTGGTGCCGCCGACCGGGCGAACCGTGCGCTCCTGCAGCACACGCAGCAGTTTCACCTGCATGGCCAGCGTCATCTCACTGATTTCGTCCAGGAAGATGGTGCCGCCGCCTGCGACTTCAAACAGGCCGCGCTTGTTCTGATTGGCTCCGGTAAAAGCGCCCTTCAAGTATCCGAAGAGTTCGCTTTCCAGCAAAGTCTCGGGAAAGGCGCCGCAGTTCACGGATACGAACGGCTCGGTGGCGCGCGGCGAACAAATGTGAACGGCGCGGGCTACCAGTTCCTTACCGGTACCGCTCTCACCGTGAATCAGAACGGTGCTGGCGGTGGAAGCGACGGTACGCACCGTCTGCTTTAGCTTCTCCATGGCACGGCTGGAGCCGATGATATTGTCGAGCGAATTGTGAGAGGCGGCGTCGCGGCGCAGGGCGAAGTTCTGTTTGCTGAGGACCAGTTTTTCGAGTACGCGGTTGATCGCGAGCTTGATCTCGTCCACCAGGCCGGGGCTTTTGCGAATGTAATCTGACGCGCCTCCGGCCTTTACCGCTTCCACCGCGGCCTCGTAGTCCTCCACGGCGGTGATAAGAATTACGGGAGAATCGGGCGAGACGCGATGGGCATGGCGCAGAACTTCGATGCCGTCAATGTTCGGCATTTTGATGTCGGTAATGATGAGATCGTAGAGAGCGCCGTCGATTTTATTCTTGGCCGCCTGCCCGGATTGCACAGTTTCGACGCGGTGACCGTCGCGGCGCAGAGCGATGTCGAGCATTTCGCAGATGGAGCGCTCGTCGTCGCAGACCAGGATATTAGCCACGCGACCTCCCTTGGGCCGCTGCGGCCTGTAGTTGCGGGGGCGCTGGCGAGCGTGGTGCGGCGATGTTACCGGCCGCCGGAATGCTGTCGGTCCGGCGTTCGGCATCGAACCGCCGCAGCCGCATAACAAAGGTAGTTCCCTGCCCGGGCTTGGATCGTGCCCACACCTTGCCCTCGTGAGCCTGCACAATCTGGTAGACCACGGCCAAGCCCAGGCCTGTACCGCCTTCGAAGTTTGACTGGAAGGGTTCGAAAATTTTTTCAGTCTGCTGCGGAGTCATGCCTGTTCCGGTGTCCGCGAAACTAACCTGCCAGTCATCACCGTGGCGTTCGAGTGCGACCTGCAGAGTGCCGCCGTCCGGCATGGCGCGCACCGCATTCTCCCCGAAATTCCAGAAAACCTGCTTGATCCGATCGCCATCGGCCAGAGCCCAAGCTTCGCGGACGGCAAAGCGGCTTTCGATGACGATGCTGGCATTCTCCGCCGTCATGCGGTGCCGCATCAGAGTGAGCGTATCCTCGAGCAACGGAACCAGATCGGCTTTTTCAAAGCGGTATTGTTTGCCACGGGAGTAGGCCAGGAAATCGGTAATGATGCCGTTAAGGCGTTGCGATTCCCGGGTCACGATGTCGAGTAATTGGCGGTGTTCCTGGTTCAGTTCCGGTATGCCGGAGAGCATGCTGACCGAGCCTGCGATAGAAGTAAGTGGATTGCGGATCTCATGAGCGATGGCCGCAGCCAGCCGGCCCACAGCCGCCAGCCGGTCCTGCATGCGGACTTCGCGCTCCAGTCGCCGGATTTCGGTGAGGTCATCCAGGGCGTAGACAAAGCCCAGCGTACCGCGCTCCGGAACATTCAAAGTGGCTACGCGTACGCGCACCGTTTTGCGAAACGCATTCGCCGTGTCGAAGCGAACTTCGGCGTGAGTCTGCTGGGACTCGGCATTGGGCAGCGCATCCAGAAAGACCTTCGCGACCGGCTTGCCCAACAACTGTCCCGCGGTACACTCCAGAAGCTTCTGCGCAGCGCTGTTCACCAGAGTGATGCGGCCATCGAGACCGGTGGTGATCAATCCGCTGCTGATGGACTGAATAATGTTCTCGTGGAGGATCTGAAGATTCTCCAGAGCGCCGCTGGCATCTTTTAACTGCACCCGCGCCTGCCGCAGCTTGGTGGTCAACAGACCGGCCAGGTAGGCGATTGCGAGATAGGCAAACAGGTTTACGAAGATGATTGCCTGTAACGTTTTCAGCCCAGGGTGAGTCGTGCAGTAGGACTTCACCACGCCGTAGTAGTTGAGTTCGAGAACTGTTCCGTAAAGAATGAAGGCGAGCGCGGCGACCAGATGCGCCCACACCCGCGGGAGCAGAATGCCGGCCACGATAATGACGAGAGGATAAAGGAAGTTCAGCGAACTGTCCCAGCCGCCCGTCTCATGCACGACGAGACTGACTAGAACCAAGTCAGTGAGCACCTGCAAAGAAGCCTGCAGCCGATGCTCCTGCCAGAAAGAGAGCAGTAGCGCGTAGAAAATCGAGAGGGCAAACCACAACAGGATGGTGCTGATGAAAAGACGCACGGGCAATGGTGCGGGAGTAAGGCGCGCCACGGCTAACTGAATGGCGAGCAGGAAGGTCAAGATCAGAATCCGTACTTTGACCAGCCAGGCCAGCCAAATCCGCTCGTCGAACGTCGATTGCATCGCTATCTCGGGTGAGGCGTCGGGTCTTAGGTCTTAGGTGTTCGGCATTCGATATGAAGTGGGATCTTAGGCCTAAGACCTAACGCCTAAGACCCCAAGCCTCGTTCTTGTTAGCCAGCCAGCTTGGCGATCATGGCGAATAGCGGCATGTAAAGCGAAATGACGATGCCGCCGACCGTTATGCCGAGCAACCCGATGATTGCCGGCTCCAGCATGGCCAACATATCCTTGGTGGCTGCGTCCACCTCTTCTTCGTAAAAGTCGGCGATCTTCTGCAACATGTTGTCCATGGCACCCGTGGCCTCGCCGACACCGATCATCTGAGTCACCATGTTGGGAAACACGCCGCATTCTCTGAGAGGATCGACGATGGTGCGGCCTTCTTCGATGGCTTTCCGTACTTTCATCAACGCTTCTTCCAGAACCGCGTTGCCTGAAGTCCTGGCGGTAATTGCAAGGCCCTCGAGGATGGGCACGCCCGAAGTGATCAGGGTGCCCAAGGTGCGCGTGAAGCGGCCCACCGCGATCTTACGTAAGAGACTTCCAATAATCGGCAGCTTGAGTAGCACCTTATCGAAGTAATAACGACCTCGCGGATGCTTGCGAATTTGCTTGAGGCCGAAAACCAATCCGACCGTACCTCCGATGACGACCCACCAGAAACTCTGCACGAAGCCGCTCAATCCCATGACGATACGGGTGGGAAGAGGCAGGGCAACGCCCAGACCGGCAAAAAGGTTGGAAAAGATAGGTACGACCCATTTGAGCAAGGCGCCGACAATCAAGGTAGCCAGGCTGATGACGGAGACAGGATAGATCAGTGCCGATTTCACGGCGGATTTCAGGCGAACCGCCTTTTCCACGTAGATGGCCAAGCGCTGGAGAATGACATCGAGAATACCGCCGGTTTCACCCGCTTCAATCATGTTGGTGGTAAGGTCGTCGAAGACATTGGGATACTGCCGCATGGCATTGGCCAAAGTTGCGCCGCCTTCCACGGTGGTGCGGACGCCGGTCAGCGTCTTCTGGAAGGTCTGATTTTCCTGGTTGGCAGCCAGAATTTCCAGACACTGCACCAGCGGCAAGCCAGCGTCGATCATGACCGAGAACTGGCGGAAGAAAATTGCGATGTCCTTGACCTTGACCTTTCCCGATCCGAAGGTGGGCATGGAAAATTCCTTGCCCTTCTCACGGATGGCGCCAGGGGTAATCCGCTCACGTCGCAACTGCTGTCCCAGCGCCTGTTTGCTTGGAGCGTTCCGCTCGCCGGAAATTTTTTGTCCGGAAGCGTCCTTGCCGGAAAATGTGAAAACTGGCATGTTAAGCTCTCCTCAACTGGTGGTCGCTGATTGTTAAATTCCTCTTGCCGTAACTGCGTACCTGCCCGCTGTCAATGCGGTGAATGCTTTTAGCCTTTCGAAGCTCCGCGTGCCATGGTCGATCCGGTCGTTCCGCCCCGATTCGCAAGACTGGCGCCGCGATTGATCATCTCTTGAAGTTCTTCGGGATTGCTGGAGCGCAGTAGCGCGGTTTCCAGCGTAACCTGCTTCTGAAAATAGGCCGTGGCCAATGCCTGGTTGAAGGTTTGCATGCCGAACTTATCCTGCCCCGACTGCATGGCGGAATAGACCTGATGGATCTTGTCTTCGCGAATCAGATTCCGAACCGCGGGGTTGGGGATAAGAATTTCCATGATCATGGCGCGACCCTTGCCGTTTGGTGTGGGCAATAGGGTTTGGCACATGACGCCTTCCAGGACCAGCGAAAGCTGCGCCCGAATCTGGGGCTGCTGGTGTGCTGGAAAGACGTCGATGATACGGTTGATGGTCGACGTGGCCGAGTTGGTATGCAAGGTGCCAAAGGTCAAGTGGCCGGTTTCCGCAATTCTCAGTGCCGACTCAATCGTTTCCAGGTCGCGCATTTCGCCGATGAGTACGACGTCGGGGTCTTCACGAAGAGCGGCGCGCAATGCATCGGTAAAGCTTTTGGTGTCGGCGTGGAGTTCGCGCTGGTTGACCACGCAGTTCTTATTCATGTGCACGAACTCAATGGGGTCCTCGATGGTGAGGATGTGGTCATGACGCTCGCTGTTAATTTTGTCGATCATCGCCGCCAGGGTTGTCGATTTACCGGAGCCGGTTGGTCCGGTCACGAGCACGAGCCCACGCGGTTTATCGCACAGCTTGCTGACGACCGCAGGCAAGCCCAGCTGGTTGAAAGATTTAATTTCAAAAGGAATCAAACGGAAGACGGCGGCCGTGGCTCCGCGCTGATTGAATACATTGGCGCGGAAGCGGGCCAGGCCTTTCAATCCGAAAGAAAAATCGAGCTCCAGACTTTCCTCGAAGCGATGCTTCTGCGAGTCCGTCATGACGCTGTAGGCGAGTTGTTTGGTCTCGGCCGGCGTCATCTGCGGTAAATCGAGCGGCACCAGGTGGCCATGCACACGGATCTGCGGAGGCGAATTGGTAGTGATGTGTAGATCGCTGCCACTCATCTCCAGCATTCTTTTGAGCAGATCGCTTAAACTAAGCCCCATAAGTCCAGTCCCTTCGTAGTCTTTCGTTAAATTTGTAATTTCGTAATCGGGTAATTTGGCAATTTGAAAACCACTTCTCAAATTGCAAAATTACTCAATTACCCAATGCCTCTTAATGAATCGTCTCGCGGGCCACTTCTTCGAGCGTGGTCATTCCCGCGGCAACTTTGATTAATCCGCTGCGGCGTAAGGTGATCATGCCGCGCTCGATCGCCTTCTTTTTCAATTCCACCGCCGATGCGCCAACCAGAACCAGTTCCCTGATCTCGTCATCCACTTCCATAACTTCGTACAGACCGCAGCGCCCCTTGTAGCCGGTGTTGTTGCAGACGCCGCAACCCTTGCCTTTTTGAATTTTCACGGTCTTGGCTTCTTCGGGCGAGAAACCTTCTTCGATCAAGGTCTGCACAGGAACCTCCACGGTCTCGGTACATTCCTTGCAAATGCGCCGGATAAGGCGCTGGGCGCAGATCAGGTGGACCGAGGTTGCGACCAGGAATGGCTCGATACCCATGTTCATCAGCCGCGTAATGGTTTCAGGCGCACCGTTGGTATGCAGGGTGGAGAGCACGAGGTGGCCGGTGAGAGCGGCCTTGATGGCGATTTCCGCGGTTTCAAAATCGCGGATTTCGCCGACCAGGATGATGTTTGGATCCTGCCGGAGGAAGGAACGAAGAGCGGCGGCAAAGTTCAATCCGATCTGCTCCTTCATCTGCACCTGGTTAACGCCGCCCAACTGAAATTCGACGGGATCTTCCGCCGTCATAATGTTGGTATCGGGCTGGTTCAGGCGTGAGATGGAAGAATACAGCGTGTTGGTTTTTCCCGATCCTGTGGGGCCCGTCACCAGCACCATGCCGTAAGGTTTGAGAATGGCTTTTTCAAACTTGACCAGAGACTCGGGCTCGAAGCCGAGCTTGGTCATGTCGAGGCGCAGGTTTTCTTTATCGAGCAAGCGCAGCACGATTTTTTCTCCCCACAGCGTGGGCAGCGTGCTGACACGGAAGTCGAGCTGCTTCTTGCGGCCGCCGATGTTCATCTTCAACATGATGCGGCCATCCTGCGGCAAGCGCTTTTCGCTGATATCCAGCTTCGCCATGATTTTGAGGCGTGAAGTAATTGCGTCCTTGAGCTTGATGGGCGGCGACATGATCGCTTGCAGCACGCCGTCAATACGGAAGCGGACACGGAACTCTTTTTCGTAGGGCTCGATGTGAATGTCGCTGGCGCCGCGCTTGACCGCGTCGGTGAGCACCAGATTCACCAGCTTTACGACGGGAGCCTCGTCCGCAGCTTTCTCCAGCTGGGACAGCTCCATTTGCTGCTCTTCGGCCTGCAGTTCGACGTCGCTTTCGTTCAGCTCCGACATCGACTGCATCACGGTTTCGAGATCTTCTTCTTTTTCCTTCGTGCCGCCGTACGATTTCTCAATGCCCGCCAGAATCGAACTCTCGGAGGCGACCACCGGCTCAATGTTGAAGCCGGTCATGAACTTGATATCGTCCATGGCGAAGACGTTGGTGGGATCGACCATCGCGATGGTGAGTGACGCACCCACGCGGCTTAAGGGCAGAATCTGATATCGCTTCGCAGTTTCGAAGGGAATCAGCTTGACCACAGCCGGGTCGATTTCAAAATACGAAAGGTTGATGGCAGGAACGCCATACTGCCGGGAGAGAAAATTCGTGACGTCCTCATCCGTGAGGAAGCCGAGCTTCACCAAGGCGGACCCCAGGCGGCAGTTTTGCTCCTTCTGGGCCTTAGTCGCTTGTTCCAACTGCTCTGGGGTAATGATCTTCTCTTTAACGAGAAGGTCACCCAGCCGTTGAGACATACGTCGATCTCCTATCCACTGAGTGGACCGATGCCGGACAACATCACCGGCATTTACACGAAGCCCGCTTTTGTTTTGGGAGACGAGCGGTGTCTTTGTGTTGACACAAATTGTCAACGCAAGTCGATTACCGTACCAGTTACCGTAGTACTTGGACTTGTCGCCGCGCCGAGGGTGCCGCACGCAACGCTAGGAAACCCGCGCCAGATGAACGTTTTTTCCATCGAACTCTGGATCGCAGGCTGGAGTACATGCCCTTCGGTAAGGACGAGCAAGATTTTCCCGATCACCCAGACCTGCCAAGGGGTCGGCGTACACTCAACCATAAGGAGAGTACAGCTTTGGCGGTTGATGCAAGAAACAATCTGATTCAGACCTACTACCGCGCCTTGTTTCGGGCCTGGGGACCGCAAAACTGGTGGCCCGCAAGGTCGCGCTTCGAAGTGATCGTGGGGGCTTATCTGACGCAAAATACAGCGTGGACCAATGTAGAAAAAGCTATGGCGAATCTTCGCTCCGCGAGACTGCTCAGCATGAAGGGGATCCGCAAGGTGGCACTGGGTGAACTGGAGCGGCTGATCAGACCCTCTGGTTATTTCCGTCAGAAAGCACAGCGCTTGAAAACTTTTGTCGACTTTCTCGACCAACAATATGGAGGCTCGCTGACAAGAATGTTTGTGCGGCCCACGGAAGAGATTCGGGAAGAACTCCTCAGCTTGAATGGCGTGGGGCGAGAGACCGCTGACTCCATCCTGCTCTACGCCGGCAATCATCCGGCGTTCGTGGTGGACGCTTATACACGACGGATTCTTGCACGCCACGCGATCTTGACCGACGACGCCTCTTACGAGGATGTCCGGAAATTATTTGAAAAATCGCTGGCGCCGCTGGCGGAGTCGGCCGACAATTCGGAGGAATCCTTCAATCCGCAACTGGCGGCAGGTTTTCCGAATCCTCCGCATCCGCCCTCACAGATGAGCGCGGCGAAGCGAACCGCTCTTACTCAGGTTTACAACGAGATGCACGGACTGATCGTGGGCGTGGGTAAGAACTACTGCAAAAAATCACAGCCTGAGTGTGACGGATGTCCTTTACAAACTTTCCTGCCTGATCTTAAGTGAATTGGGCTGCCCCTAGGAAAGGGCAAAATGTCATGGGATTCTTCGCCTCAGCGCTAGCATTCTTACTGGTCTCCGGCGTCGTCCTCACAAGCCCGGCCCAGAGCCTGCGCCAGGCGGCGGACCAGGATGGATTACTGGTAAGCACCGCGGTACGTCCTTCGCAGCTAACGGAGCCGGCTTACGCCTCCACTCTGGCTCGCGAGTTCAACATGGTGGAAGCGGAAGATGCGATGAAGTGGTGGGTTCTTCGGCCCGACGCCGCGACCTACGACTTTGGTCAAGGCGACGAACTGGTTCGCTTTGCCCAAGCGCACGGGATGAAGGTCCGTGGCCATTGCCTGGTCTGGGGACGCTCGAACCCGGAATGGCTGACGCAAGGTCATTTCACCGCACTGCAACTCTCGCGACTTCTGCACGAACACATCGATCGCGTGATGAGCCACTACGCGGGACAAGTTTTCGCCTGGGATGTGGTCAACGAAGCTCTGGATGAAAACGGAAATGTGCGAAGTTCCATCTGGTACGACGAACCGGGCATTGGATTTTCCGGGCATGGAACGGAATACATCGAGCAGGTTCTACGCTGGGCGCATGAGGCGGATCCGCACGCATTGCTTTTTTACAACGAAGCGGAGGGTGAAGGACTGAACCGGAAGTCGGACGCGATCTACACCATGGTCAAAGATTTCAAACGTCTTGGCNNCTGGGGGTGCAAGTTCACATTACCGAGCTTGACGTTTCTCTACCGCTCGATTCCAGTGGTCTGGCGCGAGCGGAAGACCTGTCCCGTCAGGCCGATGTGTATCGCGCCATCGTAAGGGCTTGCCTGAACAGCGCGGGCTGCACGGCAATCCAGACCTGGGGATTTACCGATAAATATTCGTGGATCGGTTCCCATTCTCGCGGCGCTCGCGGACAGGCACTGCCCTTCGATCGCGCCTACCAGCCGAAAGCCGCCTATCGTGCGGTGTTGGAAGAGATCCTCGCAGGCCGCTCCACTCGCCATTGACAGGATTGGCGGTGTTGCCGCAATGGGATCGTGAGACCTCTCCCGCATCCGAGCCAGCATCTATAATGAGTTCCGGTCCATTCGCCGTATGCCTTATGCAGTAGCCGCATGGACTCGGACCTTGAACT
The DNA here is from genome assembly GCA_003131635.1 of Acidobacteriaceae bacterium. Classification (GTDB taxonomy): domain Bacteria; phylum Acidobacteriota; class Terriglobia; order Terriglobales; family Acidobacteriaceae; genus Sulfotelmatobacter. Next base: position 29,495 of record PKVZ01000091.1, read on the forward strand.
CCCGTGGTGCAGACCGCTCCAACTCGACCGCTGAAAACCTCAAACCGCAAGCAGGTCATTATTCTGCTCGCAGTGGCGGTGTTCTTCCTGCTGGCTATTTTGGTTTCACAGACCGCTTTCGATCTCACGCTCTTACGTCCCGGGAATAATCAACAGATTGTGGTGTTCTACGCTCTGTCGCTGTTGATCTCGCTCCTATTCGTTGCGCTGACCTTTGTCCTTGCGCGCAATCTGCTGAAGCTTTTCGCAGAGCGCCGCCTGGGAGTGTTGGGCTCGAAGTTTCGCACGCGCATGGTGGCGGGCGCACTACTTCTGTCCTTCGTTCCCGTCATAGTGATGTACTGGTTCGCTTACGGGCTGATGAATCGGTCCATCGACAAGTGGTTCTCCACGCCGGTGGAAGAGGTTCGCGCCGACACACATGCCATGGCGTCGCTGTTGGGCGAATACGCAGCACAGAATGCGCGGGCCGAAGCGTCCGCCATCGCGGCCTCCAGCGAGACGCAGCGTGGTTTCTCAGGGCACGGATTCGCGCCGGTGCTCGGCGAGTTTCAGAGTCATGAAATCACCCTGCAAGGGGGATTCGCCATAGCGGTGCAGGGCGGCAACGCCGAGGCCACCTTTAACGCGCCAGCCGTGTGGCCACTCTTAAAAACGAGACTCCCTTTGGCGGAAGCGGCCGCTGGCCGGCCCGCACGCTTCACATGGGATCAGACCGAGTACACTTTGGGCAGCGCCCGGGTAGGCAGCGATGGCGAGATCCTGGTTGCGATTCCGCTTCCCCGCGAATTTTCCCGGACAGTGCAACAAGTGGAGGCCAGCCAGCAGCGCTATTTCGAATTAGCTTATGAACGCAGAATGGTGCGCCGAACCTACATGGGCTTGCTTCTGCTGCTGACTATGATGGTGCTGTTTGTGACCACGTGGCTGGCGCTGTTTCTCTCGAAGCTGGTGACTCGTCCGCTGGCGGCCTTGGCGGAAGCGACGCAGGAAATCTCGCGCGGGCGTCTGGATTACCGTATCGACGTAAGCGCTGCCGACGAAATCGGAGATCTCGTCCGTTCTTTCAATCGCATGGCGGAGGAACTGGAAACCAGCCGGCGGCAGATCGAAGCCTCCAGCCGCGACGCGACTGCCGCCAATGCCGAGTTGGACCAGCGCCGCCGGCAAATGGAGACCATTCTCGAAAGCATTCCCACCGGCGTCCTGTCGCTCGATGCCGGCCGCCGCATCACGCATGCCAACCAGGCATTGCAACGCATGTTTTATCCCGAAGGCTACACGGACGGACAGCACTTGCTGCGCGGGGCGCAACTGGCGGACGTATTCCCGCCGGAAGTGCTGCAGGATCTCGAACCGCTGCTGCGCCGCGCCGATCGCATGGGAATGACCACCAGCCAAATGGAAACGTCACTGCAGCGCACGTCTCTGAACGTGGCGGTCACGGTGGCACTCTTGCGCCATCAGGACGAACGGTCGGGATACGTGATCGTCTTCGAAGATCTCTCGGATCTGTTGAAGGCGCAGAAACAGGCGGCGTGGCGCGAAGTTGCGCGCCGGGTCGCGCACGAAATCAAGAATCCGCTTACTCCGATCGCGCTCTCTGCCGAACGCATTCAACGCCACCTGGAGCGCGCCACGGTTCCCGACAAAGCGTCCCTGGAGATTGTCCGATCCTGTGCCGAAACCATTGCCGGCGCGGTTGAAACGGTGCGCCGTTTGGTGGACGAGTTCTCGGCGCTGGCTCGCTTTCCCGCATCTAATCCTCACCCTGCCGATATCAACGAAGTCATCGAGAGCGCCCTGTCCATGTTCAATGGGAGAATGGACGGCATCGATGTGCACACCGCGTTCGCCCCGGATTTGCCGAAGGTTATGGCGGATGCGGAGGCGATCAAGCGGGCCATCGCTAACCTGGTGGATAATGCCGCCGAGGCGATGCAGAATTCTCTGCTGCGGGAGATCCAGATTTCAACTTCGCTGGTGGCCAGCCGGGACGCGGTTGAAATCACGGTGGCGGATACCGGCCACGGGGTGACGCGTGAGCTAAAGGAAAAACTCTTCCTTCCCTATTTTTCCACCCGAAAACGCGGCACGGGTCTCGGACTGGCGATCGTGAGCCGGGTTATCGAGGAGCATCACGGCTCGATTCGCGTGGAAGAAAATCAGCCGGTGGGNNNNTACGAAACTGGAACGGTGGAGAGCGGAGAAGAATGCCTCAAACTCCTGCGCCGTGAGCACACCTACGAAGTGGTGCTGCTGGATATCTGGCTCCCTGGGATCGATGGCCTGGAGACGCTGGAGAGGATCCGCGAACTGGATAACGCGCCCGAAGTCATCATGATTTCCGGACACGGCACAATTGAAACAGCCGTGCGCGCGACGAAATTGGGGGCTTTTGATTTTCTGGAAAAGCCACTCTCCATCGACAAGACGCTGATCCTGGTTAAGAACGCAATCGAATCGAAAAAGCTTCGGCACGAGAATGTCGACCTCAAGAAACAACTGAGCGCCAAAAGCGTGATCGTCGGCAACAGCATTCCGATGAAAGCGTTGCGCCAGCAGATCGGGCTGATGGCGCCTACCAACGGCCGCGTTCTCATTTATGGCGAGTCCGGAACGGGTAAGGAACTGGTCGCGCACGCAATTCATGCGCAGAGTCTGCGCCAGAACGAGACATTTGTAGAGGTCAACTGCGCGGCTATTCCTGAAGACCTGATTGAGAGCGAACTGTTCGGCCATTACAAGGGATCGTTTCCTGGAGCGGCCGTCGACAAAGACGGCAAGTTTCAAAAGGCAAATGGAGGAACGCTGTTTCTCGACGAAGTGGGCGACATGAGCCTGAAGACGCAATCCAAGGTTCTGCGCACGCTCGACGAGCAGCGCGTTGCGCCCTTAGGCAGCGACGAAACCATCACCGTGGACGCACGAATCATCGCTTCCACCAACAAAGATCTGGAAGAAGAAATCTCCATTGGGAATTTCCGCGAAGACCTCTTTTATCGGCTCAACGTGATCCCTTTCGTTGTGCCTCCCCTGCGCGACCGCAAGGAAGACATTCCGCTGCTGGCACGGCACTTTCTGAAAGACCTGGCCGCGACCTACGGGCGACGGCCACGCGAGATCACTGACGACGCCATCGAAGGGCTGGTGCGCTATTCCTGGCCTGGCAATGTGCGCGAATTGCGCAACGTGATCGAGAGGATTGTGATCATGAATCCCATGACCACGCGATTGGACCGCAAGCATCTGCCGCCGCTGGTCTACCGGGATGGACACCGGCGCGCCGCGCGCAGCGAGTTCTCCACCTTGCATCAGGCACGCGATGCTTACGAGAAAGATTTCATTCTCAAGAAACTCGACGAGAACCACGGCAATGTCACCCGTGCCGCCGAGGTCCTAGGCCTGGAACGCAGCCATCTCTACCGCAAAATGAAAGCCTTGGGAATCGTAGCGAAAGAGTAGGTTGCCGCAGATCCAACCACCACGCTTGTCATCCCGAGCGCAGGGAGGGATCCTGGTTTTTGCTCACACAAAGCTGTGGCGTAGGCGCAGGCAAGAACCAAGGTCCCTCGCTACGCTCGGGATGACATTTGAAACTATCTCTTCACCATGTGGATTTCGGTGCCGTTCTTGCGGAACTCCACTTTGTCCATGAGTTGGTTGATCAGAAAAATTCCTCGGCCATGATTGGAATAAACATTCTCCCCGACGGTGCAGCCGGGAATGGCTTCGGGACTAAATCCAGCTCCGGGATCCCGCACCACGATCAGGATGCCGCGCTCTGCATCGCTGCTGACCACGCACTCCACTGTCTGCGTCGGATCCTCTTTGGCGCCGTGAATCACCGCATTGGCCAGGGCTTCCTGCAGCGATAACTCAATCGCATCTTCTTTACCGTCGACATCCGTCATCTGACGAACAACCGCCATTATTTCCTGTACAACGGGATCGACGGCTTTGCGGTCCGCGGCAAGAGTTACCCGCAAAATCAAAGTCAATCGATCGGGATCGAAATCTTTCTCGGGAAGAGACTGCTCAGGAAAATGTGACGATGGCATGGATGGGGGCCGTTATTTGTGATTCTTATCTTTGATTCTATCCGTCAACCCCGAATCCTACAATCCTCGCAGACCGCGGGTTACGCCGCCAGGCAGACATTGCCGGGACTCGGCATTACGGCTTATCGCCGCTCAGGTTCTTTGTGATTTCTTTCCTGCCGGTGTTCTTGGTTCAGATTTAGGCGGCTCAAGCCGCCCATCCGTCAAGTGTTCCAGCTGCCTTCGCCAATCGAGTTCTTCCACAAAGCCGCGCGATTCGCGCCAGTTGGGCTGCACTTTGACGTACAGTTCGAGAAAAACTTTCGTCCCCAGCATTTTCTCAAGCTGCAGGCGAGCCGAGGTGCCGATTCGTTTCAACATCTGGCCCTTCTTGCCGATCAGGATGCCCTTCTGGCCTTCGCGTTCGCAGAAGATGGTTGCGGAAATTCGCGTCAGTTTGGCGCCTTCTTCGAATGTGTCAACGATAACCGTGGTCGCGTAGGGTAACTCTTCTTCGGTTTCGATCAACACTCGTTCGCGAACGATCTCTCCAGCCATGAAGCGCGCCGGCTGATCGGTGATGTGATCCTCCGGGAATAGCGCAGGGCCGGCGGGCAAAGCCGCGGTAACCAGCTTGAGTAATATTTCGAGGCCATCCCGCTTCAACGCGGAGATGGGGATGATCTCGTGAAAGGGATGCAGCCTTTTATACTCGTCGATCAGCGGCAGCAGCTGTCCCTTGCCTCCCCGCAACAGATCGACTTTGTTGAGGATGAGGCAAACTTTTGTGGACGAATGCTTCAGCATTTGTATAGCGAACTGGTCACGCTGATCGAGTTTGCGCGTTGCATCCATGATGAGCAGAACCACGTCGCAGCCTTCCAAGGCCTCGCGCACTTCGACCATCATCTTGCGGCCCAGTGAACTGTCCGGCCGGTGTACGCCCGGAGTATCGATCAAAACAATCTGCGCACCGGCTTGGCCCTTGCTCTTGGGCACATTGACGATGCCCTGAATTCGATTACGAGTGGTTTGCGGCTTGGGCGAAATGATAGCGAGCTTTTCGCCAACGAGAGCGTTGAGCAGCGTGGACTTGCCAGCGTTAGGGCGGCCGAGGATGCAGACGAAACCGGAGCGGAAAGGCATAAAGGCGGCTTCGGGCTGCGGCTTTCGGGCTTCAGCGAACCCGACGTAAATTAGGTGAACTCCGAAAACTAACGGCCCAAGTCCGCATCATGACTATAGCAGGGTCGGCCTATGAAGCATGAAGCCAAAAGGCTTTGCCGAAGCCCGAAAGCCGAAGCCGGGAGCCCGCCTCAAATCAATTTCAACTGCCGGGGCTGCGGCGCCGTAATTCTGACGCGCTCCACTTTACGGTCGGTTGCTTCGAGAACTTCGAATCGCAGGCCCCCATCATCCACGGTTTCGCCGCGACGTGGAATGTGTCCCGCCAACTCGCTGACCAAGCCAGCAATGGTGGCGGATTCCCTTCCTTCCAGTTTTGTTCCGAATAATTCGGCAAGACCGTCCACGTCCATTCCTCCGGAAACGATGTAGGATTGATCATTCTCCCGCACGATTTCCGGCTTCTCGTGTTCGTCCCGGATTTCTCCCACGATTTCCTCGACTAGATCTTCGATCGTAACCAAGCCGGCGACGCCGCCATACTCATCGACCACGATTGCCATGCGAATGTTGTTCTTCTGCATCTCTCGCAGAAGATCGCTGCCGAGTTTGCTTTCGGGCACGAAATACACGTCGCGCCGCATCAGCGTCTCGAGAGTGCGCTGGGAGGCTTCGCTGTCCGGCACCTGCAAAACATCCTGAGCGTAAACTATGCCCCTGATGTTATGAATGCTCTGGGCATAAACGGGCACACGAGAGTAGTGTTTAGTCCGCATCATTTCGATGAAGCGTTCCACGGTAGTTTCAACCGGCACGGCGAACATCTCGGGACGTGGCTTCATGGCTTCGCGCACAGTCTTGCCGCTGAATTCAACCACGGACTGAATCAGGTCGCGGTCGCCCTCCTGGATGATGCCTTCTTCCTGCCCAGCCTCGATCAAAGCATCCACGGCTTCGGCGGCGCTCTCCGGTTCCTCGCGTGTATTTTCGCGAGTAAGCGATGCCACCGATTGCAGGAAGCCGAGAACAATGGTCACCGGCAGGACTACATAGATCAAAATTCTCACCAGCCACGTCCACCGGATGAGCCAGGCGCCGTTGGTGCGTGAGAAGAACAAAAACGGCAGAAACTGGTTAAACACGATGATGATCACAATCAGGCTGATGGCCGCCTGCGAGATCTCGTATAGGGTCCAGCGTTGATCGCTGAAAAGCGCGAAGCCCACCAGCAGAGAAATCGTCGCAGTGGTCAACTGCTTAAGCACAGACATGGAAAGCGCGGCGCGGGCGCGACTGACGTTCAGAATAGGCTCGACCTTCTGCTCGTAGACGTCGATATTGTCCTGAAATTCCCGCGAAAGAAATTTGCCGATCTCCTGGTAAACACGGTCCACGTAGGAGGCGAGCGCCAGTAGCGCTAACAGAGGAAGCAGCGCGAGTGCGACAGTCCAATTCATGCGCTTCTCCGCCTGGCCGCGGGACGGTCGGTTCGTACTTTGCGATGCAGAGGCTGACCGGCAGGCGGTTGCGTCCTCTCGATCAGGCCAGCAGCCAACTTCAGTTGTTGCCGCAATCGACTTTCCTCGCGAGCCATCTCGCCATTATCCTGCTCATGATTGAAGCCCGCCAAATGGAGAACTCCGTGCAGCACGAGAATTTTTATCTCCGCGGCCAGAGAGTGGCCAAGGCGGGTGGCATTCTCCCGTGCGATCTCCGCGGAGATCGC
>PKVZ01000091.1:36438-36991 GCA_003131635.1 Acidobacteriaceae bacterium
TCTTTCGAAGGATAACCAACTTTTCCCTGCGCGGATTCTATTCGCCCGAGGCTTCGCGGGGTCTGCCGCTTAAATCCGGCGACGGCGAATTCTTAACCTCGTTGTTTCGCAATCCACCGCCGGAGCCGTCGGCGCTTTTTCCGCCAGACAGCAGCAACATTTGCTGCTCCGCGATATGCGTTTTGTGTTCATCATAGGCGCGAATAATGCGCTGCACCAGGTGATGCCGCACCACATCGGCTTCGTCGAAGTGAACGAAGGTCAGGCCTTCCACGCGATGCAAAATGTCCATCGCTTCCAGCAGCCCGCTGCGGCGTGCGTTGGGCAAATCGATCTGTGTTACGTCGCCGGTAATCACCGCTTTGGAGTTGAATCCGAGGCGGGTGACGAACATCTTCATCTGCTCTGAAGTCGTATTCTGGGCTTCGTCGAGAATCACGAATGAATCGTTCAAGGTGCGCCCGCGCATGAAGGCGATGGGAGCGATCTCGATAACATTTTTCTCCAGATAACGGTCCACTTTTTCGGGATCGAGCATGTCATACAGCGCGTC
>PKVZ01000101.1 GCA_003131635.1 Acidobacteriaceae bacterium
TGTTGCGCCTTGGCCGTCGCCAACTTCCCCCCGCTGGCTGTTACCGCCGGAACTCAATACTGGCTGGTTGCGAACACTCCAACGACAGGGACCGGCAGCGACTTCTATGGCGCGTGGGCCGCGAGTCCCAAGCTCCTTCAGCAGGCGCTCAAATCAGGTTCTGGCTGGGAGGTTTTCGATTGCTACGTGGAAGCTGCCGGAGCGGTGATTGGCACCATCCCGTAGACAGGCAACCTACCGCGAAGAAACAAACAACAGATCTGAAAATCGATTGGTGCCTCACAGGGACAGGGAGGGCGCAAAAAGTAAGGGGGGAGCAAAATTCATACCACAGGATAGTGAATGATCCGGCCTTACGGGTGGAGAAATTCTCCTACTCCACTTTTTCCGCGACCCACCTCGAAACCGCCGTTACCAATTTCCGTGGTGCAAACCGCACTGACTCCGCCACCAGCCAGTTCTGCATCCCGGAAATCACCACCGTCTTTCCCGCCATCAGCCCGCGGTATCCATCCCTTGCCACCGCTTCCGCATTCATCGCCCCGATTTTTTTGAACAGCCGCGAATTCTCCATCCCCGCCCGCTTCTGGAAGCCCGTGTTAGTCGCTCCCGGACAAAAACAACTCACCACTACCCTGCTCCCCGCAACTTCATTCGCCAATGCTTCAGAAAACGACAGCACATAAGCCTTGGTCGCGTAATATACCGCCATCAGCGGCCCCGGCTGAAAAGCTGCCGTGGACGCCACATTCATAATCTTCCCGCTTCGCCGCGCCAACATCCCCGGAAGAAACAATCGCGTCAAATGCGTGAGCGCCGCAACATTCAAATGGATTTGGCCCAAAATTTCTTCCTCCGCCATCCCCGCAAACTCGCCAAAAACTCCGAACCCTGCGTTGTTCACCAGAACATCCACCGCGACTTTTTCACCCTCTAAATGATCGAACAAGATTTTTCCACCGGGTGCCGACGCCAAATCCAGCGCCACTGTCTTCACCGTCACCCCAAACTGCTGGCGCAGTTCGCCCGCCACCTGATTCAACTTGTCGCCGCTTCGCGCCACCAGCACCAGGTCGTAGTGATCCTTGGCGAACAACTTCGCCAATTCATATCCGATGCCGCCCGATGCTCCGGTAATAAGCGCCGTCTTCGATTCCATCTAGAATTTCTCCTCGTGAATATTGCTTACCTTCGAGATTATCCTGTGCCTCTTGTATCCCGTGTGGTTAAAGGTTTTTTCGCTTGTATATCGCACAGCCCCACTGCGCTCGATGGTATAGTGGTATGACCGCTGCGCGACGCATTTATTCCGCTTCCAGGCAGATAATAGGCGAACCAAACTTCTGTAGACTTCTTACACTACATGCAAAGGACGAAGGACGATTTCCTCATGCCCATTGCCACAATTAATCCCGCAACCGGCGAAACCCTCCAAACCTTCCAGCCTCTTTCCTCTGCCGAGATCGAGCAGAAACTCAAGCTCGCCGTCACCACGTTCCACGCCGAACGCAAAACTCCCTTCGCCGAGCGCGCCCGCCGCATGCTAAAGGCCGCCGACATCCTCGAACGCGACAAAGAGAAGTTCGCCCACTTGATGACTCTCGAAATGGGCAAGCCCTATAAAGCTGCCGTCGCCGAAGCAGTCAAGTGCACCACCGCCTGCCGCTACTACGCCGAGAATGCCGAAAAAATCCTGACTGACGAAGTCATCGACACTGGAGCCAAAAAAAGCTTCGTCCGCTACCGTCCCATCGGCCCCATCCTCGCCGTTATGCCCTGGAACTTCCCTTTCTGGCAAGTCATCCGCTTCGCCGCTCCCGCGCTCATGGCCGGAAACGTCGGCTTGCTCAAGCACGCCTCCAACGTTCCCCAGTGCGCCCTCGCGATTGAAAAGATTTTTCTCGAAGCCGGATTCCCCGCCGGCGCCTTCCAGACGCTGCTCATCGGCTCACAGCAAGTCGACGCCATCCTCAACGACCCGCGCGTCGTCGCCGCGACCCTCACCGGAAGCGAGCAAGCAGGCATTGAAGTTGGAGTCGCCGCCGCCAAGCGCATCAAGAAAGTCGTTCTCGAACTCGGTGGCAGCGATCCTTTCATCGTCATGCCCAGCGCCGATCTTGACACCGCCGTCGTCACCGCCGTCGAGGCTCGCGTCATCAACAATGGCCAGTCCTGCATTGCCGCCAAACGCTTTATCGTCCACGACTCTATTGCCGCCGACTTCGAAAAGAAGTTCGTCGCCCGCATGAAGAATCTCCGCGTCGGCGATCCCTTCGACGAAAAAACCGAACTCGGCCCGCTTGCCACCGCCGACGCCGTCAAGTCGCTCGACGCCGACGTTCAAAAAACCGTTAAAGCCGGAGCCAAGCTCCTAACCGGCGGCCACAAACTCGAACTCCCCGGCAACTACTATGCCGCCACAGTTCTCACTGATATCCCAAAAGATTCCCCCGCCTACCGCGAAGAATTCTTCGGCCCCGTCGCCTCGCTCTTCCGCGTCAAAGATATCGACGAAGCCATCCGCCTGGCCAACGACAGCCGCTTCGGCCTCGGCGCCAGCGCTTGGACCACCGACGACGGCGAGCGCGAACGCTTCATCAATGAACTTGAATCCGGCATGGTCTTCATCAACAAGATGGTCGCCTCCGATGCCCGCATCCCCTTCGGCGGCGTCAAACACTCCGGACACGGCCGCGAACTCTCCGCCAACGGCATCCGTGAATTTATGAACATTAAAACTGTCTGGATCGCTTAGCAAAGTACTCGGCGTCACTCCTCGTGTCCCTGTCCTAAAGGTTTTGTGTCTCTAGGCAGGATGCAGCGCTAACAATTTCCCGTTTGGCCAGTCGAATTTCATAGCGCCGGAGTTCATCGCTACCGGCCCTGAGCCAACCAATGCGCATGCTCCTGGATATCTTCGGGCAAACTTTGCGCACCCTATGGGCGCACAAGTTGCGTTCGTTCCTCACCATGTTCGGCATTGCCTGGGGTGTGGGATCGCTCCTGCTTCTCGCCGGGGTCGGAGAAGGCTTCCGCAACGGCAACCGCCGCCAACTCGAAACCTTCGGCAAGAACATCATCTTCTTCTACGGCGGCCGTGCCCCCGCGGTCGAGGGTAGTTTCAATTCCATGAAGTGGTTCAACCTCACCTATGACGATTACCTCGCCATCCGAAACCAATCCACCCTCGCCATAAACATTGCCCCGCTGATCGCTCGCGACGACATCCGTGCCGTCAGCGATTACACCAGCACTAACGGCCAGGTCTCCGGCGTCCCACCCGTTTTCAGCCGGGTCCGCACCATCCCCCTGCAAGTCGGACGCTGGATCAATGACGAAGATAACGACCAGCGCCGCCGTGTCTGCGTCCTCGGCCGCGAAATGACGCGCAACCTCTTCCCCGGCCGTCCCGCCGTGGGCAATACGATCCTGCTCAACGGTGTTCATTTCGAAGTGATCGGCATGCTCTCCATGATTGGCAACGAAGAGCAGAACTCCACCAACATTCGCATCTTTGTGCCTTTCAACACCATGCGCGAACTCTTCCCCCTCAAAGGCGACAACTCGAAAGAAGGCAACGCCATTTCGTTCATCAACTATCAGCCCCGCTCCTTCGACGAGAACGAAGCCGCCAAAGACGAACTCCACCGCATCGTCGCTCGCAATCACGGCGGCTTCGATCCCAAAGGCAAAGACATCTGGGAAGAGTGGGACACGGTCAAAAATCAGAAAACCATGGGCAAGATATTCACCGCAATGGATTGGTTCCTCGGCGGCGTCGGACTAATCACGCTGGCCTTGGGCGCGATCGGCATCATCAACATCATGCTGGTCGCAGTCACCGAACGCACCCGCGAGATCGGCCTGCGTAAAGCCCTGGGCGCGACCACAAGCAACATTCTCTTTCAATTCTTCCTAGAAGGCGCGTTCCTCACGCTGCTAAGCGGAGCCCTCGGAGTAGGCGCCGCAATGCTCATCGTCCACTTGCTCTCGGGAGTCAATCTCCCGCAGGGTTTCGATACGCCGCGTATCGTTCCTGTGTCCGCCATTGCCGCCGTGCTCTCGCTGGCCTTAGCCGGCATCACCGCCGGCCTTTACCCAGCCCGCAAAGCCGCCATCCTCGAACCTGTAGAGGCTCTGCGCCAGGAATAATCGGCAGAAGTAGCGGAGAAATGGAGTAACTATGACGCGAGATCTATTGAAGGAAGCCTTCGGCGCTATGCAGTACAACCGCCGCCGCACCGCCCTCACCATGCTCGGCATGGCCTGGGGAATTGCCACCGTAGTCATCCTGCTCGCCTTCGGATCGGGCTTCGAGCGCGCCATCGGCATCATCTTCAGTTCCTGGGGGACCGATGTGATCGGTGCCTTCCCCGGCCGCACCTCGCTGCAAGCGGGAGGCGCCAAGGCCGGCAGCGAAGTCCGCCTCCAGATTGCCGACGTCGATTACATTCGCAACGAAGTGCCCATGGTTAAAGGCGTCACTCCCATCTTCGACAAGCGCAACGTCACCATTCAGCACGACACTCGTACCTTCACCAACTTGTTCCTCACCGGAGTGTATCCCGTCTACGAGCGCATCCGTGGGTTCGCGGTCGCCACCGGGCGAGGCCTCAGCGAAGAGGATCAGTTCCAGCGCGCCCGCGTTGTCGTCATCGGCGATGAAGCACGCCGCAGACTTTTCTCCGGCGAGCTGCCGCTCGGACAATCCATCCGCATCAATGGCCTCAGTTTTGAAGTAGTCGGCGTCTATCAGCGCAAGGTCCAGGACGGCGACGATAACGACAACACGCTGTTGGCTATCCCCTTCAGTACGATGGGCGACCTTTATGACACCAAATACATCTCCGGCATCTTTATGGATTACGAAGGCGAGAACCACCAACAACTCACTCGCGTCGTGCGTTCCGTGCTCGCCGGACACCACAACTTCCGTCCCGACGACCGCCGCGCCGTATTCATGGCCGATTTCAAGCAGGACTTTGACGAGTTCTCGACCGTAACCACCGCGCTCAAAATTTTGCTGGCCTTCATCGGCGCTCTAACCCTGGGCATCGGCGGCATCGGCTTGATGAACATTATGCTGGTCTCCGTCCAGCAGCGCACCCGCGAGATCGGCATCGAAAAAGCCATGGGCGCGCACAAACACCACATCCTCCTGCAATTTCTCGCCGAAGCCTTGGCCATTACTTTCGCCGGAGGCCTGGCTGGCATCGCCATCGCCTACATCATTTCCTGGACCGTCGGCGCGTTGCCGCTGATGAGCGCCTTTGGCGACAACCTCCAAGCCGGAGACATCCACTTGACCATTAACCTGAGCAGCCTCGTCGTGGCCACGATCATTCTCAGCCTGGTCGGCATCGTCAGCGGCATGGTCCCCGCCATCCACGCCGCCCGCCTCGATCCGATTGAAAGCCTGCGCTACGAATAAGCGCGGCACGAGCCATGTGGTGACAGCCGCCCTCGGCTGTCCACCCGGGCAAAGCCCCGCGTCTCTCTTTCGGAAGACGACCGACAATTAACGCGTCGGACTTGCAGTTTGTGCGTGGGAGCGAAGCATCTCGTAACAGTGATGGCAGAGGAGCTTTATCTTCAGCTTCGATTCGTTCTTGTCGTTCCACTCCCCTTGTTCCAGAAAGAAAATGTTGCATGCGGCGCACCAGGCATCGGGCCACCGGTTCGACTCATCGGGGTCGTCCGAAAACCAAGCTTGCGCCGGGACGGCAACTAGATGTTCGCAGACGAAGGTCTGATATCCCGCGCCATGCGTAGCGCATTCAAGTTCAGCCTTTGGGTTCATAACGTTTAACTCACTGCCTCAACGTCAACCCGCTCAGCACTCCTTGCTGTTTCGCAATCAGCGACTGCACGCCCTGACGCGCATAAGCCATCATCTTCGCAAACTGCGCCTCATCAAACGCCTGCCGCTCGGCAGTAGCCTGCACTTCCACCATCTTGTATCCAGCCGTCATCACAAAATTCATATCCACATCGGCGCGCGAGTCTTCTTCATAGCAAAGATCGAGCAGGATTTCTCCATCGACAATTCCCACACTCACCGCCGCCACAAAATCCCGCAGCGGAACCGACGTCAAAGTTCCCGCCTCCACCAACTTTTCCAGCGCCAGCCCCAATGCAACAAATGCGCCTGTAATGGAGGCCGTGCGCGTGCCTCCGTCCGCCTGAATTACATCGCAATCAATCCAGATAGTCCGTTCGCCCAGCCGCGTCAGATCAGTCACTGCACGCAGCGACCGTCCAATCAGCCTCTGGATCTCATGCGTGCGCCCACTGGGCCGTCCCTTCGCCACTTCTCGCGACGTACGAGTCAGAGTCGCCCGCGGAATCATGGCGTACTCGCTTGAGATCCATCCCTTGCCGGTGTTCCGCATGAACTGCGGCACCGTTTCTTCAATGGACGCCGTACAAATCACCCGCGTATTGCCCACTTCGATCAGTACTGATCCTTCGGCGGTGGTAATGAAATCCGGGGTGATCGAAACCGGACGCAGTTGTTCGGGAGTGCGATTGTCAGAGCGATAGAACATAAGCGTGGATTGTAAACGATACAGCGCTCTCAAAATACCAGCAGCAAGTGTGATCCCAACACATCGTCACAAGCCTTTACAAAACTCCTCACAGCTTTTCAATTCTGCACCAATCTCTATACAACTTATCGGTCGCCTCGCGGTTACTTATGATGAGCTGATAGCAGGCTCTGAAAGCGCCGCAGAACGGAAGGCTCCCGCCTTCAAGGAGGTATCACCGATGTCTCCGAATCTTCGTCTTCTCCCCTTCTCATTCCCAAACAAAATTAAAATCCACCAAACCCTCGCACTTAACAGGCTAATGTTTGCAGTAACGTTCATCTCACTGGCGTTCGCCTCCACAATGTTGCTCTCACTAACTTGCCTGGCCCAGCAACCAACCGCGCTGCAGCCAGATTCACAATCCCCAACTTCAGTCGCCTCCGCAAATCCTGCTTCCGCCGCCACCACCATCACAGTCCCCGCCGGAGTCAGCATCGCTCTCGTGCTCATGCATCCCATTCAGAGCCGCTACGTCCATCGCGGCGACGAGATCTACGCCCAAACCACTTCGCCGGTGGTCGCCGGCAACGAAGTCGTAATTCCGCCCGGCACATTCGTTCAAGGAAAAGTAGACAAACTTTCGCGCACCGGCGGCAGGGCGGAGCTTTATCTGCAATCCATGTCAATCACCTACCCCGACGGCTACGTTGCGACAGTAGCCGGCCCCGTAACTATGGAGAGCGGTGATGGCTACGCCTTCCAAGACCCCGGCAGCGGTCACGTCGTCGGAGCTCTTGCCCTTCCCGCAGGCGGCGCCGGCGTCGGCGCTTTAATTGGACACTTCACCGCGAGTTCCCAACCCAACACCATCACCAGCACGCTTCCGCCCAGCTGTAACGGACCGCCTCCGGGTTGCCTTTCTTCCAGCGTGACCGCTCCCGGCAGCACAGCAAAGAACACCATCATCGGAGCCACGGTCGGCGCAGCCATTGGCGGCATTGCTGCCTTCGCATTGCTCTTCCACACCCACAATTTTTTCCTCGACGTAGGGTCTCCCGTCGAGATGACTCTCCAACATTCGCTCTCCCTCGAGCAAGACCAGGTTGCCACCGCCATCAAAGATGCCGAGCAGCACCCTGCCCCACAGCAGCCCATCTCGCCGCGCCCACAAATCGCCATGCCGGACAATAACGATCCCGGCATCTGCTGGACGCCAGGCACCCCCGGCACTCCCGGCATCGATATCCCCGGCACCCCCGCCGTTGGCCGCTCGCCCGGCACACCACCCACTCACATCCCCGGCATCCCACCAACCCCGCCGACCGCACATCCCTGCCCGTAACGCTCGCTTTGATGTTCGCAATTCAGCCGGCGGAGAGTTTTCTTCGATCTCTCCGCCGCGTTACACTCTACCTTCAGAAAGAAATTTGTCGCGCATCGCGGAACGAAGAATCGACATCGCAACTCTGAGAAGTAAGAACTGAGAGCGGCCTCCCCATGCCCACCCTGATCCCGCACCCCACGCGCATTCAATCAGCAGGCAACAAGCCCAAGTTGATCGACGAATACGTCGGACGCGTCAACTCCCAAACCTCCGCCGCCAGCATCGCCCACATGCGCAGTCCCGCCGGATGGCGCGAGCCCGGCCAGACTCCCTCTTTCGACGAGTTCACCATCGTTCTCCAAGGAACCTTGCGCGTCGAACACAAGAACGGATCGCTCGAAGTCAGCGCCGGGCAAGCCATCATCGCGCACGCCGGAGAATGGATCCGCTACTCCACTCCTCACGAAGGCGGCGCCGAATACATCGCCGTCTGCCTGCCAGCCTTCTCCATGGAAACCGTTCACAGGGACGAGTAGAAGCGGATGCAACGTGGAAATGTGGGGACATCTGCGCTCGGCTGTCCAGCGCGGCGAAATTCCGCAGCTTCTTCCTACCACTCAAACGTTCACAACGCAAAACATACATTCGATAGAATTAATCCCATGCCCGATCGCCTCATAGCAGTCTTCGATCTCGGCGGCGTTCTCATCGATTGGAACCCCCGCCACTTATATCGCAAGCTCTTCCACGGCGACGCCGCCATGGAGCATTTCCTGGCGAC
>PKVZ01000027.1 GCA_003131635.1 Acidobacteriaceae bacterium
TTTTACAGAAACCCGCGTCCAAAGGGAACTCCTCGACTATAGCAACGCCTCGCAAACAGTGTCAAACGCAAATCTTCTTGCATGGCTGATCTCGCCCTTTGCCTGACTTAGCTCCTACCTAGGTAAATTTTTGAAAACCTGACTTACTCTTTTTCACGGTTTGCATCAAAGCATGGCATTTGTGGTCAAAAAAGTTCCTGGGGCTCAAAACTTGATTCAATGCTCGCCGCTTCTTCGCCGATTCGTTGCCGTGGGAATCGCCAGCTCTGTGGCCTGGATTCCTGCTTATTGCCAGCACTCGTCGTTCCTCCCAGAGTTGCTTCCGGCACCCCAAGTTCAAGAAACTCTTCTGGCGCCAAACTTCCGCGTCGCGGATTTCCGACTGGAAACCTCGGACGCCGCCAATGCTCCCGCTCCGCTTCCCGATACCTCCGCACCCACGGAACCGCAGCAGGGTTTCGTCAAGCGCAGTATCAAGAGGATTGGCGGAGATCAGAAAAGGCTCTACCTCGCCCCGTTCAAGCCCCATAACTACAAATGGGACGCGGTCGTCCTGATCGGTACGGGCGCATTCCTCGCCGCCGATCGACATATTGAGAGTAACGTCCCTAACAGCCATTTTACGCTGTATCAAGACACCTCCGATATTGCAATCGCGGGATTAGCCACCTCCCTGGCCGGAGTTTGGCTGTACGGAATCAAGACCGACCATCAGCACGCCAGAGAAACCGGAGAGCTCGAACTCGAAACTCTGGTAAACACGTTCCTGAT
Source organism: Acidobacteriaceae bacterium (assembly GCA_003131635.1). Taxonomy (GTDB): domain Bacteria; phylum Acidobacteriota; class Terriglobia; order Terriglobales; family Acidobacteriaceae; genus Sulfotelmatobacter. The sequence continues at coordinate 772 of PKVZ01000027.1, forward strand.
ATACACCCCCATGCAGCTCATTTTCGGACGCCAGCGTCCGGGAGAAGGCAACGGCAACGGCGACTTCTTCAAGCACCACGCCGTGAACACGTCGTTTCCCGGCGGCCATGCCATGTTTACCTGGGCCATGGCTTCCGTTCTGGCCGACGAATACCCTAAACCATGGGCTCGTGTGCTGAGCTACGGAGCGGCATTCACCGTAACCTTCAGCCGGTTCATGGCCCGTGATCACTGGCCCTCCGACATGTTCCTGGGAACGTCTCTGGGCCTCGCCATCGCGGAGAACACTTTTCATTCTCACTGCGATCCTAAATTCGAGTCGCAATGTAAACACCATCAATGGTGGTGGAAGCCGATGAAGACGGACGTTCCGCAATAGTCACGGCTGCACAAGCTCCGTAGAGTTCGCCACGATTGGTTGGCTACACGACCAGGCTCACCATCTGCTACCCTGCCTTGTGATGGACTACCTCTGGACCCCCTGGCGCTACGCCTACGTCTCCGCTGCCGAGAAGACCACGGAGTGCGTCTTTTGCAACGCAGTAGCCGCCAATGACGACGCTAAAACCCGCATCGTCTATCGCGCCCAGCATTGCTTCGTCATTCTGAATACCTATCCCTACACCCCCGGCCACGTAATGATCGTCCCTTACGCACACTTGGACGAACTGCAAAAGCTACCGCCAGAAGCCGCGAATGAAATGATGAAACTTTCACAGCGCATGGAGTCCCTCCTGCGCGAACTCTACCACCCCGATGGCATCAATCTCGGCATGAACATCGGCAAAGCCGCTGGCGCCGGCATCGCCGGACACATCCACATGCACGTTTTGCCGCGATGGGTTGCCGACGCGAATTTTGTGTCGGTCGTGTGCGAGACGCGGATTCTTCCGGAGACGTTGGATGAGACATGGAAGAGGATGACAGCGGCGCTGAAAACAGGTTAGGGAGAACTGTGGAGAACCATGAATATCCCGCACCATATGCAGGATATTCATGGATTACTAAATAGTAATATTCTGTCAGCCTAGCAATTGGCTCATCTCTTTCTCCTCAATCACCTTCACCCCCAGTTCCTTCGCCTTATCCAGCTTCGACCCCGCATCCGCCCCCGCCACCACATAATCCGTCTTCTTGCTAACCGAGCCGGTCACTTTCCCTCCGGCGTCTTCGATCATCTTCTTAGCTTCATCGCGAGTGAAATGCGCTAGTGTCCCAGTCAGCACAAACGTTTTCCCCGCAAGCTTCGTCCCGCGCTGCTTCTTTTGCCCCGTCAACGTAAGGTCCGCGTCGCGCAGCCGTTCGACCAGCTTGCGATTCGCCGCGATGCTGAAGAACTCCACGATGCTCTCGGCGATCCGAGGCCCAACTTCATTCACAGCTTGCAGTTCTTCTACACTAGCCTTCTCGAATTCTTCCATCGATCCGAAATGCTCCGCCAGAAACTGCGCCGTCCGCTCGCCCACCATGCGAATACCGAGCCCGTAAATCACCCGTTCCAGCGGCAGCTTCTTCGAGTTCTCAATCTCATCCAGAATGTTCTGCGCCGATTTATCGCCCATGCGCTCCAGGCTGAGCAGATCAGCTTTCGTCAGCTTGTAAATATCCGCAACATTCTTCACCAGCCCACGCTCGGTAAGCTGGTTCACCAGCGCATCACCCATGCCGTCAATATTCATGATCCCGCGCGAAGCAAAATGCAGAATCGTCTCCCGCAACTTCGCCGGACAATTGGCATTGACGCAGCGATAATCCACCTCGCCCTCGGTGCGCACCACCTTGGTCTCGCATACCGGACATTTCGCGGGCACCTCGATTGGGTCAGGCCGCCCGGCGAGGACCGCAACCTGCTCCTCCCTAAGCGTGCTGGTAACCCTGCCATCGTTCCCGTCGATGACCCTGACCACCTTCGGGATGACATCTCCGGCACGTTCCACCTCGATGAGATCTCCGATCTTCACCGCCAGCCGACCGATCTCGTCCATGTTGTGAAGTGTCGCGTTGCGGACGGTTGTGCCGCCGATCAGGACGGGAGCCAGTTCCGCGACTGGCGTGAGTTTGCCTGTGCGGCCCACTTGCCACCCGACATTTCTGAGCACCGTTACTCCCGCCCGCGCCGCATACTTATAGGCAATGGCCCACCGCGGAGCCTTCCCAGTAAACCCCAGCTCATCCTGCAACGCCGTCCGATCCACCTTCACCACAATGCCGTCAATCTCATACGCCAGCGACTCGCGTTTCCCCGCCCACTCCTGGATAAACGCCCAAACGTCCTCCATGCTATGAACCAGCTTGCGGTTGGTATTAACCTTGAACCCCGCTTCCTGCAAGGCGTTTAACGTTTTCCAATGCCGCTCGAAGTAGGTACGCCCGTTGGATAGAAGAATGTAAGGAAAAAAATCAAGGCGTCGCT
>PKVZ01000270.1 GCA_003131635.1 Acidobacteriaceae bacterium
CGTGCTTCCGGAATTAATTTCTGCAGCAGCGCGAACGGCGGCAAGAACTGGAGCTGCGGCCCCTCGGTCGATTCAGTTTTCGACGGACCTGTTTTCTTCCTGAATGACACCGATGGCTGGGTCGGCGGCGGAGAAATCAGCCCCAACGTGGAAGGCTGGGCTCACGTAACCACCAACGGCGGCAAGACCTGGAGCGCCCGTACTCTGGACGGTCCGTGGCCAATTCGTGAAATATTATTTCTCACCTCGAAGACCGGCTGGGCTGCCGGAGGAAATCTCTACACCAACGTAGGCGGCATTTACTTCAGCAACAATGGCGGTCAAACCTGGTCCGTTGACGTGACCACCAATGCCGAGATGGATGCCTGCGCCGAGCAGCCAATAAGTTCCGGATACCGCGTCTGGTGCGCCGGCTACGACGGATCATTGACTGGCTATATCTACTCACTGGAACTCAAGTAGAGGCGCACTGACGCACGGAATCCGCAGGTAACAAACCGAGCGTTCGCACCTCGGCGCCAGCGCTATTGTCCGACAGAGCCGTTCCAATGGCGACGGCCGCCCTGGTGGAAGCGATGATTCGCCATGCTTTGCCCGAGCAGAAAAAAAAGAGCGGCCAGCGCCGCAATAAATACGGCTTTCGCAATTCCGATTCCGATTGAATTTCGTCCAGAGTGGAGAGGCGTTTTCATCGGATAACCTCCGTCTTGGAAAAGATAACGGGGTCTTCGCAGAGCGCTCACCCCCGTGGTACGCTAGGAAGCTCCTTGCGCACTGCCAGTTAGAGTTTTACCGTCGACTCGCAACAGCATCCCGCTGCCCGCCCTCACGTTTACGCTTCCGTGCTCCGATTCCAGGGTCACTTCCCCGACCGGAGTGCTTCGTCCTGCGTGCGTTATCGCCAAATCGGCGAAGCCATACGCGCCGCATGCGTCGGAAGAAAACACCCAGAGCGCCTGTAGCCGATCACTGCCTTCGATCTCGCCTTGGCACTCAGTCCCCGGTTTGCCAGACACGTGGACGAGCACGCCGTTCGGCACGGGCTCGCCGACCGTCCGCAAGCCGGCAGCAACCGGCCCTCCACCCCGGTAGACGACTTCGCCACCAATTTGTTCCGTGTTCCACGCGTTTTCTGGGGTTCCCCGATCGGGGCCGGTTTGCGGGACTTGCGCCTCTTCCACAGCCATGGTTGATGCCAACGCCCTCAAATTGGTCGTGACCGGAATTCGCCGCCCGGAAATCAGCAGCGTGTCAAATCGGATGGATACTCGCGCAGGCTTTCCACTCCTAACGTCTATTACATGGCCGATCACTTTTGCGCCGGCATGAATTTTCGCTCCCGCCGACAACGGAACATCCTGAGCAACTCGTGCCGTAATCACCTGGCCGGCTTTGACCTTCCTTGAATTCAAAGACGAGTTCAAGCGGACCGGAAGAATCGTGCCGCCGGGAATCACGCTTTGCGCCCACAACTGTGTCGTGCACACCAGTAAACCAATCCATAGCGTGCGTTTCATAACTGTCACCTCTCAAAATTAGAACCGCTTGTCGCCTCGTATCACTCCCAGGCTCATGCCTCCAGATCTTCCAACTCATCGCCAACCCGCTCCATGTTCCGCAGGTAAGCATCGAAGAAGCGCAGCATGATCGCAGTTTGATTGCTGACACCGTCAAACAAAAGAACCGGAACGTCTGGCCGCATTGCTTTCAATTGCGCGCGCAACGTCGTGCCGGCTGCATCCGGCAGGTTATATTCCAGCAAGACCCCGTCAATTGTCCGATGGGCAAGCACATCGATCGCCTGCCCTCTGTTTCGTGCGGGCAATACTTCGTAACCAATCCCTTCCAGCATGCATGTCAGCGTCGCCATATATTCTGACCGGTCTTCCACGCACAGAATCGTCATTCCGCTCATCTAATCCTCCGGTATCGATGTTCGTGTAAAGTCGTCGTTTTCTCGCGAGAAAGGATTCTCGAGACGCTTAGTCGGGACGGTTTAATTAGCAGGCGGCGGGCGGTTAAAGTGGAAACCCGTACTTTGCAGCGTGGAGAACAGCCGCGGCGGCGGGTTCAGGCTAGCCGATCGTGAACTGGGGCGAAATAATACAAACGTGGAAGCGGGAGCGCTCCACGCTGTATTGCTGAAGTCAAAGCGCGGCCTCTGGTCGTGGTGAGCATCAGCGCTGATCGAGTGCCCGCTTGTCCCACTCGCGAATTGCGAAGGAGCGCCGCGCGCAGCAAAGATCGCGACGAGCGCAACTGAGGCAAATATGGTTCGAATCCAAACCGCTCGGTCGCGGCTCCGGAAATGCCGGTCAAACGACATCGGCTTACCTTATATAACTATAAGTATGATGATCATGCCACAGCTTGGGTTACCAATTTTTTGCGCAACTAGATGCAAATTTACGCGTCCAGGCGAAAAAAGGGGCGCATTTTCGCGCCCCGCCTGCCGCACGGTTGTTTCAGCGGCCGTGGCCACCGCCGCCTCCTCCACCACCGTGGAAGCCGCCCCCGTGGGCTCCGCCACCAAAGCCGCCTGCCCGAGCCATGGTCGGTCCAGAGTGGAACGCGCCACGCGGCGCTCCCGCTCCGCTGTACAGGCCGTGAGAATAGCCCTTGGTCGTTGCGTAGTGCTCTCCCGGCCCCCACGCATGCACGTTCGAGGCATTAAAGCTGTGATTGAAATGTCCGCCGTAAAATGGAGCACGACCGACAAGGCCGGGTGAATAAAATCCCCAGCCAAACGGGCTATAAGCAATCCCCCCCCAGGGCATGAACGTGTATGCCGAGAACCAGGGATCCCAACCCCAACCACCCCAGCCGCCCCAACCCATTCCGCCCCAGCCCCAGCCCGGACCCCAGAACGGGTCCCCTCCCCATCCGCCGCCCCATCCGCCATCCAGCAGCATGTTCGCCTCATCCACATTGGCTTCTGCCAAATAGGACGAACGCAGACTACTCCAGCTATAGAGATCGCCGGTTTCGTAGGCCTTCTTCTTGAAGCTCTCTGCCTTAGCAGGCGCGTTGTCCGCCACCAGCAGTTCGTGTCCGCCTTTCAACTTAATCTGCGTGTCGCCATCCTGCACTGTAGCTTGGCCGTCGAACACGCGGGCTTCATTTTGCCGTAAGTTGAAGTCGTAGAGCCCAGGCTTCACCATCCGGGTGGTCGCCTCGCCTTCCACCATGCGGAGATTGTTCTGCGGATAAATGTCGTCCACCTCCACCATGGCGTGGCCCTGCGTCAGTTTCAACTCGGTATTGGTGAGGCTGTCGGTCAGCATCCGGACCGAACTGCCGCTCCCCACGCGCAGGAAAACACCCGGCGTTAACAAGACTTCCACTTTGCCGGTTTGCGTACTAACTGTTTGGCCATCTTCGAGAATGGTCTTGCCAATTGAGTTGTGGTCGAGCTTCTGATCTCCGATGAAGGCTTGTCCTTCAACGTAATTCACCGTTCCCGGCACTGCTGAATTTGAGCTCGCATCCGTACTAGCCCATGCGGGCGCAGATAAAAGCGCTGCCAGGAAGAAGAAGCTCGCTATACCTTGCACCTGTAACCGCTTCATAAACTCTGTCCTCCTAGCCAATTCCTTCCTGCTCATTGGTTACTCTGTTAGATGAGGCGAAACCCGCTGACGATGCCCGCGCAGGCCATTGCGCACGCTGGTTAGGAGTGGTTGAAATGGGCCACCGAGCTCGAAATTAACCAGCTAGCTGGATATCTGTACCCAGCTCGGGATTCTGCTGTAGGATGACGCGCTCCTGAGAGATGAAGCAAGCGACTTTGTTCAGATCGACGAGGTTGGCATCGTCTTCGCTTGAGGTTTTCCATTCACGCTGAATTTCTCTGCAAGCTGTTAGTCGGAGCGCCGGGAGATTTTCGCGGTGCGCGTTTAGAAGTCCGTCCTCTGTTCGGTGTGCCGCCGCAAATACCAGCACGGCAGATATCCCGCGCGCGGAAATAACGAGTTCACACAAGTTTGCGCCTGCGGGTCGTTGAAGATGAATACGGTCTTGCCGTTTTTCTGCGGCACCGCGTCGTAACTGGTCACGGTGACTTGTCCGAAAGCCTGGCGCGTGCCCACGCGATAGCGGAATACGGCGTAATCCGCGGTATAAGCCAGCGCCGTCAGGCCCAATGCCAAGATCAATCCCCCGGCCACGATTCGCTTCAGCCAACGCCGGATTCTCTGGTTTAGCACTGGACTCACGGTGCCCGATTATATCGTTCTTGCGGTAATAATATAGTTGACTGACTACAGTCAGTGTGCTACCTTAAGCACATGAAAGGCCCACAGACTCTCCAGCAAGCTATCCAGTTCTTCTCCGAGTACGAGAATTGCCGCATGTTCATGATCGCCGTCCGCTGGGCGGATGGTAAGGTACGCTGCCCCTACTGTGGTGCTGCGAAGGTCACCTACCTTGAGAAGGCGCGGCTGTATCGCTGCTATGGTGACCATCCTAAGCAAAAGTTCTCGCTCAAGATTGGGACAGTTTTTGAGGACAGCCCGATCCCGTTGGAAAAGTGGCTACCTGCCACTTGGCTACTCTCCGCTTGCCGGAATGGGATTTCCTCTTACGAGATTGGCCGCGCTCTTGGCGTGACCCAGAAGTCCGCATGGTTCATGATGCACAGAATCAGACTCGCAATGCAGACCGGGACTTTCGTAAAGATGGGTGGACCGGGAAGCGAGATTGAATCGGATGAAACTTTTGTCGGCGGCAAAGCTAAGAACATGAGTGCGAAGCGTCGGGCACAATTCAAGGTTGCGCGGGAAACTTCGATGGGAGACGCGGCCCTAGTCAACAAGGCTGCCGTGTGGGGCGTGCTGGACCGTGAACAGCGCAAGGTACGCGCTATGGTCGTGCCGAAGGTCAATCGCGCATCGCTACAGACTGCCGTACTGGATCAGGTTGCGCCGGGATCGAAAATCTATACCGATGAAGCGAAGGTGTATCGCTCACTGCCGAAGGAATACACTCACGAATTTGTGAACCATGTGGAGAAGTACGTCAATGGTCGCGTGCACACCAACGGCCTTGAGAACTTTTGGTCGCTTCTCAAGCGCGGATTGAACGGCACCTATGTTGCAGTTGAGCCGTTTCATCTTCACCGCTACCTTGACGAACAAATGTTTCGCTACAACAACCGGAAAGATGAAAATGGCGTAAACTGACTGACGCTGAGAGGTTCACTCTAGCCTTATCGCAGATCGCGGGGAAGCGGTTGACCTTTGCGGAGGTAACTGGCAAGGTGGGAGAAACGCCGTTCTAGTCCTTGGCGTGGGAAGCGCGGGAGGAAGAAAGTTTCTTCTGCCGTTGCTTCGCTTGTTTCTCGGCGTCTAGTTTAGCCTTGATCTCCGAATGGGGGACAGCCACTAGACGCCTCATGAAATCCGTGAACTTGCCGAAGTCACCCGTAACATTCTTGGCGGAGTGGGCCGGGAGAGTTGGCTTTTGTGGCACGACACTAGGAGTGTGCCGTGTCATGCGACAAAAGTCAACCCAGCCTTTACATTTTGCTAGGTCTTGATGGGAGTCACAATATGGAAGAAAAACCTCGCCCGTACCTCACTGCGGCTTTGCTCTGTGAAAAGGTTCTCATAGAGCAAGACGGCAGCGTGAGCGTTATACGCATCGCTGACCGAGTGCAATTGCAGATGCAGGGACCGCCAGGAGTAGGTCTGGCAGGCATGGCGATGCCGCCCGGTAGTGGCGAACCTGTGCCGATTTTCAACTTGAACTGTTTCGTCGCCTTGAAGTCCGGTCCTGCCATCGGAGATTACACGCTACGTATGACTTTTCTGACCCCCAGCGGCAACGTTCAGGGAACGCCAATTGAGCACAATGTAAAACTGTTAGGGAAAGATACGGGCCAGAATCTCATAACGCAACTCTACATTGCAGCTCAAGAGGAAGGTCTTTACTGGGTCATTGTCACAATTGACGACATGGAACTGACTCGTATACCCCTCATAGTCGTGCGGTCATAAATACAGCCGGGGCGGAACTGATTTTCCACACTGGCACGAAAACATTACTGAAGACCACAACCTTATTTTCATGTTGAATGAGATCGCCGAGTTCAATGCGTAATTCTTTTTCGCTAATGTGCTTGCTTGAATATTCCGATAGCGACTCCTCAACAGCGAAGGTCAAATCCTCCGCTGCTACGCTGCCGCTGAGGTGAATGTTCCAAGTGCTAGAAACAAACCAATCCTCAAAATCGTCAAGGCCGATCTGCCCAGCGAGAAATCGCGAGAGACGCTCTTTGATTTGAGAACTGCTAACCATGACGCCTCCCATTGTACGTGTTTCCGAGTGGCGAATGCGTAGAAGATTTAATAGGGGAAGATATTACGAAAGGACGTTATCGGGAGAATTAAAGGCGGTTCCTAGGAGAGATTCAACACCTGTTCGCACAAAGGCAAATGAGCCAGCAGGCACGCATAGCCAAGAAGTGTCTTACTTAGACGCTGCAAATGAGGAAGTGGCCCGCGTGCACCAGTACATTAGAGTCGGGGGCGTTGTGGGGGCCTCTGGTTTGCCTGACCCTAAAAGAATACTGGAAAATGGAATTTTATACCGCATTAGGAAACAGCCACAAACACTGGCAGAGCGCATCCTCTTCAAACTGTCCGACCTTCGAGACCGAATCTGGTGGATGGTTGGTATAGAGATCGATCTGTAGTCAGTCAACTATATTATTACCGTTCTTGCGCTTGACTTCCCG
>PKVZ01000238.1 GCA_003131635.1 Acidobacteriaceae bacterium
ACCAACTGGATCACGCCCAGCACCCGCAGTCTCGACCGCAGGGGCACGCAGATCACGGATCGCGTCTCGCAATGCGTGGCTTCGTCGATTCGTTTGGCAAACCTGGGATCGCTGTCCACGTCGGACAGAATGACCTGCTCGCCGTGTTTCGCCACCCAGCCGGCAATGCCTTCGCCCATCTTCAGCCGAATATCTTTCAGCGCCTCCGCCGCAGCACCCACCGCAATTGCGAAGTAGAGTTCTTCCTTCTGCTCATCGACCATCAGCAGCGACCAGGTGTCGGGACGGAAGTATTCCGCCATCTTCTCCATTATGGTTTGCAGAATCGAGTCAAGGTCCAGCGACGACGTCAGCGCTTTGGCGACGTCGTGAAAAATATTGAGCTCCTGGCTCTGTCGGGTTAGTTGCGTGCCGGCGGCCTCGGACATGCGGGTTTAGTTCATCTCCCGTTAGTGCGGGCGCTCCGGCCCGCGTGTGTTTTAGTTTGAGCCCTGATCTTCGAATCGTTACTCAAGTTTCGAGACTACGATCCGTTGCATGGACGAGTGACAGTTCCAAAAATTATAGATTCGCATCCCCCTGGCGGCAATGACCGTTGGTAACCAGTACCGATAACGCCAATGGCTTCTTCACTTAGCAACGATGGCCGACAGGGGTGGGTTCCGCCCTTGACCCGCCAGCCAGCCTTTGGCGTACTCTAGTACGGTATGCTCGGGATGGTTCGCCACCGATCTCCGCTCCCCACGCTGCTCGCCATCGCGATGTTTTCTTTCGCCGTGCGGGCCCCGGCCGCTTCGCCGGTTGAGCAAAAGCCCGACCCCAAATCCATCGCCGAAGTCGACGCTGGCCTCGGTCCTTGCACCGCCGATTTCACCATTACCGACGATGCCGGTCAGCCGGTTTACGCGGCCAACATCCGCGTCCACATCGCCTATGGATTCGCCAGTCTCCACAAGTTCGACCTCACGGTCGGAACCAATGCCGATGGCAAGGCCCGTTTCATCGGCCTTCCCGAGACTACGAAACAAGGGCTCTTCTTCCGCGCCTCCGAAGGCGACCGCGAAGGCTCCGCTTTCGACGATCCAGCTAAAACGTGCAAAACCCAATTCACTGTTGTGCTGCGGAAAAAATAGTTAGAATTCTCGTTGGTTGTCACTTATCTACGGTAACGTCCATTGCCAACCTCTTCTGGCATATCCCCTCGCACTTATCCTATGATTGTGTGCGTCGGGATGCGGGCTTAAGCTTCCTCAACCCCCGCCGGGAGTCCATTTTGGGTGCGTTTGGAGAAAAACTGCGCAAACAGCGCGAGCAGCGTGGCATCTCGCTCGACGCCATCTCCACCACCACGAAAATCAGTCCGCGGATGCTGCGCGCCATCGAAGACGAACATTTTGACCAGCTTCCCGGCGGCGTTTTCAACAAAGGATTTGTCCGCGCCTACGCCCGCCAGGTCGGCCTCGATGAAGAAGAGACCGTATCCGACTATCTGGCCGCCTTGCGCGAGAGCCAGGTTCAATCCCAAACCATCCTGCCCAGCTTTCGCAATTCCGCCGGCGGGCCCGCGGCTGATGCCGCGGAACACACTGAAGCAGTTCGCCCTGAAGCAGTTCGCCGCAATCCCAATGTTAACCTTCCCGGTAAGGGCCCTCAGGAGCATGACCGCGGCAATACGAATCTCCGCAGCGACCGGCTTGCAAACCACGAGGCCGGTGATTCACCTACTGATCGCCGGATACATGTAGATGACCGTCGAAAGGAAGCCCGTCGCAGCGAGGACCGTGAAGTTCGTTCTGATCACGCCCATCCCCAGGAAGTACGATCGAACGCGGCTCGTCCCCAAGGGAGCGATGGGATTCCTTCGTCACCCCTTTCGTTCCTGAACCTCACTTCCGGGCCGTCCTCTTCGCAGCTTTCGCGGGACAGCGATTCCGAACAAGTGGAAGCGGCGACATCTATGGGGGTGGATCAGTCTTCCCGCCGGGTTCCCTGGGGACTCGTCGCCGCTCTGCTAGTGATTACCTTGACGCTGGCCGTGTGGGCTCTTCGCCGTCGCAGCCAGCTTGCAGCGTCTTCTCAGCCCGCCGCCTCTGCCTCGGCCAGTCCTGCTCCTGCCGGTCGTGCTCCCGTCAGTCCTGCCCCTGGGGTTGCGATGCCAGTTCTCGCCTCGTCCAAACCGTCTGCCGTAACTCCGTCACTGGCCGCCAAGCACTCCTCCCCGTCAACCGCGCCCAGCAACCCACCCGATACAGACGCTACCCCTGCAGTGGAGAAGCCCCACGGCCGCCAGACCACTCCTCCACCGCCGCCCAGATTCACGCTAGTAATCCGTGCGGATCAAACCTCCTGGGTCTCCATCACAGCCGACGGCCAACCTGTGGCGCAAGAAACGCTGATCGCGCCCGCCAACACATCCGTTCGCGCCAGCCATGAAATCATAGTGAAAGCCGGCAACTCCGCCGGCGTCAGCTTCCTGCTCAACGGCAAAGAAATCTCGACTCACGGCAATCCCGGGGAAGTCCGCACTTTCATCTTCGACGCCAACGGCCTGCGAGCCTCCGCCGAACCGCAACCCCCGAATACCACGCGCTAATTTCCAATCGCTGGAATCTCAATCGCCGACCGTGGGGCGTGGATGGGAGACTGCTGCCGGGGGCACGTGTGTGCCTTACAAATCGCACTTTTCCAACAGCGCTGCCACCGCAGCCGTGAAGGTAGCTCTCGATTCCTGTACTTCCGTGGGCAGGATCGTCTTTCCGATGATGAGCATGGTTGCTCCGTGGGCCAGCATCCACAACGATTCATTAAGACGTTTGTGGTCCTCGGGCGCTCCACCGAACTTCTCGACCATCTTTTGGTCCATGGCGTCGCGCGCCGGCCGCCCCACAGTATTCCTGGCGCCGGCGCGAAGGGCGCGCGCCGAATAAAACAGCTCGTATTCGTGCCGATAGAACAATTCGTACTCGTGGGGATGGCTTAGCCCGTAATCAACATACCGCTCGCAAGCCTCTTCCGGGGATGGGGCCGCTTTCAGCACGGCGGCAAATTCCAGGCGGATGCGCTGCAGCAGCGCCCGCAAAATGTCCTCCCGGTCGCGGAAGCGCCGGTAGACCGCGGGCGTATTGGTCCCTGCCGCTTCCGCAACCGCGCGCATGGTAAGCGCGTTGCCCCCTCCCTTTTTCCACAGCTTGCGGGCCGCCTTCAGGATTTGCTCTTCCAGGTCAGGGTTGGGTGGGCGGGGCACGGTACACCTCCGGGGTCTCGAACGGTTATGTATACTCCGTAAACATAACAATGTAAAGAAAATTTAAAAAATCGATTTTTGCTTACTAAATTGTGTTGACATCGTCAATATAACGTTGTATAAGTAATGAGCAATTGGGCCCCCTTCCGGTATCTCGATTCCTAGGAGTTGTCAGATGTATTCGTGGGAGAACCCTGACGATAGAGTTGCTATCGTCCACATGAATTCTGAACTGCGCCAGGCGCAGCTGGAACTGCTCAGCGCGCATTGCGCCACGCACCAGCTTCGCCTCCGCTTTTCCACCGACGATCTGGCCCGCTTTGGCCAGCGCGATATTCTTCGCAAGTCCCTTCAGGCGGCCGCGGCCCTCAGCGAATATTACACGTCCATCGAGAGTAAAATTCCCGCTGTCGAGGCCGAGCCTCCCGCCCCGCTTCCCGAGGAACGCATCGGCGAAGCCATCGAGTTGGTTTCTTCCTACCTGCGCGATCAGCGGGAACGCTATTTCCACTCGGCCGCGCCTCTAACCCAGCACCAGAAAGCTCTTATGTGGCCGTATTTTTCGCATGCCCTGCTCGATCAGGTAAGGGTTGTCGAGCTCAATGGCGAACGCCTCCCCAATCCGCCGTTTTACGCCGAAGCCCGGGCCTTGGGGTTTGCCAATCTCCCGGAAATCACGCACATGCACTCTTTGACCTTTCTCGACGTTGTGGTCTTCAACGAAAAAGTCACCGAGCGCTGCCTGTTTCACGGACTCGTGCATGCCGTGCAGTTTGAAGTGCTGGGTCTTGAGCGCTACACCGAGCTTTTCGTCCGCGGCTTCATCAATACCAAGCTTCATTTCTCTGTGCCGCTTGAGGCTCATGCTTTTTCGCTTGAGTCGAAATTCATGGGCTCACGCGCGCACCGGTTTTCCGTCGAAGATCAGATTCGTCTCTGGGTCAAACAAGGCCGCTATTAGGCTGGCCGCGACCCAAAAAAGTTCCGAAGCGAGCAGTCTTCGGAAAACGGGGCCCTCCCCCACCGCGGTCCCGGGGGCGGCATTAGCCGCCTCTGGGACTCAAATATCCTGTTCCGCTCAGCACCCTGAAAACCGGCGGCGCCAACTGGGCATGCCGCTAGTTTCCGCGCTAGGCTCGAGAGCCGACCCTTTCAACAGAAGATCCCAGTCGCCGCATTGCGTTCAGGAAGATCTGGTTCTGTTCTGGAGTGCCAATGGTTACGCGAATGCAGCGCGGCGCCCCCCAGGGACCGAGCGGACGCACCGCTACGCCCTCATTCTGCAACCGCTCAGCCACCGCCGCCGCTTCTTCTTTCAGATCGCAATACAAAAAATTCGCAGCCGTTGGAACCACACGATATCCCAGTGCGGACAATCCCTGGCTGAGATCCCGCGACTGTATGGCGTTGTTCTCCACCACGCGTTGAAGATGCTTGTCATCATCGAGCGCTGCCACTGCCGCCGCCTGCGCCACTGACGACACGGAAAATGTATTGCGCATGCGCGCGCAATATCCCAGCAACTCCGCCGGGCCCAGACCGTAACCCACGCGCAGGCCGGCCAGTCCGTGCGCTTTGGAAAATGTTCGCAGCACCACCACGCTCGCGCCCTGACGCACATAATCCAGCGACTTCGAATAGCTGACCGCGCGCAGGGTTGCGAAGTGCTGGGCAAATTCGTAGTAAGCCTCATCCAGCACCACCACCACATGGCCGGGAACCTGCGCCACAAAGCGCTCCACCACGGCCGGTTCCAGCACTGTGCCGGTAGGGTTGTTGGGATTTGCCAGAAAAATGATGCGCGTCTTCGAATCGATAGCGGCGAGAATCGCTTCGAGATCAAAACTGTCGTTGCGCATGGGCGCTTCGATCAGATGCGCGCCCGCCGCCTGCGCCGCCATCGAGTACACAATGAACGAGCGCTCGCTGGTCACAGCNNACCAGCACCTGCTCCGGTGGCAGCCCGTGATGTGTAGCCAGCTTCAGGCGCAGGGAAGAGCAGTCGTCGTCAGGGTAAGATCCCGCCGCGGACAGCACGCTCCGCATGGCGTCGATGGCCTGCGCCGAAGGGCCAAATGGATTTTCGTTGGAATCGAGGTTGATGAGCGGGTTGAGAAGTGGAGCCCGGCGCTCCAGCGCCGCGGGCGTCGCGCCCGGAACATTCGTCGTGCCCATGTCGCGGGCGGGCTTGGAAACCAGATCGAAAAAGCGGCTCATGCCTGCTGCCCATCATGCCATGGAAGGCTTTGCTCCCGCCATCGGTTTGTTGCAAGCGGTCTGCAGGCGATCAACTTCCGCCTGGGTGAGGGCACGGAATTCTCCCGGCGGAACATCGAGCTTGAGTGGCCCGTAGCGCACGCGCTTGATTTTTTCGACATGGTGTCCAACCTTCTCAAACATGCGCCGGATCTCGCGATTCCGTCCCTCAATCAAGGTGACTTCGTACCACGGATTGTTCGCTTCTTTCACCAGCCGGATACCCGCAGGTGCCGTCCGCACTCTTCGACCATCCTCGGTTGCGATCGAAACTCCACCGCGCAATTTCTCCAGTGCCTCGGCGCTCGGCACTCCGGCGATCTTTACCACATATGTCTTCGGCACCTGCGACGCCGCTTTCATCAACTTGTTCGCTAGTGCACCATCGTTGGTTAGAAGCAGCAGGCCCTCGCTGGCATAATCGAGCCGACCCACCGGATAAACCCGCTTCTTCACGCCGCGAATCAACTGCATCACCGTAGGCCGATGTTCCGGATCGCTCACCGTGGTTACGTAACCTTTAGGTTTGTTCAGCAGCAGGTAGACGTGATGCTGCGCGCCCTGCAACAGTTTTCCATCGACTCGGATGTGATCGGTGTCGGGGTCCGCCTTGGTGCCAAGTTCCGTGACCACCGCGCCGTTAACTTTCACGTGACCCGCCCCGATCAACTCCTCGGCCTTGCGTCGAGAGGCAATCCCAGCGGCGGCGATAATTTTTTGCAGACGTTCAGCAGGCATCGACAACTTCCAATCTGGATTTCGGATTTAGTTT
>PKVZ01000257.1:0-3252 GCA_003131635.1 Acidobacteriaceae bacterium
GGCTTCATCGTGAACGACATCTCAGGAGACGCGAGAAGAGGATCCACTCCCACCAGCGGAGCCGCAGCCACGGAGCTACCGTTTGCAGGCCTACCCATCGCATCCGGCAGCTCAAGTTCGGCGATCAGATTGCCTACCTGCTGCGCAAATGGACTCTTCGGTGAATCCTTCAAGTAAACCTTTAATGCCTCGATGCCCTCTTTTTTCTGCCCCACATCCACCAACGCCTGCCCCAGCACCAGCCGCGCTGAGCCCGCCCCGCCCTTTTCTATGGCTAGTTCCGCCTGCTGCCGGGCCTGCTCGTATTTTTTCTGCTTCAGATAAGCTCCGGCCAGCAAATCGTGCGCCATCCAGTACTCCGAATCGGCGGCGACCGCCTTCTCGAGAGTCGAACTGGCGGCGACGTAATCCTCTCTCTGCAGACCCAACCGTCCGAGCAAAGTGAGTGACTGAACGTCCCGCGGATTCAGATTTGCCGCCGTTCCCAGGTAGGTCTGCGCGTGCTCGAAATCCTTCTGCCGGTAGCGCAGGTATCCCATCAAAAAGTTCAGGTCGGCATTGTCTGGCGCCAACTGGTAAGCGGCGTCCAGCCATCTCTCAGCTTGTTTAAGATTTCCAGACTTCAGCGCAGAGACCGCATGCTTAGTTTCCTTGCGAGCCTTGGTCGGCAGCGCTTCGTCAACATCCAGCTTAAAGGCCGCGGGATCTCGCTGCAGCACGATCTCCAATTTGACGCTGTTCAGAGCGCTTATCACTTGCAATTCTTTGTGGTCAGTAATGTATCCTACCGCGCTCACTTCAATATCGTAATGTCCGAAAGGCAGGTCGCCGAAAGATGCTTCCGACCGATCGTTTGTAGTCTGCCAACTAATGGTCTGTGTCGCTTGATTAGTAAGTTTGACAACAGATTGCCGGTCCAAACGCCGCTTATTGTTTTCGGCGTATACCGTAAGCAAAAGAACGGTTCCGCCACCCCTGCTGTCGAAGCTGGGAGTCAAATTGGTCGGGGCTCCCGTGGGTTTGAGCGGAGCGCCCTGCGCCGAGGCATTCGCCGCCAGGAATAAACTCAAGGCAAAAACCGCAAGGGACGGCCAAAGTCGAGGTGGTATCCGCGCTACACTTCTACGGCACATAATAGCGCGAGCAGTCTCTCACACCGCCATTGAAGGGTCAATGCGGCATTTATCCTAGAAGAGCTACTCATAGCCTTGATCCAGCGTCGTACACTCTTGAAGGCCGGTCGATTCCGCTCATGCCTCCAATCACGGCATTACTGCACACAAGCAATGCGGCCCCACGCCTGGGTCGGGCGCTGGAGACACTTCTGCCCTGCGCAGAAATTCTGATCGTGGACCATCACTCCGCTGATGCAACCGCCCGCGTCGCCCGCGAATACGGGGCGCGCATTCTGCCCGCCGATAGCGGAGCCACCACGAATCATTACCTTAACCAGGCGCGCCACGATTGGATTCTTTGTCTAGACCCTTCGGAATCCATCAGCGAAGGTCTCCAGGCGGCTTTGTTCGAGTGGAGTTGTTTGCCCACTTTCAATGGAGAGGGTACGCCTTCTTTTTCCATGTTTGTCCGCGAGCAAATAGACGGAAATTGGCGGACCCAGCCCGCGCCCGAGACTCGTTTGATCCCCCGCACCTGGACTGCGTGGAATGGACCCCTTCCGGCTTACGACCCGTCGTCCATGGCACTGAAGGGCGAATTGCTACGGTTTTCCCATCCTTGACCCATCGTCCGTTCGGACAGTGACTTCAGTACCTTACTCCTCCCTGCCATCGCCGCCTTATAATCCAGTCAAGATCGAGGCAAATCTGCGTTCCAAGAAAGACCTGCGCTTACCAGCGCCCGCCTTCCAAAAACGCAGCAAAATTCAATGGACCCGCTGTTTGCATCGTCGATTTTTTTCCTGGGGCTGGCCTTTGGCAGCTTTCTGAACGTGTGTATCTATCGCCTGCCCTTGGGTTTGTCGGTGGTTGCGCCGCGTTCGGCCTGCCCCGGCTGTAAGCGTCCGATTGCCTTTTACGATAATCTGCCGGTTCTTAGCTGGCTGATCCTTCGCGGCCGCTGCCGTCACTGCAAGGCGAAAATCTCCGCCCGCTATTTGTTTATCGAACTGCTCACGGGCGTTCTATTCCTAGGCTGCTACGCCTACCTCGGACTCACGCTGGCCACGCTGAAATACTGCGTCTTCGGATTCCTGCTGCTCGGCCTCATCTTCACTGACGCTGAAACCAAGCTGTTACCCGATAAGCTCACGCTTTCAGGCTTGGCCCTGGGTGTGGCCTTCAGTTTGATCGTTCCAGTCGATGACGTCGCTTCACAGTTCCTGCCGGCGATGGTAAATCTGCCGTTCAGCGCCGCTGTGGCCACACACTTATTTTCTCTGCTCGATTCCCTGCTGGGTGCGGCGCTCGGGGCTTCATTCATCTACGGCGCCGGCGCCGTTTACCTGCGCTGGCGCGGAATGGAAGGCATGGGCTTCGGCGATGTAAAGCTGATGGCCATGGTGGGCGCCTTTCTCGGGATGAAGCTCACCATTTTTACCATCTTCACGGCATCGCTGGGCGGGTCGCTGTTTGGTTTGGCTACAGTACTGATGGTCTGGATTAAGCGAACTCACCGCTTCGCGCGCCGATTGGCTAACCTACAAGCCGCGCGCCAACGGGGATGGCAATCCGCACAAATGGTATACCGCCATTACCAGATGCCCTTTGGAGTTTTTCTCGGCAGCATGGCACTGCTCGCGCTCTTCGTTGGCAACCAGTTCCTGCGCTGGTATGGGAGGCTTTGGTGGTAAAGCTGTTCGCCAATCCGTTGATACTGCGCGCCCTGGCGGTGCTGCTCGCGGCTGGATGCTCTTTCCTGTTCGCCATCTTCCTGATGCGCCGCTTGCGCCGCAATATCGCTGCCGAGGCTGACCTTGACTCCGCTGCCGCTCCCACTCTGGAAACTTTGCCGGTCCAGCTCTATAGCACCGTCATCCAGCAACTGAAGCAGCAGAAGCACGAATTACAAGTGCAAACGCTCACCGAACAACGCCGCGCCCGCACCACCGAAAATTTCAGTCAGACCGTGCTGTCGAATCTTCCTTCCGGCGTTCTGGTGTTCGGACTTAATGGACTGGTGAAACAAGCCAATCCCGCGGCCAAGGAAATCCTCGGATTCCGTTCGCTGTCGGGGATGAGTGCAGAAAATATTTTCCGCGACGCTGCGGTCTGCCCGCAGGACTCCTCAGCCGTC
>PKVZ01000257.1:3336-7659 GCA_003131635.1 Acidobacteriaceae bacterium
ATCAGCGACCGCAGTGAGTTCGAACACATCCGACTCCAGCAACAACTGCACAACGAGCTTTCCGCCGAAATGGCATTGGAGCTGCGCACCTCCTTGGCTACTATCGCCGGATACGCCCAACAGTTGGCGCGAAATCGGGAACCAGATCTGGCCCTGCAATTGGCTGCCGACATAGCCAGCGAAGCCGCCAGTCTGGACCGCCGCATTGGAGGATTTCTGGCGGAGAAACGCTCGGCCGCAGATTCTGGCAGTCGTGCCGCTGCAGTGAGCCGAGCCACTTGAGATGTTGAACGATCAGCATCAGTGGGCAGACCCGAACAAACGGATCGGCTCACGGACGTACACAAAGGATGGAAGCTATGAAACGCATGGCGCAGACCGCATTCGCATTTCCCCTGTTTATTACACTGGCTGCTTCTCTGGCCGTGGCACAGACCACCACACCCTCGCCGGATCAATCTTCGCTGGGGGATTATGCCCGCAAGGTTCACAAAGACCCGGCCGCAAAAGCCAAGCCGAAAGTTTATGACAACGACAACCTTCCGAAGGACGATAAACTCTCCGTCGTAGGAGAAGGCCCCGCCGCCGGGGGAACCAATCCTGCGGACGCCAAGGACGCCGCAGCAGACAAAACTGCCGACGACGAACAGGCCAAAAAGCAGACCGAATGGAAATCCTGGCAGGATAAGCTATCGGCACAGAAGAATGCGATCGACCTGGCCTCGCGCGAACTCGACGTGCTGCAAAAGGAATACCAGCTTCGCGCCGCCGCCATGTACGCCGATGTAGGGAACCGCATGCGCAACGCCACCCAGTGGGACAAGGAAGATGCGGATTACAAACAAAAGATCGCCGACAAGCAGAAGGCCGTCGACGACGCCAAGCAAAAGCTCGACGATATCCAGGAAGAAGCTCGCAAAGCCGGCGTTCCCGCCGACATGCGCGAGCCGTGAGAATAAATGTCCTGAATCATCCGCAGGCAAAGCTCCCGTCTACTGCGAGTCAGAAACGCCGGCTATTGGCCGGCGTTTTCATTGCTCCGCTTCCGCATCTCAGACAGGTGGCCCTTCGGCCTTGCCCTGCCCGCGCAGCCTCAGAATCTGCTTCACGTGATGCCGGCCATGAATCAGATGAAACTTTTTCCATTGCGCCGCCGTCAGCGGACCCAGAATCGGATGATCGAGCACCTTGCCGCGCCCGAATCGGGCCTCGCACTGCGAGATGATCTCATCCATCTCCGCGATCTTCAGCGCAACTTCGCCTTTCACCTTCTCTACCGGCAAGCCTCGCGGCACAGTATTTTTCGGCGCTTTTCGTCCTTCCGGCAGGTGGTTGAAGCCCAACACCACCAACGCTCGCACGCGTTGCCTCATCGAGGCTCGCGCCACAAGGGGCTTGCCCGCTTCGAGAACCCGTTCAAATCCTTTTGCCGTCCCGGTATAGGTCAAATACAAATGTTCCAACACCTCCGCCGCACACCACTTCTCGGCGGGATGCCAACTCATCTGCTCGTCCGACATGCCTCTTACCGCTGACTCCAGAGCCTGCTTCAACTCTTCGAGCAAGGAATCCATGCAGCTATCTCGCGTTTCCCCGCGCTTCAGGTAGAATGTTGCGCGACAATAAAATTATCTCAGTAATAACAGGAAGGTCGCCATGAAAATGCGGGACTTCGTCCGGCCGAAGGTAAAATTAAAGGCCAATATAATCGGAGACACTCCCCCAAGAGTGCATTTCCCAAGCGCCGCAGCAAGCAGGATTTTTTCTTTCGTCCTGCTGGCAATTCTCGCGCTGCTCGCGGCCTGCGACTCCAATACCCCAAAAACTCCGGAAGCCAAGCCTGAACCCAAAGGCCCCGAGCTGCTCACCGCGCGAGCCGCTTTTCAAAAGGTCTTCATCGCCGCCCGCAACTATGCCGCGGACGTGAAGCCGTTCCGCATCGAATCCACTCCCACCACCGACGACAACGGGCAGGACGGCAAATCGGCGATATGGCGAGCCAGCTTCGCTTCGCCCACGCAACACGGCGTAAAACCCTTCATCTGGTCCGGCAGCAACGCGCCCGACGCCCCCTCTCGTGGAGTTTCACCCGGCAACGAAGACGTCTACAATCCTGGCAACGCCTCCACTCAGGTTTTCGATGTCGCATTCCTCAAAGTGGATTCCGACCAGGCGCTTGCCGTGGCTCAAAAACACGGCGGGGACAAAATTCTGGAGAAAGATCCATCCACTTCTGTGTTTTACGTCTGCGACTGGAACCATAACACCAACGAATTGATCTGGCACGTCATCTATGGAGCTACACGCGACAACCCAAAACTGACGGTTGCCGTGAATGCTTCAACCGGTGAGTTCATCCGAGTGGAGAAATAGACTGGTGTGATTTCGGAAAAAGGCTCGAGCAACGAAATAACCGGTGAGCGATTAGTCCTGGTGCTCAGCTTGCTTTAGCTGGTCCTCAAGGGAAGAAAAGAAACGGCATAGCGCGCCCGCGGAGGCAATCGCGCCTTTCAGTGCGTGGCGTTCCCCAAAAGAAACAATGTCTTCCACGGAATATTGCAGCCGGAGCCGGTCGGTGGCGCACTGCGCGCTCAGCAGTTCGATTTTCGCCGTGCGAAGGTCGGAGGCCAAGCGGGCAATCCCGGCCTGCTTTCCGGACTCATCGTTTAACATCTATACTCCTTGGTTGCATACTATCGTTCCGCAATATCGTCCTGGATCGGCGCATCCTGCCGGGGCCACTCTGCCTTGGGGGAAGGCTTCAACGAAATCTTTCGCGGCGCCGGCAGGACGCAGCCTGCGGGATCAACTGACTTGCTAGTATGGGATTTATTGTACATTGTTAGTTGAACATAGTGCAAATTATTGGTTTTTGGGCCCCTGCATTGATCTTCAATCTTCGGAGTGTAGCCGTTGCCCAGACAAGCCGACCCTCAACTCGAACAACGCATCCTGGAAGCCGCCAGCCGGCTGCGCGCCAGGGGCGGCGAAAAAGCCCTCACCATGCGCGCCATCGCCAAGGCCGCCGGCACCACCACCCCCACCGTCTACGAACGTTATCGTGACCGCAACGCTATTCTTCGCGCTTTACGCATCCAGTGCCGCGTACAACTTTTCGCCGCGCTCCGCGACTCCGACACCCTGGCGCAAGCCTGCCAGTCCTATCTCGAATTTGCCCTCGAGCATCGCCATGCCTACGAAGTGCTCTATGACAACTTCGCCCAACCCCCGTCTTTGCACGAGCCCTGGCCGTCTTTCAATCTCATGCGCGAGCGTCTGACCAAGCGCCTGGGCGGAACTCCCCGCCAGCACACTCGCCTCATGCTTTCGGTCTGGTCGCTGATGCATGGCACTGCGATGCTTTTAATTCGCGGAGGAGCAGTGGGGCCGCTGCGTACGCAAATGTTCCATTCCTGTCTTGACTCAGTCGAAGTTATTGTCGCCGAAGCTGCTCGGTGCAAGGGAAAGATCTGCTCCGGCCCCAAGTGGCCCGCGAATCTGATTCTAGGAGAGGAAGCACAAAGCAAGGTCAGCCACACCGAGGACAGCGGCGACGCAAAATCCGCAACTCGCTCCGCCCGCAAGGAGCTCAAAGCAAAGCGCTCTCGACCCGTCCGCACTGCCCCTTAACCAGGCCGCCTTCACCTACTGCGGCTTCGTTGCGGCAGCCTGCGCCTTCAGCCGCTCAATCGCTTTCTGCGCTTGTTCCGATTCTGGCCCGTGCGGCAGAATCTTCAAGTAGCTCTCGTATTCTTTTCGCGCATCGTCGAGCACGCCCAGCTTTTCCAGACACACGGCCAGCCGAATCGTCGCCACCGCGTCGTTTTCTTTGTAGCGCAGCGCCTCCCGATAACGGTCTTCCGCCGCTCTGTAATTCCCGCGCTTGAAATAAAAATTGCCCACCTCGATACTTTTCGCAGCTTTGTGTGGATCCCAGGTATGGAATTCGGTGATGCCGCTGGGGCCGCCTAATTTCTCGGCTTCCGCCTCACTCACCGCCGATGAACTGTTGGGATGAATCTTGGCATCGTCCTCCGGGGGACTCAGATCAGTCTGCGTATCTTTACTGGAACTCACCCCTACTTCCGATCCCAAATCGTCAGCCTGCACGCGATCCGAGCGCGGTGGCGCCAAATTAGGCGCAGAGGGAGGCGATTCCTGCGAGCTCGGTTGCGCAGCTTGAGGCGCATCTTTTTCCGGAGGGCTGCCCTGCTGCGCCCATGCCGCCACCGCCAACCCTAGAATTGCAATTCCGAATAACCGCGAAGCCATATTGGATATTTTACCCTGTGCCTGGCAGTGCCGCGATAAGAACCAACCGTC
>PKVZ01000251.1:0-1560 GCA_003131635.1 Acidobacteriaceae bacterium
GCCAGCGGCGTAGGCGGTAGATGGGGAGGGACATCCTAGGGACCAGTCTAATGCAGAGGAAGGCATGCCAGGTTATGTCGTTGAATAGCGGCTCCTAATCCTGCGGGGCCGACCGACGTCCGTGGGGGCAAGGAAATAAACGCCGACATTAAACACGAGATCGAAAATGCGTTGTAGGTCTGTTGCGGCGGCTGGCGTCCAGCGGATTCGCATTTTTATGAGCGCAACATCTGCTCAAGACGTGCGTCCATTTCTTCCTGATCGATGAACTCGCCCCGGTCGGCTTGTGCAATGCCCTCCCGCACGGCGGCACGAAAGCGGGCATCCTCTTCAAGCAGACGCAAGGCTGCATCCCTCACCAGCCGCTCGGCGTCGGTGCCTTCCTGGCTGGCGATCTGCGCTAGCTGCGCTTCCTGTTCAGGGGTGAAGTGTAGTTCCATTGGCTTTAGGGTAATCGAAGCTTTCCGTCTTAGGCAAGGTCCTAAAGTCGCGCAGCGTCAGTTCGAGGCCGCCGAAGTCGGGGTGGTCGTTGTGGCCGATGGTGAAGGCGATGTCGATGGCGTCTCCGGCCAGCAGCGGGGATTGCTGCAGGCGATCCGCCATGTTCCAGCCGAGGGCGTCGAAAACGGTTCTCAGTTGCCCAGCAGTTCTCGGTTCTCTGTTCTCAGTTCTCAGTTCCTGGTTGCCGGCATTTGCTTTTAATTTTAGTTTGATGTGTTTGTCTTTCAGGATTTTTGGCGGAGCGAGCAGGCGAACGTTGCGGGCGGTGAAGGCGGGCTCGTGATTGCCTGTGCCATAGGGCTCCAGCAGGGTAAGCATTTGGAAAAGTGCGGGCGTGACTTCATTGAGATGCAGTTCGGCTTCAACGTCGAGGACGGGATCGAAATCTGCGGGGGTTAGACGGGTGCGTGCGAAGGCATCCAGTTCCGCGCGCAGTTGAGGAACGTTCGCCGAGGGCATGGCGAATCCGCAGGCGTGGGAGTGACCGCCATAGCGAGTGAAAAGAGCGCTGCTGGACTCGACGGCTTCGAGCAGATGAAAAGGGCGAATGGAACGGCCGGAGCCGAAGGCTTCTTCACCGTCGCGAGAAATGACCATGGCGGGGCGGTGGTAGCGCTCGACGATGCGGGTGGCGGCGATGCCGATGACGCCGCGGTGCCAGCCTTCGCCGTCGACTACGATGCAATAAGACTCGCACAGGGCAGGATCGCCAGCGATTCGTTCGTCGATGGAGCGGAGAATGCGGCGCTCTTCTTCCTGGCGTTCGGCATTCAGGCGATCGAGTTTTCCCGCGAGCAGCCGGGCGCGGTCGGGATCTTTCACGCTGAAGAGTTCAATCACGTCGCGGGCTACATCCATGCGACCGGCGGCGTTGATGCGCGGGGCGATGCGGAAGGCAACTTCAGTCGAGTTGGGAGGACGCTTGGTGGAGATCTGCGCCATTTCCAGCAGCGCCTTGAGTCCGGGATTTACGGCGCGGCGCAGAGCGTCGAGGCCGAGGCTGGCGAAGACGCGATTCTCGCCGGTCAGCGGGACGGCGTCGGCGATGGTCGCGATGGC
>PKVZ01000251.1:1583-14163 GCA_003131635.1 Acidobacteriaceae bacterium
ACGGCGTGCGCTTTGGGGACGCCATCCGGTCCGGGCAAGTGATGGTCGGTGACGATCAGATCCACGCCGAGGCGGTGCGCGGTTTCCGCGGGAGCAAAGGCGCGGATGCCCATGTCAACGCTGATAATGAGGCGAATGCCGGCGGCGGCGGCGCGCTCGATGACATCGTCGCGCATATCGTAGCCTTCGCGGATGCGGTGTGGGACGTGGAAGTCGGCGGTTCCGCCGCAGAGTTCGATTGCAGTCTTAAGAATGATGACGGCCATGGTGCCATCGACGTCATAGTCTCCGTAGATCAAGATAGGATCTTTGCGTTCGATGGCCGCGTCGATACGGCCGACGGCGCAGCGCAGGCCGGTCATGTGCTCGGGCAAATGGAGGTGCGCGAGCGAAGGAGCGAGAAAGCGCGCGGCGGAGTCAGCGTCGGTCAATCCGCGACGGATGAGCAGACGAGCTAGAGTGTGAAGAGGATTGCGGCGCTCGGTGGCATCGACCGTTCGAGAGGAAGCGCTGGAGCGAAGACAAGGCAGGTCACGAAGGGATGCAGCCAGGGCCTGCACTTGCGCGGGATCTAGCGCGGCCAGTTCCCAGCGTGCGTTTCCTCGCACGGCTTAGTTCTCGTCGTCCTGATCCGGTTCGTCGATGGGGATGCCGCCGAAATCCTCGGAGACTTCGAGAAGACGCTGATAACGGTCGTACCAATCGGTGCTCGACTCACAAAGAAACATCGATCCCTGATAGGCCCAGCCGAGTTGCAAGAACCCAACTTTGCCTACGTGAGCGCGCAGCCAGCGGGCATCTTCGACATCGTCGCCGTCGGTGAATTCTGAGTGGGCCAGGCGTTCCACCAATTCGTCGAGTTCGGTGCGCTCCAGCTTCCAGGAGTGCATGGTGAGGAACGGAGCATCGGCAGTCTTGGCGAGTTCGACGAAATCTTTCCAGCCGTCGGGATTCGAACCCGTCTCCCACATGATGCACTGCACCTCGTCGTAATCGACATAGCCGTGGAAGCGTCTCATGCCATGGCCTTCGATGAAGGCGATCATGTCATCTTTAAGGACGGTTAGATCTTCTGGTGTGGGTGACATAGCGGAATCTGCTTAGTTTAGCATTGTAAGCTGTTTGGTGGGGTAGGTGCCAGCGGCGTCAGACCCGGCAGACCCAGCTAGCAGTTGTTTAGAAGAGCCAGGAACGCGTTCCGCGTGATTCCAGCCGTTCGAATCAGGTTTGTAATAATGTCGCGCCCAACTTCGTCGTATCTTGGGACTATTAGTGGTCTGGCAACACCAGGCTTTTCCAGTTTTATGTGGCTTCCCTTTTGACCCGCATGACGGTAGCCAAGCTGTTGGAAGACGCAGACTAATTTGTGCCAAAGAAGCGGAGTTAGGCGGGACATCCGTTAGCGGCTTTCTCAAAACCAAACGGAACAGGAACGGGAAAGCGGAAGCCACCCCTCGGAGGAAGCGCCGACGGGTCTCCATGACCTGCCACAACGTGCCAGCCGAGTTCTCGAAGGGCCTGCTCGAATGTCCCGCGCTCGAAACAACTGACCACGAATAGTTCAGAGGCCTCGACAAGATTCTTCTTCGCTTCCGCCTCGGTCTTACCTTGAGTCGTAATGTCCAACGGAGGGCAGTGGGCGACGTACCAGCCATTCCGCTTCTTCACGACACCAAAAAGCTGAAATTGTGCTTGGACTATTTCTCGCATATCAGGGCAAGGAGGCTTCCCTTCGGCTAGGCTGTATGTTGATGATACACGCGTTGTCAACGCATTAGGCATCGGTGCTTCCGCTTGCGACACAGCTTACCCAAACGCCGTGTTACACTCTATGTTTCACAAACAAACCCCTGCTGATACAGGACATTCTATCCGCACATGCTTCTTTCCAAGGAATATGTGGGCTACCTGGCCCGCGAAGTTACCAAGAAACTGATTGCCGGCAAGGCTATCGAAACCAGGGCCGTGCCCAAAGTGACGGAGCGCGTGCACGCCGCGTTGCTGGACGAACTCACGCTGGAAGACCGCATCAACGATGAAGTGCGGGTGATCCTCGAAGCCTACTCGGAAGAGATGAACAAGAGCGGTGCCAATTACCAGGAAATGTTTCGCAGGGTGAAGACCCAACTGGTGAGCAAGTACAAGGCGGTGCTGTGAGACTCAGCCGAGACAAAGTCAACGTGCTGGCCCGAGCCGTTTTCGATGTGCTCAAGCAGATGGACGAGGTCGAGTTCATCGAAGACCCCAACGCCATCCGCCAGGAAACCCGCAAAATTCTCGAAGAGCTTCTCAATCACGAAGCGAGAATCGATCAGGCCGCCCGGCTGAAGATTGAGAGCCAGAAGCGCACCATCCTCGAAGGCTCGCAGGAGTGGGACATACTCTACCGCAAGTATTACAACGAGGAAGTGAAGAAGCTGGGGATCTGAACCCGGTCAACGCCGAGGTGCGCTTAGAGTCCTCCGCCATTTATTGCCTGAACCAACAAAAGCGCACCGATGCCTGCCAGGGCCAAATAAATGTATTTCAGGAAGGCTTCTCCATGCAGGCGATGATTGATCACTCTGCCGAGGAATATGCCCATCAGGGTAACTGGCAGCGAAAGCAAATAGTAATGGGTTACGGCGGGAACCCAAAGTCCGGCCAGCCAATAGCCAGTCATGCCGATGATGCTCGCGGGCAGAAAATAGCCTTGCAGGGTGGCGCGGAAGTGCTGCGCTGACCAGCGCCGCATGGAACCGTAAATGACGAGCGGCGGGCCATTCATTCCATACGCTCCTCCAAGCACGCCGGCACAGAATCCACAAGCCAAGAGCCAAGCTATGCTTTCGCGTTTTAACTGCGGCGGTATGCGGCCGATCAAGGAGTAGGTGGAGAACGTCATGATAAGCACGCCGAGCGTGGCTTTAACTAGCCTTTGATGAGTACTCGTGAGAAGCAGCAAACCCAACGGGATACCGAGAAGAGTGGAGAGCACGAGCCAGACTGTGCTACGCAGGTGAATTTTTTTCCAGTCCTGTACAACCACGATGCCGGCGATCGTAATCGACACCAGCACGGCGAGTGGGGCGGCCACGTTCAGGGGAATGCAGAAGGCGAGCAGCGGAACGGCGACCAGGGCCTCACCAAAGCCAAAGGCTGATCGAATCAGCGTGGCGATAAATACGACGAATAAGACACCCAGGGTAGTAAGGTCGATTGCGATCTCCGGGACGTGCGGATTTCGTCTTAGACAGCGTATTGAGGGTAATGGTTTTGGCGGGTAGTGGCTAGAGGCCATCTCATAAATCCTCGGCGGTTGGAGGCGAGTGTACCTCAGGGGCTAAAGCCCGTGTCTTTCTTGGCTCTGGGCGGCACCCTTCGGCGCGCTTCGCTTGCTCAGGGCAGGCTCAGAACTGAAGCCGTGCCCTTCCCAAGACCGGTTTATGAGATAGCCTTTGGAGAGAGGCGAAAAAATCTGTAACTCATACTGGTCACTGATCGTCAATTATCGTCAATCACCGATCGTCACACCGATCACGATCACCGTCCACTGCGAAAAAAGGCCCCGCGCATTCCGCACGGGGCCAAAGGCCAGGAGTACCCAATGAAGATTTTCAGGCTGCTTCCCGGCGGCGCTGAATGGTCTGCAACTGTTGACGGTATTTCTGCGCATTGCCCACGATCTTGCGCTGGGGGAGGCTGTTGACCCACAAGTCGTGAGGAATGTTGCGGCGTTCGCGGCGAGTGCCGACGACACCCCGATTCAGGAGGCTGGTGGGACGTTTCTCGGCCGTACTCTGCTGCCAGCCGCTGCCGGCAGTCACGTTGAAGATCCCGATGTAACCCCCGGTCAGCAGCTGAAAGGGAGTCTGAATCTTGTTCATGCGATCGAACTGAGTGGAGCCCTCGGTGCGGAAACTCTCGAACCATGAGGGATAGACGAAATCGGAAACCAGGATGTTGTCGATCTGGTAGCCGAGGCTATCGTCTTCACAGGCATCGCAGACTTCGTAGGCATAGAGGATTCCAGCGGTGTTGCTGTTCTGCACGAAGACGGTGAGGTTGATGTTGGGGTCGCCGAGCATTTCCAGCAGTTCGTGGCTGGCTGTAACGGTCCACGACGTGCCGGCCTTCAGATCGCTGGCGGCGAAAACCTTGCCCATGGGTAAACCATCCGTGGTGAGGTCGTGATAGCCCAGGGCGTTGGCCTGGTCGGAGTCATCGAGCAGAACGAGCCACCAACTTCCGCTCGCGGGTTGCGAGCCTTTGGGAACGATGGTGAGTTCGGCGTCCGTGCCCCAGACCGGGCGGAAATCGTTGGTGACTTGCTTCTGCAGCGCCGCGACGGTGGGCGTGACATCCGCGTCGGCCAGCACGGTGCTCTCGTTGATGACTGAGATTTGAATGGTGGGAGTTTGTACGTGGGTGGTTTGCGGCATACGGCTTATCTCCTGGAAAACAAATTCGGAGAACGCGCAGCTTTAAGGTTGCGTGACTCTGTGAGGAAAAGCTTATACGCTGAGCAGGAGCGAGAAAATGATTTCGCAACTAAAAAGTGAAGTCGGGTTCCAAATTGGGAAGTGAAGCGTCCATGTTTCGACCCGCTGAAATTACGAATACTGTAACGCGAGCCGCCAAAGATGCGGGGTTTGAGCTGGTGGGAGTCGCGCCCGTGGAGAACTCGCCGGAGCTGGAATATTTTCCACAGTGGATTGCGGAAGGGCGCGCGGGCGAGATGAAGTATCTGGAAGCGCGCGATGAACAGGGCCGGCTGAAGCGAGCGTCGCTGGCGTATGCGGCTCCGTGGGCGCGAAGTGTGGTGGTGTGCGCCATCAACTACAACACGGCGCAGCCGTACTCGACGGAGATTCAGACTCAGTCCGAGGAAAACCGGGAACGCGGCTGGATTTCGCGCTACGCATGGAGCCAGCAGGATTATCACGATTTGGCCATGCAGCGTCTTCGGCGAGTGGAAGCGGCGGTCAGGAATGCGGCTGCGAGCGACGATGTTGTGACGCGCTGCTATGTTGACACCGGGCCGATTGTCGAGCGCGTGGTGGCGAAGTATGCGGGGATTGGATGGATTGGCAAGAATACTTGCATCATCAATCAGAAGATGGGGTCGTGGATGTTCCTGGGCGTGATCCTGACCTCGCTCGAGCTTGCACCGGGCTTGCCTGCGCCCGACCGGTGTGGAAGTTGCACACGATGCATTGATGCCTGTCCAACCGATGCATTGATCGCGCCTCATCAGTTGGATTCCAACAAGTGCATCGCATACCTCACCATCGAAAAACGAGGTGCGATTGCGGAGGAGATTCGCTCCGGGATGGGACGGCACATTTTCGGTTGCGACATTTGCCAGGATGTTTGCCCGTGGAACCGGAAAGCGCCGGCGACGAATGCCGAGGAATTTCAGGCGCTGCCGGAGTTGGTAAATCCGGCGCTCGAATGGCTGGCGGATATGGATGAAGAAGAATTCCGCCGCACATTCAAGAGTTCCCCGGTGCGGCGGGGCAAACGCGCGGGACTGCGGCGGAATGCAGTGATTGCCATGGGCAACAGTGGGGACCAGAAATTTCTTTCGCAGCTCGAGAAGTTGGTGGGGGATTCGGATGAAGACGTGAGCGAGAGCGCTGGCTGGGCAATCCGGAAGCTGCGCGATCCAAACTGAGCGATGCAAACTGAGCACATCCTCCGAGCCAAAGATACGCGCGTGATGCATAGAAACAGCAGGTTCCTCCACTGCGCCGTCGCTGGCGCTCCGGCTCCGGTCGGAATGACAGAGTTGCAAGAGCAGCTCGGACCCAAGACCGCGGCAACGATGGGACACCCGATTCA
Source organism: Acidobacteriaceae bacterium (assembly GCA_003131635.1). Taxonomy (GTDB): domain Bacteria; phylum Acidobacteriota; class Terriglobia; order Terriglobales; family Acidobacteriaceae; genus Sulfotelmatobacter. The sequence goes on from PKVZ01000251.1 coordinate 7,407, forward strand.
TCGTGAAAGCGAATTCGGTAGGTTAGCTTTTTGGATATGTATGCAGTTCCGGTATAGCATCGCTCGCCAAGGCAGATTTAACATTCCTTTCGTAGTCCGACATTCCTTTATTTTTCTGTAAAGATAGATACAACGAGTCGAGAAATCCCTGTTGATAATCTGCCTTTCCGTAACTGGTGCTGCCGATTACCTGCAACTAATCTATTGCAAAAGGGTTCTAAATAGCTAAGGGATTTGCCGTAGGCAAAGCTATGCGTTGTTTGGGGAAATTGCGGCGCTCGCTGGGACTGTCGGTGCTGATGGCCGCGCTACCGGTGTGCCTGGCACATGCCTCGGCCACTCTGTTGCTGGAGGAGCCTTACGGCAAGCTGGGATTCTTTACGGCCACGGGACATGCGGCGGTTTATCTTTCTGGAGTGTGCGCGGAGACTCCGGTGGTGTTGCGGGCCTGCGCTCCGGGAGAACTGGGCGCGGTGATCAGCCGCTATGACGGAGTGGGCGGCTACGACTGGGTCGCGATCCCGCTGATTCCTTATCTTTACGCGGTCGAGAAGACAGAAGATATTCCGCTGTTTGTGAATCCGAAGATGGTTACATTTCTTCGCGATCAATACCGGCGCAAGCATCTAGAAGCGGTCGCGCCGGATTTGAATGACGGAGGAACTCCGGGTGGAAACTGGTATGAACTGGTAGGCTCGGCGTATGACCGGGCGGCGTACGCCTTCGAAATTGAAACCTCCGCGGAGCAGGATGAGGCTTTTATCAGCGCGTACAACGGGTCGTCGAACCGCTCCCACTTCCATCTCACCTACCGCAACTGCGCCGACTTCGCGAAAGACGTAATCAACTTTTACTATCCGAAAGCGCTGCACCGCAGTGTGGTTGCCGATGTGGGGATCACGACCCCCAAGCAGATGGCGAAGACCCTGGTGAAGTTCAGCGGGCGGCACGGTGAACTGGAGTTCTCGCGTTATGTGATCCCACAGGTCCCGGGGATCGAGGCTCGCAGTGCGCCGGTACACGGGGTGGTTGAGTCGTTTTTCAAATCGAAAAAATATATTGTTCCCAGTGTGGTGGTGAGTCCGGTTTTTGCGGGGTCGGTGGCGGCAGTCTACGTGGGCACGGGAGCGGGCCACTTCGATCCGGCGCGCAACGCGCTGGTTTATAACGCGGGGCGCAGGCTGGAACCGCCGGTCGGAGCAGAGGATCGACGATCCTACGAGATCGAACTGAATCATCTTGTGGCCGCCGACTTTTCCGCGCCCGCTCATGTGGAAAAAAGCCTGGGACGAATGATGACCAATGCCGCGCCGGGCCTTGATGTCGAGGGGCGTCCGGTGCTGCGCATGGGCGTTGGAGAGGAAGCGGTGGACGTTGGGGTGGCGCCGGGCAACATTTTTGCGGAGGAATCGTCGGGGCGATTCGCGCAGCAAATTCTCGAGGCCAGGCTGCGGGAGGAGTTGCGCCGGGGAAATCCGCCCAAGGTTTCCGAGAGCGATGTGGAACACGACTGGAGCCTGCTGCAAAAAGCTCTGAATATTTCTTCCGAAGAGGAAGCAGGCGCGCGATCCGTCAAACCTTTGCAAGCGAGCGGGCCGTTACGCTGGATTCGCGCCGGCAACCGGCCGTAAGCGATCCCATCCCAAGACAATTCCGGTCAGAAGCAGCGGGCACTCAACAGCGGAGGCTCGCGCTACTGATCCTGTTGCGGTTGCTGGGGTTGCTGCGGCTGTGGCCGTTGCGGACCCGGCAGGCCGGCAGGCGGGGGGTAGACGCCCGGTCCTGGTTGGCCTGACTGTTGTTGCTGCTGCATGAGCATTTGGCGCTGCTGCATCTCCTGCAGCAATTGTTGCGGAGTTTTCACTCCGGGCTGGTCGGGAGGGGGCGCGGGTTGTTCCGCCTCGGCTGCGCTCTGATCGGCGCTATCGTCGGTGGGCTCTTCGGGGTCTGGTTCAGGAGCATTGGCTTTGGCTACTGGAGCAGGGGCGCCGTTTTCAGCTGGGGCGGGTTGGCCGGCGGGTGTGTCCGGTGTTTTGGCTACCAAAACGACTCGCACCAAAGCATTCGCGTCGGAGGGCGATCCCAGCAAAATGTAGTTGAAACGCGATCCGTTCAGGAGTTCGGCCATGACTTCCCGGGCGGGCGCCGGCCCCAGGCGCGTGACTACGCGTTCGCTGGCGGTGGCGGGGATTTCGATGTCAGCTGAGGTATGCTTGCGCACGCTGCGCAGAATGTCGCCAAGGGTCGAGTTGGGGGCAACAATGGTGAGTAGACCATCCTCGTAAGTGACCTGCGGAGCAACCGCGGGGATGGCATCGAGCGGAACCTGCGGCACCGGACCCTGAGTTCCCGAGGGCAGCGGAGGGGGCAAAGGTTTTTTCTTGTTGTGGTGTACGGGTGGGGTGTCCGCGCGTACTGCGATCGGCAGAGATACTACAGCCAGCAGCAGTAATCCCGTGACCTTTCGGTTAAAGCTCATAACGACTCCTGACTGCATGTCCCTGACTGCTGTACTGACTGCGAGGCTTCTATCGGGGAGACGGTAAGGTTCTGATAGCAATTCTAGCACCGCTTTGAGAGCCGAGCTTGCGTGTGCGCATACGCCAGCAAACCTGCACTTTATAGAACGTATTGACTTTAAGCACTTGCGGGCCGAGCCTTAATTTGGCGTTGGCGGGGGTCATGTGCAACTTCTTGCGCTTACTATGATTCCCATAGAGCGTACAATTTCTCCGATGGAGAAGATAAAAGTGCTGAACGCAAGATGGTTTTGTAAAGCTCACATGAGGAACTTGGCTTTTGGTTTTACCCTGACGGCGATGCTGGGCTGCGCGACGATGGTCATAGCCGAGAATTGCACAATTGCCAATGATATGGACGCGGCCACGCGAACCGCGCTCACGACCGCGGGGCAACGGTATTTTGAACTGCTGGCGAAAGGCGATTCGAACTCGCTTCGGCAGGCAGCAATCCCGAGCCTGGCTGCGGATTTCTCAGGGGTTGAGACCACGGTGAAGGATAATCAGAGCGCGCTGGCGGGTTCGAAGGCGACGGCACGTCCGCCGTTTTTGCTGGAAGCCGACGGCACGGCTCCGATTGCGCGCGCGGAATTTTACTGTGGTGTTTTTGGCAGGAATGGCCAGACGGCGGACAGCGCGGCTTTCTACCTTAACAATCTGCCTCCGGGAAAGTATGGGGTGGTCATTCTTGACGTGACTTCCGCGAAGAGTCCACACACGGTTTCGTGGATTCTGCAGCAGGCAGGTGGGGAATGGAAAGTGGGCGGGTTGTACGTAAAGGCGTCGCAGATTGCGGGGCACGACGGCGACTGGTTCCTCAACCGGGCGCGTGAATTCCATACGAAGGGACAGGCGCATAATGCGTGGTTCTACTACCTGGAAGCCCGTTCGCTGATTTCGCCGCTGCCCTTTATGAGTACGGCGATCACTGACAAGCTTTACGACGAATCGCAGAAAGCGCAACCGACCGATTTGCCCGCCGACGGGAAAACGGTAGACCTTGCGGCGGGAGCGGCGACCTACAAGCTGACGGAGCTTTTTCCTGAGTTGGTGGGCACCGATCTGGATTTGATCGTCAAGTATCAGGCGGCAGACGCTTCCAATACGAATGCGGCTTATACGAGCAACGTAGCGGTGATGAAGGCGCTGCTGGGAAAGTATCCGGAACTGCGAGATGCGTTTGCGGCAATCGTCGCTCGGGCCGTGGATGCGAGCGGGCGGGATTACGGGACGATGCTGGCGATGAAGGATATTAAATAGGCCGTTTGCACGTAGCAGTGTCAGTTCTTGGTTCTCAGTTGTCGGTTTTGGTTTCGTCGAGCAGGCAGTCTTTTGGATCTTTGTCGTCGCGCAAGCCCAGGAATACGGGAGCACGCAGTTTGGGGCCGCTGCCGCCGCTGGCGCCGTCGGTCCATTCTGCGTATTCGATTTCGGCTACCAGTTCGGGTTTTACCCAGGTTACTTTGCGCAACGCTTCAACGTCTCCGTAGAAGGGCTTCTGCTTGGTCTCGCGTTTTTTTAGTAGCTGGGAAATTTCGGCTAACGATTGCTGGTTGAATCCGCTGCCTGCTTGCCCTACGTGAATCAACCGGCCTTGCTTGTCATAGAGCCCAAGTACGACCGAGCCAAAGTGGGCGCGGCTGCCTTCGGGCTGGGTGTAGCCGCCGATCACGGCTTCCAGCCGGTGGCGGATTTTGATCTTCAGCCATTCGCTGCTGCGGCGTTCCTGATAAATGCTGTCGCGCTTTTTAGCCAGGATGCCTTCCAGTCCTTTCTGGCGGGCGAGCTCGAACAGCGCTTTTCCCTGCTGCTCGTAGTGATCGGAGTAGCGCAGAAAATCTCCGGTGACCAGGATGGAGGCTAGCTTTTTCTTGCGATCTTCAAGCGGGACGCGGCGCCAGTCGAAACCATCGAGATAGAGCAGATCGAATGCGTAGTAGAGGACTGGGACATCGGCATTGGTGGCGGTGCGGCGGCCGCCGGGACGGAAACCAGTGCGCTGCTGCATCAGGCTGAACGATGCCCGGCCCTCGTCGTCGAGCGCGACGACTTCGCCGTCGAGGATTGCATTTTTTGCTTTCACGAAATTTGGCAGATCTTTGAGTTCGGGATAGCGTGCGGTCAGTTCGTTCTGATTCCGCGAGATGAGGCGGGCTTTGTTATTTTCGATGAAAGCTACGGCGCGGTAGCCGTCCCATTTGATTTCGAACAACCATTCCGGTCCGTCGAATGGTTCGTCGATGGATGTGGCCAGCATGGGATAGATTTCGGTGGGCATGGGGCGCTTGGTCGGCGCGGACACGGGGGACGAAGGGGCTTTCAACACAGGGGGCGCAGAGGACACTGGGTAGGTCTTCGATTCGCTTGGGCTTGCCGGGTGTTCCTTAGCGGCCTCTCCGGTTATTTCTTTTGTTTTTTTTTAGCTGTTGCCTTCGCCGTCAGGTTTTTGGCTGCATTTTTTTTGTCCAGTTTTGCGACGGCGTCGGCCAGCCACGCTGCCTTCAACTTTCCTCGACCAGAGGAGGGTCGGCTTTTCCACTCGGCTGATCCCGCATCTCCGGCGATCTCGGCCAGACTGCGCTTGCTCAGGACCGATTCGTCGTACGCATCGATGTCGTAGCCTTCGACTTCGTAGTCGTCATGTTTTTTGATCAGCAGCCATTCGTTGCCTTTGCTCCCGGGACGGCGACCTTTCATCTTTATGATCACAAAATCGCCTTTCAATTTCTTGCCGTCGAGGCGGAACTTCAAATCGCCTTTGGCCAGCATGTCGATAGCTTCGGCTTCGGTGCCGGGCACATATTTTCCTTCCACCGGAACTGGAGAAAGCGGCTGCCAGGTGCCCACGTCCCAAACCATCACAGTGCCCGCGCCATAGTTGTTTTCGGGGATGATGCCCTCGAAATCGAAATACGAAACCGGATGATCCTCGACCTGCATGGCGAGGCGCTTGTCGGCGGGATCGAGCGACGGACCTTTGGGCACGGCCCAGGATTTCAGAACACCCTCCATCTCCAGGCGAAAATCGTAGTGCAGGCGCGTAGCGTCGTGTTTCTGCAGGACGAAGCGGTGACCGGCTTTAGTTTCAACTTTCGGCGGCGGCTCCGGCGTCTGTTCGAACTTGCGTTTTCGTTTGTATTCTTCCAGGGGCATAGAGAACACTATTTAACCACTAAGGGCACGAAGGTTCACTAAGGAAAAACTTGGGAGTTCGACTTGCGGCCATGGGATAGAATCGGCACACATGCAACGCGAATTTCCTGAAGTTCCGCTGGTGGGCGTGGGCGCGATCATCATTGAAGACGCTCGTGTGGTGCTGGTGAAGCGGTTGCATCCGCCGCTGCAGGCCGAATGGTCGATCCCCGGCGGCGTGCTCGAAGTCGGCGAACTGGTGCGCGAAGCCGCCGTGCGCGAGGCCCGCGAGGAAACTGGACTCACGGTGGAGCCGGGCGAGCTTCTCGGAGTCTACGACCGGGTTCTGCGCAATCCCGAACAGCGCGTGCAGTATCACTACGTTTTGATTGATTTTCTGTGCCGCCGGGTTGCGGGGGATATTGCGGCCGCCAGCGACGCGGCTGAGGTGCGGTGGTTTACGCGGGAGGAATTGCCGGGGCTGAAGCTGGCGGAGGATACGCTTGACGTGATCCGGAAAGGCTTCGCTAAGTTTGGAGCTGCTGTCCCCTAACGAATCGTTCGATGCCAATCGGAAAGGCTTCAAGTTCTGCGATTGGGGATGGCCCTGCCGTACCCAATCGCCGACGCTCATTGACAGGAACTGGAACGTACGTAGTAACCGTTGAAATTGGAAGTCGTGGGATCAACGTAGAATCCCACGATTGAGCAGTTATCGTTTAGGCCTTCCGCTGATGTGTCACTGGTGCCATCGATGTCAAATGGGACAAACGTTTGAGTGGCTGCGTTGTAAAAGAAATCCTCTCCGACTCCTGAACTCGGATCCCAGTTTCCCACTATGTCCCCGTCAGTGTTGGCGCCCGTGAGTTGAACCGAGCTTGGAAAATTCAAATCGCTATAGGTGCCACCAACATAGGCGAATGCCTGGAATGTCGTGCACGGAGAAAGACAGTAAATACCTACGATTTCGCCTAAGGAATTGATGCCGCCGACGAGAGTCTGGACAGAGCCGGGAGGGTCGATGTCGCTGTAAACTCCTCCGCTGTACAGGAACCCGTGTTGAGTGTTGCTTTGGTCGTCATAGTTGCCGTCAATATCTCCCGCAT
>PKVZ01000251.1:14248-24036 GCA_003131635.1 Acidobacteriaceae bacterium
CACCGCGTAATTACCGACGATATCCCCTAAGTTGTTAATCCCGTAGGCGAGTGTGGAGGTGCTTCCGGGATAGTCAATGATGACGTAGGGCACGCTTGGCGCGTGGTTCGAAGGTTTAGAGACCGAAGTTGCTTCTCGAGCGCGATAGAGCAATTGCGTACGCTGTCTCGGTGTAAGAACCGCTTGATCCTGGCTCAGAGCTTGGATACTCATCGAACAAAGTGTCAGCAGTACAGCGAACAGGGGAAATTGGCGTACGTGGACGTATTTCATAGTTAGCCCTCCGAAGGCATCCTGATGGTTGAGGGGGAGGAGTTGATGCCGCACTCAAACTCCAAGGCGGCAATGGACCCAAATATTATCACGGCACGAAACAAACTCGAATACATGAAATCTCGAAAGCCGTAGTTTTATGTGTCGGGCAATCCGTCGGTCCCAGCGCCATCCGCCCCATCGTCTTCCCACTCCGCATCGCACGCGTGGCAACGCCAGGCGGGGCGCTGCATGGGAATCGGCAGGCGGAGGAATGCGCTCATATAAGCGATGCCAGGTGAAGCGAAGCAGGCGAAAAAGCCCCGAGACCGGTGGCCGCGGGGCTTTAACTCTCAGGTGGCGGCAGCAACTACTTGGGCAGCACAATGAGACTTCCAACGCCAGCGATGGTGTGCGGCGAGCCGGGGGCCTGCGTCACGCCGGTCGAGGTCACCGTAAACACCCAAAGCTTCTGTGCGGTATATCCGATCGGGTACAGGTGGTTGGAGTTGTCCCAGAAAACCTGGTCCACTGTATCCGTGACGATTAGACCGGTGTACTTCGTGATCGGCTCCGCACCGTTGAAGTGAAATACCTGCAGTCCCGAAGTGCCCGCGACCGCGAGGTATTTTCCCGAGGCGGAAATCCAATAGTCAATGACGTAACTGCTGGGGTTTCCCGTCTCTCCGCCAGCTTCGGTGATGGGCATGTTTTTGTACGTGCTCGTGGTGCTCAGCTGCCCGGCGCTATCGACGGTGTAGGTGGCCAGTTGATAGGGGCCCAGGGGAGAGAAATTGCCGTTTAACGGTTGCACCGCGATCGCGAGATGATCGGTGGGATCGGCTACCGCCGACCAGGGGCAATAGAAATCGCCCGATGGCGGCGTGGGATAAACCTGATTTACGTCCAGCATAGTGATCGCGCCATTGCTGCTTCGTTGTATGCCGTAAATCGAAGGCCCGAATTGATAGCAGGTCGACTCATAGGCATACTCGTTATCGCCAACGAAGCTTTCTACATAGCCGAAGCCCGGCCCTGCCGAAATATTGTCGAGATACGTGAGCTTGCCGGTGGAGTTGTCAATGCTGTAAGCCAGTTCCTCGTTGTTCTCGGTGAAGTAATCCGCGTAGAGTGACGTTCCCGTGTGATCGAGGAAAAGACTTCCGATGCCGCCATCGGGCTCGACCTCGAGGGTATCGACCTGCTTCAGCGACCCATTGGATGCGATGGAGAAGGAGTAAATGCTTTTGCCGTCGCTTGCGAAAAGCCACGAGCTGTTCACGACAACGTCACCCGCGGCGCTTGGCAGGGGCATCCCGGGAATTGTGGTTAGCGATCCGTCAGACGACGCGGAATATCCGTCGATCTGGTTTTTTCCGCTGCTGGGAGAGCTGCTGAGGTAAATGTAGGCAACGGCAGAGCTAGTCGTGCTTTTTTCAGTTGGTGAGGACGTGACCTGAGCGGATGCCAGAACTGCGCTGGCGAAGGTCGTTGCGAGTGCCAGGAAGAACACAGAGATTCTGCGCGACATACAACCTCGAAAACTCACTTGCAGATTTGAAAAAAGACGAGCAGGCGGAAATGAGATGCTGCCGCTGGAGGGCTTGTTGTCGGCAGTCATCAAAGGACTGTTAATTGTTACCGCGCGGCTAATGCCAGCTAAGGTCTTCAACGCGCCTTTGTACGGTTGNNGGGAATGGGCACGCGGAGGAATGCGCTCAGGTAGGCGATGGGACGGTCCAACTCCTGGAAGTTCACGTCCAGCGACTGGCACTTGGGACAGCGCGGCTGCTCGTACAGGCCGATACCCTGGACGTAGAGACCTTCGAGAATCGGTTCATCGAGGAGCTTTTGCGCGTCGGGTGCGTCCGGGGCACGGACTTTGAGTTTGATGCCGCCGATGAAATTTGAAATGAACCAGTCGAGGCGCACCAGATTTTCGTCCGCCAGAAAACATTCGATGCCGGCCGACTCCAGGCTGCCCTTGGCCAGCAGAGCTTCCGGCAGATCGCGAAACTGGCGGATGGTCACGAGTTCGCGTATTTCCATTTCCTGCCGAGGCTCGGGAGCCGGATCGTCGGAATATTCCAGATGCCGCCGGTCCATCTCGTCTTCGAGCGCATCCCAGGCCAGTTCGGTGAGCGAGTCCGCGTTGCGGGCAAGCTTCTGCAGTTCTTCGTCCGTCATGCTGGCATAGTTGGCTGCCAAGCGGCGGCGCTCGCGCTGGCCGCTCAAAAAGGATTCGTCGAGATAGGACACTGGGCAAGGATACTGCGAGCGAGTGCGATCGGTAAAATGTCTTGCGGCGGAGTTTTGCCCGGACCACGAAACTAGAGGTCGTTAGACAGCCTCTAGTGAGTTATTTCGAAAACGACTCCCATGCTGTATGCTCCACCCAGCCACGTGGTGCCATAGAGATTTCCGGACTCGTCTGCCACGAGGCTTCCCTCTGGAAACTCGCCGTTTTGCCGGGTAAATAGCAGCAGGTTGTTCTCGCTCCAGTTGCCATCTGCCTTTAAACTGAGTTCGAACACGGCGCCCACGGTGCTCTCGCCGTTGCCATTCGCGCAGGTTCCATAGAGGTTCCCGTTGCCGTCGAGAATCAAGCCACTGTAGGGGTTGGCCGCAAGTGCGCCATTAAAGCTGTACAAAACAACTTCTCTCCAGGCTCCCGCGGCATTTCGCGACAGCCTGAAAACGGTTCCCAACTGAGACGCGCCTCCGCCGATCGTCGTGCCATACAGATTTCCCAGGGCGTCGAGGACCAGCCTCTCCGTGTAGGGAGAACTGCCATCACTTCCGCCGGTGAAGGAATGCAGAATCTCTCCTGTCCAACGGCCGGTGGAGGAACGGACGAGCTCAAAAGCTACGCCTGCCTTTGAATTACCGCCGCCTTGAGTGACCCCATATAGATTCCCTTGCCGATCGAAAACCAGTTCTCCGGCGGGAGCAGATCCATTCGTCTCGTTGAACGTGTGGATCACGGTTTCGATCCACTGCCCTTTTCCTGTAGGCGTCAACTCGAACACAGTACCGTCGTCGTAAGCTCCTCCCGCGTAAGTTGTTCCATACAGACTTCCCGCGCCATTGAATACCAATCCCGCATAGGGCGAAGCTCCATCGAGGCCGGCAGCAAAGCTATAAAGCACTTTTTCGCTCCAGCCACTTTCCGTTGGAGTCAACTCAAATACAGTGCCCAAATTCGAGGTCCCGCCGCCCACGGTGGTGCCGTACAGATTTCCTGAAGCATCGAAAATCACACCGGAATAGTATGGATTCGCTCCGTCCAGCCCGCCGGTGAAGCTGTATAGAACGGTCTCCGTCCAATTGGCGCCAGGGTTGTGGCTAAGCTCGAATACCTCCCCCGCCCCGTAGGCGCCGCCGACGAAGGTGGTTCCATAGAGATTACCCGCCGCATCCATCACCAGATTGGATAACGGGTCTCCGCCATCGCTTCCTCCGGTAAAGCTATACAGCGTTAAATCGGTTAACGCCGCGGCAGTCGTGGAGCACAGCAGGTTCATCGTGGCCATTGCCAATGCCAGCAGAAGGCTAGGAAACACTTTCTCGAGTTTCATGGTGGATTCGCCCCCGAAGCAATCGCGGCAAAAGAGCCCGCCAAAGAGCACAGGCACGATAGCACGAACGGTTGGAACTGTAACCACCACCAAGGTGGTGGGGAGGTCTGAGCCAGCGTTGAACCACATCGACGGCATCTCGCCTTGGGCTTGGGCATCCCGGGTTCTCGGCTTTAAGGAGGAGTGTCGAGCTTCGCTCGACGGACAGCCAAGGGCTGTTCCTACACGAGTATTTCGGCTATTGCTTGAATATTTGGCGACTTTGCGAATCAGTTTTGGCGTATTCCTGGTCGGAGTGGCTGTGAACGATCAGCAAGCCCACCAGCACAGCGCTGACCAGCATGATTACCCTTATGTATAGGCCGGCGTGAAAGGTCTGGTCGCCGGCGGCGGTGCGCAGAAGCCCTGATCCGGCGCTGATGGTGCAGAATGCGAAATAGAATTTCTCCATCCATCCACGGGAAATAACGAGGAGCCTCAAAAGAATGGAGGAGACGATCGCGAAGATGCCGCAGAGAATCCAGGTGCCGGGGCGCACCGTGGAGGGTAACCAGACGCCGGCGGCGGGAGTGGCCGCAACCATTTGCCGCACTGCAATCAGGAGGAACACAACGGAGTGCGCGAGGGCGACGATGGCGCGCTTGCGGTTGGTGAGAATGGAAAATCCGCCCATATGTAATCTACTGTAGCGAAACGGGCGGGCTCGAGGCTGTGACCCAGATCACCGGAGAACTGGCGGAATTGGGCTGTTTTCCCGCCTGACTTTCCTTCTGGCGTCCCGACTAAACCCGACCTTCCTTGCGGATGAGCAAGGCAAGTCTTGGAAACAAGAAGTGGCCGCCGGCATCATCGATCACATTTACCTGACATGTGTAAAAGCCGGGCTTGAGCGATGCGAGTGGTATGTCCAGCTGGAAGACGGCGGCTTTCCGTTCGCGCGCATTCAACTCGGTAATCTCGACCAGCGAACTCTCGTAGGTCTTGGTCTTTCCCTGAAAAAATGCGACGTTGGTCAAGAGGCGGATGCCAGGCTTGTCTGCGCCCCGGGCAGGATCCGCGACCGCCGGCCGGGCTGGATCGTAAACCTCGTAGTAGAGAAGCAAATGTTGCGAGGCCGAGAAAACATGCGTGATGTTCGGAATGATCTCCGAACCATCGTGAACCAGCGGGTTCAGGTTCGCGCCCTTTTTTGCCGTTTGAGTCTGGCTGGCCAGCACTACGGAACTCATCTTGAGGGGCTGCGCCTTCAAATCGGGCACATCAATATCGGTTTCGAACGATCCCATGCGGCCGGTCTGATTCTCGCGCACGACAAACTTAAGGTGATACTTACCGCTCAGCAGGCTCATCCCAGTCTCATACTGCACATTCTTTTTTTGGACTTCCGCCGAGGTGTTCACCGCAAGTGTCACGGTGTCGCGAATTCTATTCAACGGATGCTGTCCGCTATCGAGCACCATGCCAATCACATCCAGAGTCGCCTTGTCGCGATCGCTGCTGCGGACGAAGGGAATCTGCGATCCGGGCACCACCAGCGAGACGGGAATAAAAAACTTGTTGCCCTCGAGGCGGAAGTAGGCGATGCCGAGATAGAGCGGCAAATCGGTGGCCGGCAGTTCGGAAGCCAGTTCCTCTTCCAGTTGCCGCTCCTTGTCGTCCTTTGTGGAATGCCTATAGTCCGCGGGCGCATAGTATCCGCGGCGGTAATCGATCTTCACTCCGGGAAGGGTGCTCTTTACGACGATGCGCCGGTAATGCCCGTCCCGTGCGGGGTTCGTGCTGTGGTATCCGAGCAAGTAGTAGGTCGATGTATCCTGCTGCACGCCCTTGAAAATCTTGCTGAAATCGTTGGAGTCGAGAAAGGCGCGGCCGCCGGTGTCGCTGGCCAGCGTCACCAGCGTTTCCTGGGTGGTGAAATTGGAATTTAAGGCATTGAGTGTCGCCTGCCCGGAATACGCCGAAGCGCCGCGCAGGCTGGCGTTCTGGGCTTCGCCGCCCGCCACCAGCGCCTGCAGGCCGCGCATGTCCATGGTGTAAATCGCCAGGTTGGAGCGCACGGCTGCGTTAACGGCCGCGCGCAACTCCGATTCATTCTCAATGCCGGTGCGATCCATGCCGCTGGAAAAATAAATCAGCGACTTCTTCTGCTGCACGTAAGACAATTTTTCCGCCACCGATCGCAACGCCTCCAGCCGCCGGTCGGTATTGAAGATGTTGTATTCCGTATCGTCGGCGGTGAAGGGCTGACCGGTGTCGGGCGTCCCCTCGGTGGTGCCCGTGGTACCTTCCTCAAAACCCTGGCCGCTGCCGGAACTGAATTGATCTAGCTGTTTTTTCAGCAGTGCGCGATCCGTAGTGAAGTCCTGATTCACTTGAAGTGAACTGCCTAACGAAACGATTGAGACCAGGTCGGCAGGCGCCATTTGTGCATCAACGTAGCGTTCAGCCGACGTGACCGCGTGTTCGATTTCGTCCGGTTCCATGGCGGAGAGATCGAAAAATAAAACAATCAGACGGCGATCTTTAAATTGCGCGACCGTGGACTGAGCGGGGGAAACAGGCGGAGTCGGCGCGGATGGAGCGGCGGGCAACGGCTTAACCTGCGTCACGTCCGGCGGCGGCACGGCATCGACGTTCTCCACATCGAACGAAACCACCTTCTGGGGCTTATTGTCCTCAAGAATTGTGAAGTTTTCCGGCTTTAATCCCTGGACAAAGTTTCCGTTCTTGTCCCTCACTGTCACATTCACCAACACGAGATCCGACTGCACGTGGATGAGGTAGTCCGATTCCTGTTGCGAGGGTGATATGGAACACAGGATGACAAGCGTCAGCAGAGCCCCAATCATTTTGTCGGCGAAGCGGTTTGGCATGGCAGTCATGGCGAACCTCTTTGAGAGCGTCGTACTAAAGCGGATCCCCTCAGAAACGAAATCGCGACGTAATCGTGAACTGTCGCATAGCCGCAACTGCCGTAACCCGGCCAAACGTAGGCGAGGTCACGCTGGTGTCAATCGAAGAGTAGTTCGGTATGTTGAAAATGTTGGTGGCCTGCGCGCGAAACTCGAGCACGCGCGATTCTTTCAGCGGAACGATCTTAGTGAACGCCATATCAAACACTTTGCTGCCCGGGCCGATGATGCTGTTGCGGCGGGCGTTGCCATACTGTCCCACGGGAGGAGCAACGAAGGCGGCGGTATTGAACCACTCTGCAGTCGAGGGATGGGCCAGGCTCATGGATTGCCCGGGAACCACATCGGGGCGCAGTGTGCCGTTCGTTCCTGCATTCACCTCCTGGATGTTACCCAACAATCGTGGGGTGAAGGGCAGGCCGGATGCAATCGTCCAGTCGCCGCTCCATTGCCAGTCGCCAAAAACCGCGCGCCAGGGTGTGTTGTCGGTGAGCCAGCGCTTGTCGTGGCCAAAAGGTAGCTCCAATAAATAATCCGCGGTGAATTTATGAGTCTGGTTGAAACTGGAGAGCCCACGTTCCGCCGACAGATCGAAAGGATTCTGCGCGACGTTCGAGGCACCCGCCGACGAACTGCCGCCAGCGCTCGATGAGCTGCCGCCTCCGCCGCCCGCGCCCGTACCGCCGGCGCCCAAGCCAGGAGTGTTCGATCCGGAAGTCGCTCCGGCACCGATGGAAGACGCATCATCCAGCGCTTTGGAAAATGTATAGATGCCGCCAATGGCGAATCCTTTCGCCAACCGCTTGCGCAGACGCACTGAAGCGGCGTTGGCCTCGGAATCCGCCACCGAGGTTTCGTAAGTAAAGGCTTGAACGCCGGAGATGCGAATGCCGGCTGCGGTCCGGTTCGGCGCTTCCAGAACGTCCAGGTCGGTTCCCTTGGTTCCGGTGTAATCGATATTCAGCAGCAGAGTGGGACGAATTTGCTGTTGAATGTCCAGATTGCGAATCTGCACATAGCCCAGCCGGTAATTAGGATTGACCGCATAATCGTTGGTGATGCCGGCGGGAGGCGGGAATCCATTCTGCAGCGTCAACTCTCCGGGAGTTGTCTGAATGTTGGTCGCCGTCGTGGAAAATGGGGGCTGCAAGGCAAGTTGCTGCGCGATGCTTTGATAGGCGCCGGTGTTGTAGTTGATGCCGTAGCCACCGCGCACTACAGTTTTGGGAAATGGCTTCCAGGCAAATCCGATTCGTGGCGCGAAATTATTACGATCGGGCCGCACCAGGCTGGCGGGCAGTGGGCCGCTGTAGGGACCCACCTGGCCGGGTAGAATTGGAGTCACCGCCGGCGCCAGCGCAGGATTCTCCACCAGCACACCGGGAGACAAGTCGAGATTCGCAATACGATTGTTTTCTTCCGTGAGCGGCGAAACATATTCGTAGCGGACACCGAGATTGAGCGTCAGGTTGGCGCGCATTTTCCATTCATCCTGGGCGTACAAATCCCAGTAGTTGCCGTGGAAGTGGTGGCTCTGACCGAACTGCTCGGAAGTCTGCTGCGGCAAGCCCAGCAGGAAATCGGCAAAGTCATATCCGGTACCGGTTTGGGGTTGGCCATTGACGACGGCCTCAGTGTTGAGGCCGGTAAAGATGAACGAGCCGCGCGGATTGCCGTCGGTCTGTGTGTTGACCTGTACGCGGCGGTAATCTCCGCCCCAGCGAACGGTGTGCTTGCCGTGATTCCAGATCACATTGTCGGAGAAGGTATAAGTCTGGGGCCGGGTCAATTGCGGAGTCGTATCCTGAAGGCTGGCGAAATTTGTGAAGGAGAGATTGGGCAAGCCCCAGTCGAAGGGATTTTGCGAAACTCCCGTGATCCCGAGCGTACCCGTGATGTTGTTGTTGAAAGCGTACAGATTCTGGGTGCGCGTGCGGCTGCGGTTGAAGTCCGCGCGGACAATATTGGTCAGCTTTCCGATGCTGCGGGTGTAGGAAATGGGTATATCAAAGCTGCGCACCGATGTGCTGCCGCCCACGGCGGGGGACGGATTCGTCAGAACGCTGCTGGATTCGTGGTAGTGGAAGCCAAGCGTAAGGTTATTGCGCGGTGCGTTGCGGCCTCCGCTACGGCGGCCGCGCACCGGCGCGGCTCCAAAAGAGCGATTCAAACGTATGTTAAGGTCATCGCTGTCGCTGTTGGCGGAAGTAACGTAGTGGAAGTTTTGAAAATTTCCCGGCAAGTTCGGCAAGGGAATATATTGCAACAATCCTTGCGCAGCCGGGTTGATTTGCGGAATCGTGTTGTTGGCGTATTCGGTGGTAGTGCCGGGAACAAAAATCTTGACTAGCTGTCCTACCTCGGCACCCGAGGTGTATGCGGTCTGCGATAAATTTCCCTGCCGCTCCAGCAGCGTTGGCACCGTCGAAAACTGATCGAAAGGATTTTCGGCGCGCTTGCCGTTGTAATTGATGAAATAAAAAGTCTTGCTGCCGCCGTGATAGATGTGGGGGATATTCAGCGGCCCACCCACGGAGCCACCGAAACTATTTTGCAGATATTCCGGTTTTTCCGTTGGTTGTCCGGTGAGCGAAAACGGCGACGCATTCAGAGCTGAATCGCCGACGCCGTAGTATAACGAGCCATGCGGGCGATTGCTGTCGAAGCCGCGGCGTCCAAAAATCATCGCACCGCCTCCGCCCCCGCCAAATCCTCCACCTGCGGGGCCACCGAAACCGCCGCCGCCGCCGAATCCTCCGCCTTGTTGGCGAGCGTCGTTGAAGCGCTGCTGCATTTCGTCAGCGCTCATGGCATTGAATGAATTGGAAGTGTTCCCTGCAACCGCCACAGATTCCGTTGCACTGTCCGACGCAATTCCGGGCACCGGCATACCCGATGGCACGACATCGCTCAAGGAGCCGCTGGCTGCATCCTGCCCCGCACCACTCTGAAACACGGAAAGGTTTTGAAAACCACGTCCGCCGCCGGCATTGGCCTGCCGCTGTTCGTTGTGCGCCGCGCGTTCCCGCGATAGAAGAATCAGCTC
>PKVZ01000193.1:0-2603 GCA_003131635.1 Acidobacteriaceae bacterium
GGTCAGTTCGAATGGGAGCGCACCTTCGTTGGCGGTTCGCGTCAGCAGAATGCGTCCCGCTTCCGAGACGGTGATCCCTAACTCTTCCAGCACGGCCGCTGCGCGCTCTTTTACGGCGGGATCGATCCGAGTTTGCACTAAGGCGTTTGCGGGCATGAGAAGGCTCCTGCCTCATTGTACTTCAGGTGAATTACAATGTCATTCGGCTGGGCTTTCAGTTTCGCCAGGTAAGCGTCGAGCTGATCCTCTGGAATCCCCTCTCCGCGGTCGAGTTGGGCGATGCCGCGGCGAATCTTGGTGTTGATCGCCTCCCGGTTCTCCAAAAGCCAGCGGTCCTGTTCTTCCTGCGTGTCCAGCAAGCGGAGCAGCACTTCCTCGACGCTGCTGGAGCCGGTGGCTTGGAGTTGCTCTCGGATTCTGGCCTCCAAGGATGCGTTGCGGATTTCAATGGTCAAGTTAGCTCCTTGGGTTTAAGGGTACGGCAAAGAGTGGGGTGAATCAACAGGATCCCCAGAGGGATGGAGCCGTGGAATCCCACGGTTCGCAAGGTGGAGCGAAGCATGGGGCAGTTGGCGTTATAATCCCGGCGTATGAAACCCCTGAGATTTATCCTTCGCTTCTTAGCTCCTTGTCTCCTGTTCGCGGGAACCCTGCTTATCCAGGCGCAAGAAAATGGAGAGCAGGAGACGCGCACCTGGGCTGCGGTTAGCGACCACACCGACTATCTTTTTTCTAATGGGAAAGCGTGGAGGGCTCTTGATGCCAAATCGAAGATCACTGAACTGGAGGGCATCGAACAGGGCATGATGATGCTCGTTCGGGAGACTTATCCAAGGCTCTCTCCTGCCGATCGCGCCTTGTTGGATGAGGAGCCGCTCAAGCTGATGGTCAAGGGTTTCCGGATGTCGGATGTCGCAGAACAGCTCGATGCCTACTACAAAGACAGCAGCAATCTGCGCGTGCCTATTGCCGAGGCGTATAAGTATTCCATTCTCAAAATGCGCGGGGCGCGCCAGAAGGAGTTGGACGATCTCGCCGCGAGCCTGCGGTCCAAGTACAATCGTTAGTGTCGCTGGGGCGGTCAAGCCGCCCAATCGAGTCCGATTAGGGGTCAGCGCTCTATGTGAACTCTAAACCTCGCCGCTTGCGCGTCAAGGAACCACACGTCCGAAACTCTGGCACTGCCCGATTCCTCAACCGATTTCTTCATCTGTCCGATACTCTCGTAGTCAAGGCCGATCTCGGCAAGTTCCGCCGCAAATTCGTCAAGATCTTTGTAGCGTTTGGGCCACGAGGCCACGCCTGAGCTAACGGCAATAGCAGTCACGTCGAAGAACGACACGCCAGCGGGCGTTTCGATGCTCTCGACTTTAAGGTCAAACTGTGTTCCCGGTCGTGTGGTGCTAAACACCGTGGCCATTTCTTGACTCCTATCTTGCTTTCGGCGCCGTTGGTCCTTGCGGGCCTTGTTGTCGATTCGTCAGCTCCTGTTTGCAATGCGTACAGACCCTTGCGTCGGGCATCAACCATCCGATTGCAATTCGAGCACACTGCCTTTGGCTTCTGCGGGTCGCCCACGGTGCCAGCATAACACCAAAGCGACTCTAAGATATTCTTTGGTTTCCCGCCCTCCACCATTCGCAACGAAACGGTGTCTTGCCGCATCTAAACCTTGACAACATCCCACTCAGGTCTTAGCATAGGGCTGTTGGCAATCATAAGCGCATTGATTACAAAGCACTTATTTGATTCAGGAAAGATAACAGGAGACGATTATGGCCAAGATTATTGGAATTGACCTTGGAACCACCAATTCTTGCGTGGCGGTTATGGAGGGCGGCGAGCCCAAAGTGATTGCCAACGAAGAAG
The DNA here is from genome assembly GCA_003131635.1 of Acidobacteriaceae bacterium. Classification (GTDB taxonomy): domain Bacteria; phylum Acidobacteriota; class Terriglobia; order Terriglobales; family Acidobacteriaceae; genus Sulfotelmatobacter. Next base: position 1,870 of record PKVZ01000193.1, read on the forward strand.
GAGGGCGGACTACGCCTTCCGTGGTTGGGTTTACCAAGACTGGGGAGCGGTTGGTGGGGCAGGTTGCGAAGCGGCAGGCTATCACCAATCCGGAGAACACGGTTTATTCGATCAAGCGCTTTATGGGGCGGCGCTTCGACGAGGTGACGGAAGAGATCAAGATGGTGCCCTACAAAGTGGTGAAGTCTGGCGACCACGTGGCGGTGGTGGCGCAGGGCAAGGAGTACACGCCTCCGCAGATTTCGGCGCTGATTTTGCAGAAGCTGAAGAAGGCGGCGGAAGACTACCTCGGCGAGAAAGTGACCGAGGCGGTGATTACCGTTCCGGCTTACTTTAACGACGCCCAGCGGCAGGCCACCAAAGATGCCGGGCAGATTGCCGGCCTCGAGGTGAAGCGCATTATCAATGAGCCGACGGCGGCGGCTTTGGCCTATGGGCTCGACAAGACGAAAGACGAGATGATCGCCGTGTACGACTTTGGCGGCGGGACTTTTGACATTTCGATTCTGGAAGTGGGCGAAGGCGTGATTGAAGTCAAGGCCACCAATGGCGACACGCACTTGGGCGGCGACAATCTGGATCAGCGGATCGTCGACTGGCTGATTGATGAGTTCAAGAAGGATGAAGGGCTCGACCTGAGGGGCAAAGGCAACGAAATGGCGTTGCAGCGGCTGCGCGACGCGGCGGAGCGGGCGAAGATTGAGCTTTCGACCACGATGGAGCACGAGATCAAC
>PKVZ01000193.1:2624-14017 GCA_003131635.1 Acidobacteriaceae bacterium
GCGAGCAAGATCAATGAAGTGGTGCTGGTGGGCGGGCAGACTCGTATGCCGCGGATTCAGGCGCTGGTGAAAGAGCTGTTTGGCAAGGAAGGGCATAAGGGAGTGAATCCCGATGAAGTGGTCGCGATTGGAGCGGCGATTCAGGGTGGCGTGCTCGGCGGCGAAGTGAAAGACCTGCTGCTGCTGGACGTGACTCCGCTGTCGTTGTCGATTGAGACGCTGGGCGGCGTGGCGACGCCGATGATTCCGCGGAACACGACGATTCCGACTAAAAAGACGGAAACGTTTTCGACGGCGGCGGATAATCAGACGTCGGTTGAGGTGCATGTGCTGCAGGGCGAGCGTCCGATGGCGGCGCAGAACCGGACTCTGGGCAAGTTCCACTTGACCGGGATTCCGACGGCTCCGCGCGGCGTGCCGCAGATTGAAGTGACGTTCGACATTGACGCCAACGGCATCCTGAACGTGACCGCGAAAGATACGGCTACGCAAAAGGACCAGAAGATTACGATTACGTCGTCTTCGGGACTGTCGAAGGAAGAGGTCGAGCGCATGGCGAAGGAAGCCGATGCGCATGCGGCCGAGGACAAGACGCAGCGCGACGCGATCGAGGCCAAGAATCAGCTCGACAGCATGGTTTACAACGTCGAGAAGATGCTGCGGGACTCGGGAGATAAGATCTCGGGCTCTGACCGAGGCGATGTGGAGAACGCGATTGCCGATGCCAAGAAGGCGCTGGAGTCGAACGACAAGGCACAGATGGACAAGGCGCGGGAGACTCTGACCAAAGGTTCGCACAAGCTGGCCGAAGAGATGTACAAGGCAGCGCAGGCGACTCCGGGCGCGGGCGCAGCTCCGGGCTCTCCGACGGATGGAGCGGGCGCGGGTCCGGGCGCAAACGGCGGCGGACAGCAGAAGAAAGATGAAGGCGTGATCGACGCTGAGTACGTGGACGTGGAAGACAAGAAGTAAGAAAGCTACTAGCTCCTAGCTTTTAGCTTGGATCGTGTGGCGCGGGCAGGTTTGCCCGCGCCTTGCATTTTTGAACTCGTCAAGATTTTTCGGGGGGGGATTTAGATGGATTTTCAAGTACACGAACAGACTTATTTTCTCAGTCTCGCCGAGGATGAGAGGCAGTGGGAGGTTTTTGTCGATACGCCCGACGGGCCGCGAGCGGTGCCGGTTTACGTGGACGCGCCGAAGTTGGGACCCATCGTCGTGTTACAAGAAGAGAAGCATCGGACACCGAATTAAACCAGCGAGGAGGCAGGAAATGGCAAACACGTTTTTCAAGGTTATCGGCCGGCCGGAAGCAGTCGCGAGCGGGCCACAGTTCGTGCATCCCGCGGATTTTCGGACCCGAGGAGAAGCCGAGTTGTTCGCGCAAGCCTACAAGGAGGAACATCCGGGATACGTTTGTGAGATTGAGGAACGGATAGCCTAGCCCGGGAGATGAACAACTGTCCTGATTGCGGGGAGCCTATGTCTGATGGCGCTAAGTTCTGCGGCAATTGCGGAAGGCCCCTGCGCCCGTCGCCAGCCGCAATCGTTGCCGGCCACAGCCCCCGACCTCCCAGGGGTGGTGGGTATACTTGGCAGCGAGTACAAAGGAGATCACCAATTTTAAAGGCAGGTGGACTTCTTCTGCTGTCTGGCGTCCTTTGGCTGGATTATCGCTACTACTAGGCTCGGCTTGAAAACGAGCGGTTCGCGAGGAACGTGCAGTGCACACAACTTGCTCGAGATTTCGCACGGAGCAGGGCCGGCGATCAGTTGGAGCCGGTGGTGACTTCAGCCTTCTTCAGTTCGAAGCGAGGTTCATGCGTTGCCGCCTTGGAGCGTCGACTGGAGGGGAGGTTTGTTCTGCAGGTCGCTGACCCAGTAACTGGCGAAATTATGTGGGTCGAAGGCTGCACGATATCGGACGAGTGCGATGGGAATTCAGTGTCCGGCATCCGCTTGAGAGCAAGAAACGCCCTCGATCAATGGGCAGATAGGCCGCTCGACCATCCCGTCCCACACTAGGTTCGAAAAATGGCCACGACCACAAAAAAAGATTATTACGAAATTCTCGGCGTGAAGAAATCCGCGTCGGCGGATGAGATTCGCAAAGCCTTCCGCAAGCTGGCGCGCAAGTACCATCCTGACGTCAATCCTGGGGACAAGTCTGCCGAGGAGAAGTTCAAGACTCTTTCCGAGGCAAACGATGTTCTCAGCGATCCCAAGAAGCGCAAGATCTACGATCAGGTCGGATTCTATTCCGACAACATCGATCCCGCCACGGCAGAGGCGTATGCCCGGGGCGGTGGTGCCGGAGGCGCGCCGGAGGGACATCCCGGCGGCGGTGCGGGCGGTCAAGGCGTTCCTTTCGACTTCGGAGGCTTCGACTTTTCCGATCTGGCGGATGGCGCAAGCCGTGGCCGGCGAACCGGCGGCAGCGGCGGATTCAAGGATATCTTTTCAGGCATCTTCGGCGGCGGACGCGGAGGTGCGGCCACCGAGGCCGGCCCCGAAGCAGGCTCCGACCTGGAATACCAGGTAAACGTTCCGTTCTGGACGGCGATTCGCGGCGGCGTGATGCGGCTCAATATTACGCGCCAGGACGTTTGCGGCACTTGCCACGGACAGGGTTACATCGAAGCGCCGGGGAAATGTTCCGAGTGTAACGGTACGGGCCATATCACACAGACCGGCGGGCGCATGAAGTTCAACGTGGCCTGCCCGCACTGCCAGGGTACGGGCAAGAATATTTCTACCTGCCCCACCTGCCATGGCGAGGGCACAGTTAGCCGCACCGAGCCGCTGGAAGTGCGCATCAAGGCGGGAACGCGCGATGGGCAGCGCATCCGGCTGGCGGGCAAAGGCAATGCCGGCGCTCACGGCGGCGTGGCGGGCGATCTCTACGTCATTATCCGGATCGGCGAGCATCCCGTCTTCCGGCGCGATGGGGATGATATTTACCTGACCGTGCCGGTGAGCGCACCGGAGGCAGCGCTGGGTGGCAAGATCGAAGTGCCGACCATCGACGGTCGCGCGCTGCTGAAGATTCCTCCGGGAACGCAATCGGGACAGAAGCTGCGGCTGCGCGAGAAGGGCGTGCCTTCGGCTACGAAGGACGGAGTGCGCGGCGATGAGATCGTCGAGATCACGGTGACCGTGCCCATGCCGCGGGATGAGCGGACTAAGGAATTGCTAAAAGAGTTGGCCAAGCTGAATCCGGAAGATCCGCGGGCGGAATTGTGGAGTAAAGTGTAACCGTGAGACGCACCGGCGGTCGGCTTAGGACCACGCCCAGGTTCTCGGACAGGCAAACCAAGCCGAACTAACCAGCTACGAGGGGGTCCTTTACCATGCCCTACAAAATCCTGATCGTTGTAATGCTGGCGGTAGTGCCTGCCCTCACTGAAACCGCGAAGGAGGGGCCGACGGCGCTGCGGGCCGCGTCCTCGACCGTGCTATCGTCCGTGCCGTTGTTCGGAGCAAACGGGAGTGCCCAGTGCGATTCGGATGCTAATCTTTACCTCCAGACCGGCACTGCCGACTCCGTTTCCATTCTCAAGCTAGCCCACGACGGGTCCAAGTACGAGTTATACAGCGTGCCGGCTGACATAGCGCGTAATGCGGCATTTCGGGCCTTTAGCGTCAGTCCTTCAGGAGAGCTAAGGGTTCTCGTCGACACGCACGACCACCAGACTTACGCGTTTGAATGGCATTCCGATCCAGGCAATCCGAGCCAGACCAAACTTGAAGTTCCAGAGCATCTGACGACGAAGTCGATCACCGCCTTCCAGAGTGGGGCCATGCTCGTAGCGGGGTACTTCAACCAATCCGCCGACGAGCAGGAGCGAGGCAAGAACTTCGTGGCTATATTTGATGCCTCCGGCAGGCTCGCGGCGCGCGTTTCCGGTAAGTTCGGTGATTTCGATCTCGCCTCAATCAGGACAAAGTTATACGAGGGCGCTTCGGCCGTCGGGGACGACGGGTTTGTCTACCTTCTGCGCTCGGACGAGGTGATTGTTATTTCGCAGTCCGGGCAGGTGGTGCGGCGCATGCGATTTAAGAAGCCGGACCCCAGCCTGCTCGCCACTCGAGTCGATGAATCCGGGGGCACCGTTCTGGTTCAATTGGACAGGGATAACGGAATCGGCAAGCCTTTCACGACGCAATATCTGGCGCTGGACGCCTCGACAGGCAAACGACGAGGATTCTATGCGCCCGAGCCAGCCCTGGGAAACAGCTTAGTGTGCTTTACGCGAAACGAGGGCCTCACCTTCCTCACCGTCAAGGAAGAGAAACAAGTCCTGGTGACGGCGCCACTGCCGTGATCAGATGATCGTCGGGATCACGGTGACCGTGCCCATGCCGCGGGATGAACTTTGGAAGAAAGTGTGAAACAGTACCAAGTAGCGAGTACCGAGTACCGAGCGCAACCGTAGAACTCTCCGACTTCGTGTTGATTGCTCGGTACTCGCGACTCGGGGCTCGGTACTAGCGGTTACCTCCGTCGCTGACCTCCCTGAGAAAACTTTTCAAAAAAATCTTCATATTTTTCTTGCATCGCTGGAAATTTCCCGTAATCTCTACATTGCGAACTAACTCCAGCGTGATTTCTGGAATCTAAAACACCAGAAAGCTCGAACACGACCGGCCCGTTGTGGAGTAGCTGAGAGTGAGTCGCTTGAGGAGGAAGACATCGAAATTGGCAACAGCTAGCGCCCCGCGTCAACAAACCGAGAACCCCCAGCCTCTCGCCGTCGTTCCTAACCGGAAAAAATTCGTTCGTCTCACTCTCTGGCCTCTGGTCGCCGCCACCTTTTTTATGGTGTCGGGCGGAACCTACGGCACGGAAGACATTGTGCACGGCGCCGGATACGGACGCGCGATCCTGATTCTGCTGCTTACCCCGCTGCTCTGGAGTCTGCCGACGGCCTTCATGATCGGCGAGCTATCGAGCGCACTGCCCTACGAAGGCGGCTATTACGCATGGGTGCGCCGCGCTATGGGAAATTTCTGGGGATTTCAAGAGGCATGGCTCTCGCTGGTAGCATCCATTTTCGATATGGCGATTTACCCCACGCTGTTCGTGGCCTACCTGACCCGGATGTTCCCGTGGTTCCAGGAAAACAGCCGCGGATGGTGGGTTGCGCTGGCGGTAGTGGTTGCGTGCGCGTTGCTGAATATTGCCGGCGTCAAGGTGGTATCGCTCACCTCGCTGTGGCTGTTCTTCGCACTGTCGGCGCCCTTTGTCGCGATAGTGGTTCTGGCTCCTTTCAAAATAGGCGCGCTGGCGAACGCTGTGACCAAGCCGACCACCTCTACCGTGGATATCCTCGGCGGCCTGCTGATCTGCATGTGGAACTACATGGGCTGGGATAACGCTTCGACCATCGCCACGGAAGTGGAGCGGCCGCAGCGGACGTATCCGCGGGCTATGCTGGTGGCGGTGGTGATCGTGGCCTTGAGCTACGTGCTTCCCTTCGCTGCCATGTGGATGACCGGCCTGAAAGCCACCGCGTGGGAGACTGGCTCCTGGGCGGACATCGCCGGGTTGCTGGGCGGTCCGCTGCTGCGCGTCGGCGTGGTTCTCGGAGGAATTATCAGCGCCTTCGGCATGTTCAACGCGCTGGTGATGAGCTATTCGCGCCTGCCGCTGGCGATGGCGCAGGATGGCATGCTGCCTGGGATTTTTGCCAAGCTGCAAAAGAAATCGCGAGCGCCCTGGGTCGCTATTCTCGCGCTCGCGGCGTGCTGGGCGATGTGCCTCGGCTTGGGCTTTGCCCGCCTGGTTACGATCGACATCCTTCTTTACGGTTTCAGTTTGCTCCTGGAATTTGTTGCGCTAGTGGTGTTGCGCTTCCGCGAACCGGAGCTGGCGCGGCCGTTCCGCGTTCCCGGCGGATTGTTCGGCGCCATCGCGATCGGCATTCCGCCCATGCTGTTGCTGGGCTTTTCCATCATCCGCAGCGAACATGAGCAGGTCTGGAACATGAGTTCGTTTGCCTTTGGCATGATTCTGATCGCGGCGGGCGTGGTGGCTTATGCACTCAATCATTTGTTAAAGCCTCAGGGATGGGCCGCGGCTGAACGCAAAGCCGAACCGGCGGCGTAGCGGTCGAAGCCCAAAGGAAGCCAGCAGATCTCAACTCGTCCTCGCCATAGATCGACCGTGCCGGCAAGAACGAAAAAGCCAAAGGATAAAGCCGGCGAGGGGCTGCCAATCGGAAAATAGTTCTGTTACTCTTGCAACTTATAAGGAGTGAGCAAATGCCCGAGCCAAAAACCGCCGCAAACGAAATCGAGATTTCGCGCGACCGCCTCGCCGATCTCCTGAACGAAGATCTGGCTCGCGAATATCAAGCTATTATCGCCTACGTTGTTTATTCCCAGGTGCTCACCGGCGCCCAATACATGGACATCGCCGCCCAGCTCGAAATCCACGCCAAGCAGGAACTCGATCATGCCTTAATTCTCTCCCGGCAGATCGACTATCTCGGCAAGATGCCAGTGGTCGTTCCGAAGCCAGTGCGCACATCGAAAGATGCGAAAGAAATGCTGCGCTTCGATCTGGAAAACGAAAACGAAACCATTCGCAATTACCGCGATCGCGTCCGGCAATGCGAAGCGCTGGGAGAATACGCTCTGGCGGAACAGATTCGCCAGATTCTCATCCAGGAACAGGACCACCAAATTGATTTAGCAACCGCCCTCGGCGAGGATGTTCCAGACCTGAGCACGGGTCCCAGAGGACGCAGCTCGGGCAAGCGCCGTTAACATTGCCGGGATCGCCCGGGGAGAGAGGGCGCGAAAATTCGCCGTACTTCGGGCACGGCAGTTCTCGACCAATGACCAAGCGTAAATCCAAAGGCGCGTACATGATCTCGGCGGTGGCCGAGATGTATGGCATCCATCCTCAGACGTTGCGCCTTTACGAGCGCGAGGGCCTGCTCAAGCCGTCGCGGACCGAGGGCAACACTCGTCTCTACACGGACGAAGACCTGCAGCGGCTGGAGTTCATCCTCTCCCTGGCGCGAGACCTCGGCGTGAACATCAGCGGCATGGCCATCATCCTGCAAATGCGCGAGCGCATGGAGGAGATGCAGCGCCAGATTCAGGAGTTCGTGCAATACATCCAGGAGGAAGTGCTCACCCGCGCCCATGCCGCCGCCGACCCGGCGAAGGGAGCGATCGTGCCGGTACGGAGATCGATGTTAGCCACGACCATTCAGCCCCCGAAGAAGCGGTAAGGGGGCACTCAGCATTCAGCGGAGCATATGGAGTTCTTCGACACCGATCTGGCTGAGTGCTGAATGGAATGCTGAATGCTGAGTACCGCATGCTTCCCTTTAAGCACTGAGCAGTCAGCGGAAGATTTGGCAATTGGCAATTAGCAGTTGGCCAATTGCTAATTGCCAATTGCTGCCTTCGCGTATCATATGAAGTTCTTCGCCACCGATCTGGCTGAGTGCTGAATGCTGAGTGCTGAATGCTTCCCTTCAAACTGATCTACAGCGACGCCTACTATCTGCCCATCGGCGAACACGTCTTCCCTGCCGAGAAATATCGGCGCGTTCGCGAACGGCTGCTGAAGACCGGGGTCGCCGAAGAGAATGATTTTCTGGAACCGCAGCCAGCCACCGACGACGACATCCTGCTGGTTCACACACCCGAGTATGTCGACAAGCTGGCCACCGGCACGCTCAACGCGCGCGAGGAATTGGCGCTTGAGGTTCCCTATTCGCGCGATCTGGTAGACGCATTCTGGCTGGCGGCAGGGGGATCGATGCTGGCGGCAGGGCACGCGCTCGCCGATCGCGTCTCGGTCAACATTGGTGGCGGATTTCATCATGCCTTCCCCGATCACGGCGAAGGCTTCTGCATGATCCACGACGTGGCCGTCGCCATCCGCCGACTGCAGCGCGACGGCAAGATTCGCACTGCGATGACGGTGGATTGCGACGTCCATCAGGGCAACGGCACGGCGGTGATTTTTGCCGCAAAGCGTGCGCCCGGCGATCCGCTGCCCTCCGCTTCGGGTTCACCAGTAACCACGCAGGGAGTCCGCCGCAAGAATGCGAACGCGGGCGATGTCTTCACCATTTCTCTGCACCAGCACAACAACTATCCTGTGTGGAAACCTCCGTCTTCCATCGACGTGGACTTGCCCGATGGAATCGGAGACGACGATTATCTGGCCTGGCTCGACAACGCGCTCAGCTCCGGACTGCGGCAGTCCCAGCCCGATCTGCTGTGCTACCTTGCCGGCGCCGATCCTTATAAAGAAGATCAACTCGGCGGGCTGTCTCTGACCATCGAGGGATTGAAAAAACGCGACGAACTTGTCTTCCGCGTGGCCAGCGCTCACAACATTCCTGTGATGGTGACTTTCGCCGGCGGCTACGCGCAGAACGTGGAAGACACCGTCACCATTCACTGCAACACTGTGATCGCGGCGAAGGAAGTGTTCACGGCCGATAAGTGAAGCCGGAAGGCAAATCCCTCTACAAGATATACTCGATGAAATGATCGTCAGGCCGTCAGAAATTTCGCACAATGAGCTTTACGGAATTTTGCTCAACTCTGTCGCGCCGCGCCCGATTGCGTGGGTGTCCACGATAAGCCCATCGGGACAGCATAATCTTGCGCCCTTCTCTTTCTTTAATGTGGTTTGCGTCGACCCGCCGTTGCTGGCGTTTGCGCCGGGGTTGCGGCGTCCCCAGCAGCCTGACGCCGGTCACGGCGAAGCGAAAGACACGTTGCGGAATGTCCGCGAGACGCGGGAATTTGTCGTCAACATTGTTACCTACGAACTCCGCGAAGCGATGAATTTGACCAGCGGCGAATACGACGCGTCGGTGGACGAATTCGAGCTGGCGAAGCTTACCCCGGAGCCGTCGAAGATCGTGCGCCCGCCGCGAGTCGCCGAATCTCCCGTGAGCTTTGAGTGCAAGCTTCATCAGATTCTCGACTTCTCGCCTCGGCCCACCAGCGGCAGCCTGGTGATCGGCCAGATTGTTTCGATTCACATCAACGATGCGCATATTAGAGACGGACGGCTGGATCGGAATTCTCTGGATCTCATCGGTCGCATGGGCGGGATGCAGTACACGAGGACCACGCAGAGATTTGAGATGGTCAGGCCGAAGGTGGAGTAGGCTTAAGGCTAGGTGACGAAATCGCATTCCGCGTGGCGCGAGCCGTGATGGTGACCTACGCCGGCGGCTACGCACAGGACGTGGAAGATACCGTGACCATTCCCTGCAACACGGTGATCGCGGCGAAAGAAGTGTTCGACAGCAGCCGCTGAAGCGGAGAACGGAAACCCGGTAATGCCTGATAAAATATTCCCCATGGCAAGCATGAACACCTGGAGGACTGAGGCGGTAGCATCGTTTTTCGAAGGCGCAGGGCTGCGTCTTCACCGCTGCCTAGCTCCGGGTATGGTGTGCAAAGGTACCGCCATCAGGTCTCACTCGGTGCAGAACTCACGCGTTTTGGACTTACTTGCTCGTGATGGTCACGTAAAGGGTGTGGGCAAGCGGATTGAGGGAGACGCGGGTCCGGTGATTCGTTTCGAGGACATAGGGAGGAACCAAGCAACCACATTTACGGGCTTCTGCTCCAAGCACGACTCCGAGATCTTCAGATCGATTGAGACCGAGCCGTTTCGGCCAAGCGACCCCGAACACCTCTTTCTCGTGGCATATCGGGCAGTTGCCAGGGAGCTCCATGCGTGCATGGAGGCAACAGTTCAGATTCAGGGGAGCTACGAGGCAAGGATACGACGTGGATTGGACGGCGGCAATGAACCCGAACCTATGGGCATGTTTGCGGTCGAATACATGATCAAGTCATGGCTCACATACCGCTACAAGTGCTGTTTCGATGAAGCCCTCCTGTTGCGGAAATATGACAAAGTGTCGCACGATGTTTTTTATCTCACCCATGCGTCGCCTAGTCTTGCCGTGTGCTCGCTCTACGCGGCCGACGATGTACGTGGAAACGACGATTGGGTTCGCGTCGCTCTTAACGTCCTACCGCTAACTCAGACTGAATCGGTCGTCGTATTCACCTACTTGCCTCAAGACGCAGCGCTCGCAAAGGCGTCATTGGCTGGCGTACTGAACTCTCCGAGCTTTTCGCAGAAATATCTGCTTTCTAAGCAGATACTCAACCACTGCGATAATTTCGTCGTCGCCCCAGAGCACTTCGACACGTGGAGCCCTGAAAAGGTAGACACCATCGTTGACTTCTTCAGCGAAACGCTCTTCAAGGGCAACCTGAGCGCCGAGGATGAGCGCCTGTATCTTTTCTAGCGAGCGCTCTTGCAGTCGCGCAACTCGCCAGGCTGCGGCCTGTCCGCGCTGCTAAAATAAATAATCTGCTATGTTCGAGAACCTACAGGAAAAACTGCAACGCGCGTTTAAGTCCCTTCGCGGCCAGGCCCGGCTTAGCGAGGAAAACATTGCCGAGGCGCTGCGCGAAATCCGGCTGGCGCTGCTTGAGGCCGACGTCAACTTCAAAGTGGTGAAAGAGCTGATCGACCGCATCCAGGCCAAAGCCGTGGGGCAGGAAGTGCTGACCGCGCTTTCTCCCGGCGAGCAGGTCATCAAGATCGTGCGCGATGAACTGGTCGAGACTCTCGGCAAAGACACGGCGCGCATGAAGTTCGCTTCGCAGCCGCCCACGGTGGTGCTGATGGCCGGATTGCAGGGTTCCGGCAAGACCACCACTTCGGGCAAGCTGGCAAACTGGTTCAAGACCGGCGGGCACCGTCCGCTGCTGGTTTCGGTGGACGTGTACCGTCCGGCGGCGCGCGAGCAGTTGAAAATTGTGGCGCAAGCGGTAAAGGCGCAGATCTACGAAGGCGAAGTGGGCGAGGCGAACACCCCCGCGCAACTCACCCAGGCGGTGGAGCGCCTGGTGAAAGAAGCGCGCCGGGAGGCTATCGTTTCCGGCTGCGACGTGCTGATCGTCGACACCGCCGGCCGTCTGCACATCGACGACGACCTGATGAACGAGATGCAGTCGCTGAAAAAGCTGCTGAATCCATCGGAGATTCTGTTCGTCGCCGACGCTATGACCGGGCAGGACGCAGTGCGCTCCGCCGATGAGTTCCACAAAAAGCTTTCGCTCACCGGCGTCATCCTCACCAAGATGGACGGCGATGCCCGCGGCGGCGCGGCGCTTTCCATCCGGCAGGTGACGGGGCAGCCCATCAAGTTCATCGGCGTGGGTGAGAAGTACGATGCGCTGGAGCCGTTTCATCCCGACCGCATCGTGTCGCGCATTCTCGGCATGGGCGACATCCTCTCGCTGATCGAGCGCGCCGAATCGCAGATCGACAAGAAGAAGGCGCAGGAGATGGCCACCAAAGCCCTCACCGGCGACGGCTT
>PKVZ01000193.1:14085-15871 GCA_003131635.1 Acidobacteriaceae bacterium
ATCAACGGCAGCCGCCGCAAACGCATCTCCCGCGGCTCCGGCACCACCGTGCAGGAAGTGAATAATTTGCTTCGCCAATACGCGCAGATGAAGAAGATGTTCAAGCAAATGGGGAAACCCAGCTTCGCGCGCAGGATGGCTGGAATGAAGTTGCCGGGAATGTAGAACCGGGCTTCGGGCTTCGGGCTTCGGGCTTCGGGCTCCGGGCTCCGGGCTCCGGGCTCCGGGGCTTCAGCTTGCGGGCCCCGGGCTTCGGCTTGCGGCTTGTGGGCTTCGGGCTTGATTGCCCGCCTAGCACAGTCTTGGATTTTGCCGGAGCCCGATAGCCGAAGCCAGAAGCCCGCCTTATGAAATGGCGCTCTCTCGAAGAATCAAGCCCGGAAGCTGACACTCGCCCGCTGCGCGACATCCTTGCCGAGCGCAAGGAACTGATTGTGAAGTACGTTCCGGCGGAGACGCAGGCGATTCACGCTCGTGCCATCGCAGAGTTAAAGCAACTACGCGTAGCCGCGAATATTCTGCCAGGCGGCTCGAAGATTCCAGAATTCCAACTTCAAGATCACGACGGCGAGAGCGTCTCTTCCTCCGACTTGCTCTCGAAGGGACGCCTCGTGCTCTGCTTCATCCGCGGGCGCTGGTGCCCGTTTTGTGTTGGTCAGATGGAAGCCATGAATCTCATGCTGCCTGAGATCGAACAAGCGGGCGCGACGCTCGCGGCCATCTCTCCGCAGACCGTGCAGCAGTCGTTCTTCATGCGCGACCAGCACAAGCTCCGCTTTCCGCTTCTCTCCGATGCTGGGAACAAAGTGGCGCGGCAGTTCGGCTTGACTTACCGCGTTCCCGATGAACAAAAAGCCATCTATCAGCGTGCCTTCGTCAACCTGCCTTTCGTGAATGGAGACGCCAGTTGGGAGCTGCCGATTCCTGCGACCTACATCATCGAGCGCGACGGCACGGTGCTCTACGCTTACGCGAACGAGGATTACACGGAACGCCCCGAGCCAGAGAACATCGTGCGATTTCTAGCCAATCCATCAGGCGCATGAGGCAACGCGGGCGGGGCGCCCGCGCCACACCTCGGCTTTCGGTACACTTAATACTTAATGAACTATATCTACGGCATCAACGCCGTCACCGAGGCGCTTAAGGCCCGCGGACGAGCTTTCCAGTGGGTGGGCATGGCGAAGGAGCGGCACGACATCCGCTTACAGCGCATGATCGAGGACTGCCGCAAGCTGGGCGTGCCGGTGCGTTTTCTCACACGCGTGGAACTCGACCGCATGGCCGGCAACGCCGCGCACCAGGGAGTCGTGGCCGTCACTTCGGCGAAACAGTATAGCGATCTCGACGATGTGGTTGGCGCCAAGCGTGGCCGCTATTCTCTGATCATCGTGCTCGACGGTGTGGAAGACCCGCATAATCTCGGCGCGGTTTTGCGCACGGCCGACGCCGCCGGCGCCGATGGCGTGGTGATTCCCGAGCGCCGCGCCACGGCCGTCACCGGCACCGTCACCAAAGCTTCAGCCGGGGCCAGCGAGCACTTGCCGATTGCGCGGGTGACGAACATCGCCCGCACGGTGGAAGAATTGAAGGAGCGCAATATCTGGACCGTCGGTCTCGACGAGCGCGGCCAACAGACTTACGACGCCCTCGATTACAACATGGATTGCGCGCTGGTTCTCGGTGCGGAGGGCAAGGGATTGCACGATCTGGTAAAGAAGAAATGCGACTTTCTGGTTTCGATTCCGATGCTGGGCAAAGTTCCTTCGCTGAACGTATCGGTCGC
>PKVZ01000202.1 GCA_003131635.1 Acidobacteriaceae bacterium
GCCCGCACCATGCTGGCGCAGTTGCCGGAGATTGACTGATCAAGATCGCAGTTGGAATGCTCGAACAGAAATCGGGGTAAAACATTTTGAAACGTTCGCTACAATTCGTCGGCCTGATGGGCGTGCTCGCCATGCTTGCGCCCCTGGCTTCAACACAGGAAACACGCATCTCCCGGCAGGGAGACGGAGTTTGGAGTCAGGAAATCAACGGTTCGCTGTCCGGGGCAAAGGTTCTGCGCGTTAAAGTAGACGTGGGTTCGGTGATCGTCAAAGGCGGCTCGCCGCAGGGCATCAGTTACGACATTCACACCCGTTCTTATACCTCATCCGAGCAGGATGCCAGGCGCCAGTTCGAGTCCTACAAGCTGAACGCCTACGTGCGCGGAGATACGGCCTGGATCGTTGGCGACTGGCAGGGCGGACGGCCGCGTAAGTTCTCCGGAGAATTTACCGTCAATGTCCCTCGCGACATCACTCTGGTGAAAATCGAAACCGAGGGCGGCAACATCGATGCCAGCGCAGTAGCCGGACGCGTAGAGGCGCAGAGCGGTGGCGGCAGTATGCGGCTTGATGATATTGGCGGCGGCGCGCACGCCGAGACGGGCGGCGGATCCATCGACGTGGGAACCATCAACGGCGATATCGGCCTGCACACCGGTGGCGGATCCATTGTGGTGCATCATGGCAATGGAAAGATCATTGCGGAAACCGGCGGCGGCAGCATCGAGATTGTTTCGGCCACACAGGGAGCCAGCATCGAGACCGGTGGCGGTGCCATTGAGGTTCGTCAGTGCACCGGCCGAGTAAAAGCGGAAACCGGCGGCGGCAACATCGACCTCGGGGACATTGGCGGCCCGGCGGAGATTCAGACGGGCGGTGGCAGCATTCACCTCGCCTCCGCCAAAGGGCACGTTGAGGCTCACACCGGTGGAGGTGGGATCGAACTCTTCGGAGTTCCCTCGGCGCGGGTTGAGACCGGGGCGGGCGGCATTGTCGTGAAGTTCGTGAAAACCGATGCCGCGCCCAACGAGTCCAAGCTGGAAACTTCTGCGGGAGATATTACGGTTTACATCGCGCCCGATGTCGCGCTCTCGGTTCGCGCCAGCGTCGATTTGGGCAATGGTCATCACATCACCTCCGACTTCCCGGACATTCATATTGGCAGCGAAGGCGATCAGTGGGGGCCGAGAACCCTCCACGCCGAAGGCAAGCTGAACGGAGGCGGTCCCGTGCTGAAGGTGAGGACGACGACCGGCGACATCTGTTTCAGGCGGGCAAAGCAGTAACAGACAGGCTTGTCAGCGGGCAAAAGCGCCCGCTTCATGATGACAAGACCTGAGTATTCGGGAGACTAGCCATGCGCAAACAAATTTTGACGACGATCGCGGCGCTGCCATTGCTGCTCAACTTGTCGCAAGCGGCCCAAAGATGGACGGAGGAATCGCCTCAACCCTACGGCATTCCCAGCGAAGATTCCGGCGGCAGCGCGTATCTCGGCGTCGACATTGCGGATATTACCTCCGACCGGCTAGGCGCGCTGAAGCTAAAGGAAGAAAAAGGCGTGGAAGTGACCATGGTCGATCAGGACGCTCCCGCGGGCAAGGCCGGCATCAAGGAACACGACGTGATTCTGACGTTGAACGGAACCGCCATCGAAAGCAAGACACAGCTGCATCGCATGATCCACGAAACTCCCGCAGGACGCCTGGTGACGCTGGAATTGAGCCGCGATGGACAGCCCTTGACCATCAAGGTGCAGTTGGCCAATCGCAGCAAGGAATGGGGGGATCTTTCGAAGGACAAGTTTATGGACAAGGATTTCCATGTTCAGATTCCGCCGATCCCCAACATTCCACCGATGCCCAACATGCCGGATATTGAGATCCCCAACATTGGCGTAGTTTATGTGCATTCCTCGATGCGCAGCGGACTGATGGTGGAGAATCTCACGCCGCAGCTGGGTGAGTTTTTTGGGGCCAAGAACGGAAATGGAGTGCTGGTGCGGTCGGTGGAAAAAGGCAGCCGCGCCGATAAGGCAGGCCTGCGCGCCGGCGACGTGATTACTCGCGTGGGCAATCAGCCGGTTCACGACACCAGCGACTTCACTCACGCCCTGCGCGACCGCAACGCCGGATCCGTCAGTGTGGGCGTGATCCGCGACCGGAAGGAACAGACGCTCACCCTCACCTTGCCCGAGCGCAAGGACTCCGGCATGGTGATTGAAGAGAGCTTCGAAGCGCCGGAATTCGATGCCGAGAGCCAGACTGAGTTCAGCGAAGTGCAAAACCAAATCGCGAAACTTCAGCCGGAGATGGAACTAGCCCGCGAACAAACTCGCAAAGCCACGGCGGAGTTGCGCGAGTCTCTGTGCTCGCAGCGAGAACAATTAAGGGAGCAAGCGGAGAAAATGAGGCAGGAATTCACGCCCCAGCTTCGGGAAGAACTCGAAAAGAGCCGCCAGAAACTGCAGCAGGAAATGGAACGCCTTCGGCACCAGTTGCAGGGCGACTGGCTCGACATCTAGCCCAATATCCCCTAGACCACGGAAAACTGTCGTCCTCGCCGTAAAACTGTCGTCCCGAGCGCAGCGAGGGATCCTGGTTCATTCCGCCGCGATACTGTCACCGCCAGCAGACCCCAAGATCCCTCGCTTCGCTCGGGATGACAATTGTGTTTGGGCCAATGCGCGCCGCCAATGCGCGCCTGCGTGCGCCTAGGCGCCTGCCGCTTGCCGGCGAACCGCTGAGGCCAGGAAGACTTTATTGCGTCCAGCCTGCTTGGCGGCATATAGGGCACTGTCCGCGGCCCTTACGAGCCCGTCGCGGGTGGTGCCGTGTTGGGGAAAAGTTGCGGCTCCAGCGCTGATGGTCACGGTCCGGGGCACGCCCGGAAACTGCCAGCCCTCCACCATCTTGCGGAGTTTTTCCGCCACCGCCATGGCCTGTTGTGGCTTGACCTGGGTCAACAGGATGCCAAACTCCTCGCCGCCATAGCGGCACACCACATCCACCTTACGCAGTTGCTGATGAAACAGAGAGGAAACCTGGCGCAGCACTTCATCGCCCAGCACGTGTCCGAACTCGTCATTCAACCGCTTGAACTCGTCAATGTCGGCCATGATCACGGCCATACCCGTTCCGTAGCGGCGGGCACGTTCAATCTCTTCCATGATGCGCAATTCAAAAAATCGACGGTTGAAAATGCCGGTTAGACCGTCCAGGTAGGCAAGCTGTTTAACCCGGTCAACATAGTGGGCATTCTGAATTGCGGTGGCGCAAATATCGGCAACCGATTCGAGCGACTGCTGATCGCCGTCACGAAAGGCATCCACCTTGGCGCTGTCGAGGGCGAGCACTCCCAGCGTCTGTCCGAACGATACCAGCGGTATGCACATGCGCGAGGCCGTTTCGGCGAAGAACTTCGTGTGGGCAGGCGCCTTGCAGAGATCTTTGTCCATCGCGGTGCAGCTATCGGCAAGGATGCTCGCCCAAGGTTCCGCCGTCGCCGCAAAACGGCCGCCTTCCGGAATGCACGGAGTAAGAGTTCCGTGATGGGCCCGCAGCACCAGATCGTGATCTTCCCTTAGGAAAAGCGAGACATGCGATACGTGGAAGGCGTCCTGAATCAGCTGGCAAACTCGACTCAGCAAATCTTCCAGATCCAAAACCGCTGTGGTTTGCTGTGCAATCGCATTGATCGCCTGCAGTTGACGCGCCCGTTGCTGCTCCAGCGAATAAAGCCGCGCATTCTGCAAGGCTATCGACGCCTGGGTGGAGAACAGCGTCAGCAGATCGATGGTCTCCGAATCAAAGTGGTCCACGCGATCGCTCTGGCAATCGAGCACGCCCACCACTTCGTCATTCACCATCAAGGGAACGGCCAGCTCCGACCGCGTAGATTTTGCGGAACAGAAATAGCGCGCATCCTGGCTGACGTCGGGGGCATAAACCGGCAATTTCTTGAGCGCCGCAGCTCCCGTGATTCCCTGGCCCAGAGAGAGCCGATGCTTGTCCTGGCCTTCGTCCCAGCCAATCTGCGAGCGGACGTACAACTCCTGCGACTGCTTGTCGAGCAGCACAATCGCCACATTCCGCAGATGAAAATAGTCGTGCGCGATGCCCAGAATGCGCTGCAGCACCTCATCCAAATCAAAGGTGGAGAGCACGGCCTGTCCCGCATCGTACAGGACCGCGATTTTGTTCATACGTTAGGGATATCGTAACGTGACCGAAGGGCTCCAGCAGGTTCCCAAAGTAACCAGGCATTTCCCTGCCAGAGGTGTCGGTGATTCCCTCACTTCCGCTTGGCTGAGGTGCGGATCAAAACATAAAACGCGAGGCAGATGAAAAAATCCAGGAGCAGGCCCGCGTCCATCTGAAACGGCCGGTGGCGCGGCAGCAGCCGATGCGCGGCAAGCAGGAAATAGGCCAGGTTGCCCAGCACACTGGCCAACAGAGCTTGGAGCAGCTTGACCAGCACAAATTGTTAGACGCCGAGTTGAGGCCAGGCGGCTGAGGTCAGGTGCGCGGAGGCGGTGAAAGCCGTTCGTACAAGAATTCTCGATAACGTCCTCCGCCCGCCCTCCAGGGGGACATGGCTTTATTCAGAAGCCGAAATCCTTCGATCGCCGTGCAACACATTTCTGCCATGACTTGCTGCTAACATTCCTTGAGAACCTCCACCATGCTAGAACTCACCACGCCCGTGCAATACGTCAAGGGAATTGGTCCGAAGCTGGCGGAGATTCTCGCGACCAAGGGAATTGTCACGGTCGGGGACCTGCTGAATTACCTGCCTTTTCGTTATGAAGACCGGCTGAATCCGCGCGGGATTGCGGAATTGCGTCCCGGCGAAATGGCTACCGTGATTGGCGAGGTCCGCAACTCGGGATTGTTTCGTACCCGCCGCATGCCCATCTTCCAGTTGACCGTGGGTCAGGGACGATCCCGGCTGAAATGCCTCTGGTTCAACGCCACCTACCTGCAGGATAAGTTCAAACCCGGCGAACTGATCGCGCTCTACGGCAAGGTGGAACAAGATCAGCACGGAGAACTGCAGATCATCCAGCCGCAGTTTGAAATGTTAGGTGAGTCCGGCGGAGACGGCGCCGATGCCAAGGCGGCCGCATCGCTGGAGGTAGGCCGCATTGTGCCCATCTATGAGTCGGCTGGACAAGGGCACGTGACCGCTCGCTGGTTTCGCCGGGTCATCCGCACCGCGCTCGACGATCTGACTCCCGAACTCGCAGAAACCATTCCGGCGGCCGTACGCGAGCGTCTGGCGCTGCTTTCGCCGCGCGAGGCGCTGTGGAAAGTTCACTGGCCCGAGGCCGGCGAGAGCTTCGAAGATTTGCAATCCTCGCGCACGCCCGCGCACGTGCGTCTGATCTTTGAGGAATTGTTTTTTGTCGAGCTGGGATTGGAACTCAGGCGCCGTCAGCAAAAGACGGAGACTGGAATTGCGTTTCGGCTGGACGACCGGGTTCGCCAGGCGATCAAGAAAATTCTGCCGTTTCATCCCACCGCGGCCCAAAAGCGAGTCTTGAAAGAAATCGCCGATGACATGCAAAAGCCTTACCCCATGCGGCGTTTGCTGCAGGGGGATGTGGGTTCTGGAAAGACCATCGTCAGCTTCCAGGCGGCGATCATCGCCATCGAAAACGGTTATCAGGTGGCATTGATGGCGCCCACGGAGATTCTCGCGCAGCAGCATTACTTTTCCGCGCGCAGAATTCTGGAGAACGCCGGGTACCGCATCGTCCTGCTGACCGGCTCTCTGGAGGCCGACCGCAAACGCGAAATCCGCCGCCACATCGCGCAGGGCAACGCGCAGCTCGTGATTGGCACGCATGCTCTGCTGGAAGAGAAAGTCGAATTCGCGAAGCCGGGGTTGGTCATCGTTGACGAGCAGCACCGCTTCGGCGTCTTGCAGCGGCTTAAGTTGATGAAGAAATCAGAAGTAGCGCCGCCGTCCCCGGCGGCTGTCGTGGGGGCGNNTCAGCGTGCTCGACGAACTTCCCCCGGGCCGTACCCCGATTGTCACCAGAAGAATTACCGACGACCGCTCTCCCGAGGTTTGGGACTTTGTGCGCAAGCAGGCGGCGAAGGGACATCAGGT
>PKVZ01000114.1 GCA_003131635.1 Acidobacteriaceae bacterium
AACGGCTGCACTCAGGATGACCCCGAACTCTATGGGAGAGCCCTCACGCGGCTGAAGTACGCCGCGTTTCAGGATGACGGCCTCGTAGGGGAATAAATTCAAACTGAGCCACTACCAAGCCGAACGAATCTTCGAGTCGGCTTGGGGGCGGGTGCGGCGGAGCTTCAGGCTTCAGGCTTCGGGTTTACGGGTAGGTCGTCATGCCCGAGCATGTTTCACTTGTTGCTTAGCGAACCACAGAAGGATACGTCCAGCGATAGAACTGCCCCACTCAAGCCAAAAGACGGCTTGAATGGGCCACCCGTCGGGAGTTTTTCCGCAACCTCTGAAGTCGCGCCCTTTCAAAACATCGGTCTTATTTTGGCTGATCTTACTTTGGCTGATCCATGGTGATGCCGTTGGTGCCGGGCTGTTTTTCGGCTTTGGCTTTTTTGGTGCTGAGGGTTTTGTCGACCCATTGGTCGGCGGTTTTGAGATCTTCCTGGCGGGCGGCGAGGTCGTCGCATTCGACGTCGGCTTTTTCGCGGTACATGAGATTCAGATAGGCCATGGCGTCGTCGTAATCGGGACGAAGCTGGATGGCTTTATTCAGGCTGTCGATGCCTTCCTGAATTAAGGGCGCATTCTTGACTTTCAATTCGGCGCAGGCTTTTTTCTCGTCTTTGTTTTTGGGATTGAGGTTCTCGTCCGGCTTCATGCCGAGTTTGGCGCGCGCCTCCATGCGGGGCTGATAGC
The DNA here is from genome assembly GCA_003131635.1 of Acidobacteriaceae bacterium. Classification (GTDB taxonomy): domain Bacteria; phylum Acidobacteriota; class Terriglobia; order Terriglobales; family Acidobacteriaceae; genus Sulfotelmatobacter. The sequence goes on from PKVZ01000114.1 coordinate 736, forward strand.
AGGCGGTCCAGTCGATGACGCCGACGGAGTAATAGGGTTCGGGGTCGTTGGGATCGATGTCGGCGGCCATGCGGTAATATTTTTTGGCGTCGTCGAACTTCTTCATATTGAGATACAGGTAAGCGATGCCCTTGGCGGAATTCACTTTCTGATCGCGCGCCGGGTTCATGTCGAGCACGTGCTGGTATTGCTCGATGGCCTGTTCCGCCATTTTGTTGTTATCGGGNNATCAGGGTGGGATCGAGGGCAACGGCCTGCTGGAAGTGGTCAATGGCCTCTTCGTACTTGGCGTTTTTGTAGGCGGTGACGCCCTTGTTGAGCTGGTCGCGGGCGCGCAGTTTGCCGCAGCCCACGGAGGATAAGATTGCCAGCATAGCGGCCGCCAGCGTGAACAGTCGAATAGATTTATTCATTGCGGTATAAGTCTCCCTTGCCACAGCATCCTAGGCCCAGAGACATCAAGTTGACAAGCGCTGACCGAACGTTAGCACACGCGCACGGGATATTTGGCTTCCCGAGCGCGTGCTGAATGCGATGCGCGGCCTTCTTCCGGGCTCTTGCGTGAAACGCGGACGAGCGGTTTAGCCGCCCGCTTCGATCTTCGCCGTAATCAGACCGACCTTATCTACTCCCGCAGCATGGGCAATGTCAATCACGTTGGCGACATCGGCGAAGGGGATGGCGTCATCGCCCTTCACGAACATTACCTTCTCGGCGCGGGTTTTGTAGATATCAGCCAGGCGGCCTTGCAGATTGTCCCAGGTGGCATCTTCCTGATTGATTTTNNTTGGGTGCGTTCGGCGGAGGCGGCTGAGGAACCAGCGCATCCAGACCTTTCGGCGTCAGCGGCGTGATCACCATGAAAATGATGAGCAGCACCAGTAGCACGTCAATGAGCGGAGTGACGTTAATATTTGCGCTTTGACCTCCGCCGCTTCCCATTGCCATACTCATAATCGATCTCCTCTTACCTCACACACTTCACTTCACTCACTTCATTGCCCAGGCGCCGGAGCGGCGGGCGGAGCGTTTGGAGTACTTTTTCTCTGATCGGTCAGCAAACCGAGATCATCCACACCCGCGGCGCGTACACCGTCCACTACCTGGACCACATTGCCGAAGTGGGCGCGGGCATCCGCCTTCACGTAGACGCGCTTGTCAGTGCGGTTGGCGAGGCGATCCTTCACCTTGCCGGTCAGACTGTCTACGTTGATTTTGTCGGTGCCGAAGTAGACGGTCCCGTCGCGCATGATGGATACCAGGAGAGCATCTTCCTTATCCGCATCAGCCATGGGCGTGGGATTATTTACTTTCGGCATGTCCACGCTGATACCTTTCTGCAGCATGGGGGTGATGACCATAAAGATAATCAGCAGCACCAACATCACGTCAACCATGGGAGTTACGTTGATATCGGAGTTGACTTTGGCGCCTTCGTTTCGTTTTGCGATTGCCATAGCGTGATTCTCCTAACGGCAGCGGCCAGTTGCCGGTGGCCAGTTGCCAGTAAAACCCGTCAGCCGGAGCCAGGACCGAATCGATTTCCGCCTGGGTTGGGAAGGCCGACGCTGGGAACGGTTCCCAGCGTCGGACAGCAACTCATTGCGGCATCGCCCCCGAGACTGCGAGAGCCCTAGGTCCGGCGAATGTCCCGCCGCTTCAGGAAGTAGTCGATCAGTTCGCTCGACGAATTGTCCATCTCCACATCGAACGCTTCGACGCGGCCGGTGAGGTAGTTGAACATCATGACGGCAGGGATGGCCACCAGCAGCCCGAAGGCGGTGGTCACCAGCGCCTCCGAAATGCCGCCTGCGACTGCGCCCAGACCGGTAGCTTTCTGCTCGGAAATACCTTTGAAGGCGTTCAGAATGCCCATCACGGTGCCGAACAGGCCCACGAAGGGGGCTGTCGAACCGATGGTGGCCAGACCGCCGAGTCCACGCTTGAGTTCGGCGTGGACGATGGCTTCGGTGCGCTCCAGAGCGCGTTTGGAGGCTTCAATGGTTTCGCCGGGAATGGCTCCGGGGCTATCCTGGTGAGCTTTGAACTCCATCAGGCCGGCGGTGACAACTTTGGCCAGATGGCTCTTCTTGTTGCGCTCGGCGACTTTGATGGCCTCGTCGATGCGGCCATCGCGCAGGGCTCCGGCAACCGCGGGAGCGAAAGCGCGAGACTGTTTGCGGGCCGCGTTGTATGCCATGGCGCGGTCAATCATGACGCCAATCGACCAACCCGACATAATGAACAGGATGACGACCACGATCTTCGCAATGATACCCATCTGCTTCCAGAGCGAAATCGGATCCCATCCCACTGCGCCACCCTCTTGCACAATCCAGGCGGCGACTCGGGGAACATGATTGAGAGCTGCTACTGCCACGTTAGCTAACATGAGTTGCTTTTCCCTCCTCGGAACTTCTTAGACTTTGATGCGAAATCGAAGACAACTGTCAAGATCCGACGACACAAAGTTGCAGCGCGGCTCCTGAAGGATCCGCTTTCGGCCCTGAATAACCCTTCTTTGGATGCCACTGCGCTTGCTGTAGCGCCGGGTAGAAGGTCTCTCCCGGCCACGGTTTAAGGTGGGAAGGGGGGAGGGCCGCTTTTCTTAACAATTTCTAACGCAATCGCTAATGCAACCGCTTCAAGCGGGCCGGGGCTAACCTCCGGCCAGAGTGAAGTTGACTTGTACCTCGGTATCCACTTCCACGGGCTCGCCGTTGAGCAGATACGGTTTATACTTCCACTGTTTCACGGCGTCAATCGCCGCCGGAGCCAGCATTGGATGCCCGCTCACCAAGGAGAGGTTTTCGATAGAACCATCCTTGCTGATCACCGCCCTCAGGACCACTGTTCCTGAAATGCGGGCCTGGCGCGCCAAAGGCGGGTAGGTAGGATTGACTTTCCGGATTAAAAGGCCTGACGTAACGCCAGCCGACACACGGACGCGTTGAGGAGTAGCGACCTTGGGCACGGCTACGGGCGTGGAACTGATAATTCCGCCGATCACGCCGCCCATCTGGCCGCCAGGAATGCCTCCCGGAACGCCACCGACCACGCCAGCGGATGCCATTGCGGGCGGGGCTTCGTCTTCCTTAATCATCTGAATCTTTTGCGGGATCTTCGTAGGTGTGCGGAGGGCGCCGTTCACGATATCGGTCTGAATCTGCTTAACGATCTTGACCGGAGCGGCTGCCGGAGGGGGTGGTGGAGGGGGTGGAGGCGGAGCCACCAGGAAAGTCATCAATTGTTGCTTGGGTAGGGCTTCGGTGAAGATGAGGGGCATCAGAACCATGAGGCCGATCAAACCTATCTCAAGAATGATCGCGAATGTCGTGGTTCGTCCCCGCTTCGTCTTCAGCCTGCCACCGGATTCCAGAAGGCTATCTTCAAACATAATTGTCTCCCTGCTTAGAGCCTACGTGAAGTTAGACACCGACTGACTCCCCTTTGCTCCCAAAATCGACTTCGCAGCGGATCCAGGGCAAATCAGGCCCTTTCCGCAATGAAACTGGCACAACAACAGGCGTATCACAAAATCGCCCGCAGCGCTATCGGGACGATTACTTGGCCCGCACAGGCATTGCAGCCGGCCGCTTGCCTTTGCTGATCCGCCAATCCTGATAAGCCACTAGGATCGGTGCGGCAATAGCGATCGACGAATACGTTCCTATCAAAATGCCGATTACCAGGGCGAGGCTGAACCCGCGAAGCACCTCGCCGCCGAATAAATAGAGTGCGAGTACGGTAAGGAAGGTTAGGCCGGCTGTCAAGATGGTTCTGCTTAAGGTCTGGTTGATGCTCCGGTTAACGATCTCCGACAGTTTTTCCCGCCGCATGAGTTTAATGTTTTCCCGGATGCGATCAAATACCACGATCGTGTCGTTATTAGAGTAACCAATCAAGGTCAGGATGGCGGCGATTACGGTAAGAGAAATGTCTTTGTTGAGCAGCGAGAAAAAGCCCACGGTGATCAACGTGTCGTGAAAGACGGTGACCACGGCGGCGACGCCGTAGATCCACTCGAAGCGGAATCCCAGGTAAATCAGCATTCCGGCCAGGGAATAAGCCGTGGCCAGCAGGGCCTGCCGGCGCAACTGAGCACCCACCTGTGGGCCGACGATCTCGACGTTGCGTACACTGAAATCCGAGAGGTAAAAGCCGTCGGGCAAAGAGGCCGCCACCGCCGGATCGACGCCGCCCTTGAGTTGGTCGAACGAACTCAGAACGCCGCCTTGTCCTTTGTCGCGGGCATCCACGACCGCCTGGGCTTGCTGAGTATATTTCTGATCCGCATCCGAGCCCAGGTGCATGGGATCTTTGTCCATCAGATAATTTTTGATGGCCAGGGAACTGGAATTATTCAGGTCCAGTTTGCCGGCGGGGGCGCTAGTCTCAAGCGTGCTGATGATCCGGGTCTTGCCTTCGTCCAGCGCCTTCTCACTGGTTTCCTGGACGTCTAGGTCGATCAGCACTTCGTTGTTCGAAGGCTGGTCGTAGCGTTGAATCTTGGCGTTGTGCAGACCGGCACGATCCATGGCAGCGCGTAATGCGTTGTCATTGGGCGTGTGCGAAAACTTCACGTACACCAGGGTTCCGCCGCGGAAGTCCACGCCGTACGGGATGCCATGCCAGAACAGCATGGAGAATATGCCAGCCACACTGAAGACGAGCGAGAAGGCCAGAAAATACCACTTCTTGCCCAGAAAATCGATGCTGGTATTGCGAAAGAACTCCAAGACGAACTCCCATGTTCCAAGGTTTCAGAGGTTTCAAGGTTTCAGAGTTTCAATGTACGTCAGCGATGCTTGCAAACTTTTGAAACTTTGAAACCTGTTTTATTTAACCAAGACGAACTCCCGTGTTCCAAGGTTTCAGCGGTTTCAAAGTTTCAGAGTTTCAATGTACGTCAGCGATGCCTTGAACCTTGCAAACTTTTGGAACTTTGAAACCTGTTTTATTTAACCAAGACGAAATCCCATGTTCCAGGGTTTCAGAGGTTTCAAAGTTTCAGAGTTTCAGAGTTTCAATGTACGTCAGCGATGCCTTGAAACCTTGCAACTTTTGGAACTTTGAAACCTGTTTTACTTAAATGCTTAATGCGTCGCCGCGCTGTTTGCGGCTCAGGATCCAGTCAAAGATTACGCGCGAAACGAATACGGCCGTAAACAAGTTCGCCAGTAGACCAAATGTCAGCGTCACGGCAAATCCCTTCACCGGTCCGGTTCCGAACAGGAAGAGGATGGCCGCCGAGACGATGGTGGTGACGTGGGTATCCACGATGGTGATCCAGGCATGGCTGAAACCTTGATCCACCGCGGATGGCGGCGTCTTGCCGTTGCGCAATTCTTCCCGAATACGCTCGAAAATCAGCACATTGGAGTCCACGCCCATACCGACCGTGAGGATCACTCCGGCGATTCCGGGCAGCGTCAACACAGCTTCGAAATAGCCCATGAATCCGAGCAGGATGATCAGGTTTAGCAAGAGCGCGACGTCGGCATTAATGCCCGCCGCGCGGTAGTAGATGAGCATGAAGATCAGCACCGCGAGCATGCCCACCACCGCGGCACGAACCCCGGCGCGGATTGAATCCGTACCCAGCGACGGTCCGACGGTGCGCTCCTCCAGATACTTGATACCCGCGGGCAGGGCGCCGGAGCGCAGGATCATGGAGAGATCCTTGGCTTGTTGCTGGCTCATGCTGCCACCGCTGATTTCGCCGGTGTCGCGGATCGCCTCTTTAATGTTGGCAACTTCCTGCACCCGGTTATCGAGAATCACGCCAAGCCTCTCGCCCACGTGGGCGGAGGTGAAGTTATAGAAGCGCTGACCGCCCTCACCGGTTAGCTGGAAATGCACGCTGGGCTGGCCGTTCTGGTCGGTATTGGGCTGCGCATCGCGCAAATCCTTCCCTCGGACAGCGGAAACGCGCGACACCAGATACCAGGCTTCTTCGCCCGGGGCTGCTCCCGGAGCGCCATGCCCAGGCAGCAGAATCGCATCCGCCGGCAAGACTCCGCCCTTATCCTGCCTCGCGGCGTCTTCGCTGGGATAAGGCCCACCTAAAACCTGCTTGATTTCAAGCATGGCGGTGGACTGCATGATGTCCTTCACCCGGGCTGGGTCGTCAACGCCGGGCAACTGCACCAGAATCTGATATTGGCCGAGGCCATGTTCCTGAATGGTCGGTTCGCTCACGCCCAGAGAGTCAATGCGATTGCGGATGGTCTCGATCGCCTGGGTCACAGCCCTATCTTTCAGCTCGCTGAGCGTCTGCGGCTTCATCGACAACACAAAGGTGTTGTCCGCCCCGGAAGTGAGGTTGTACTCAGGGAGGCGCTCGTTGGCGATGTCCAGCAGATCTTTCCGCGACTCCGGCGGAACGCCCTTGAGGACGACGCGGTCGGGAGTGTTCAGCGGATCGGGCTTGGAGATGTCCGCGAAAGCGATTTTTTTCTTATTCAGCTGCTCTTTGAGGATTTCGATCGCATTGTCGGAATCGACGTTGATCGCGTCGTTCACCTGCACCTGCAGGATCAAATGCGTTCCGCCGCGCAGATCCAGACCGAGCTGAATGCGCTTGGTCATGGACGCGAGCAGGCCCTGGCCGGAAAAGGTCTGAGGAATGCCGAAGATCCCGAACAAAAAGACGAGGAGAACCCCGACGATGAGTAGCCACTTCCAAAGCAGATTCTTATTCATGATAAATAAATCCAAAATCCGAACAGCTCTCCGAAGGCTGGGTGCCCCTCAGGGGCTAAAGCCCACTACAGAGACCCGCCTGATGGCACGGCTGAAGCCGTGCCCTACCTAAACGCCTGCCGTGCCCTACCCAAACACCTGCCGTGCCCTACCCTAAACAACGTTCCGTGGCCTGCCACGACCAACAGCCGCGTATTCTCAACCGCTGCTGAAAAGTTCCAAATCTATTTCGTCTTAACTTCTTCTTCGGTAGTGGTGACCTGGGTGACGGAGGCCTTGGTCACTTCCAGCAGGATGTTATTGGGAGGAACGCGCAGATGAACGGAATCATCCTTGAGCGCCATAATCGTCCCCCGCAAGCCTCCGCTGGTGACGACTTTGTCGCCAGTTTTGAGCGCATCCAGCATGGCCGTCCACTTTTTTTGGCGGCGCTGCTGGGGAAGGATCAGCAAAAAATAGAAGATCGCAAAAATGAAAATAAGCGGGGCGACGCTCAACCAGCCCATTCCGCCACCGCCCGCCTGCATCGCTAAGAAAAGTTGCATATTTGCCAAAATAATTCACCGAACGACTTCTTTGCTCACGCACTTCCGCACCGCTCGTCCGCGAACCGCCGCCCACGCCTACTGGCTCAGCGGCCTGTCATTTCATGACGGGGTGCTGCTCGATTCCGGCCGGATCGTAAACTTCAGGCTTGGATCCGGGGGTCTTTCCGGGAAGGTCACGGTTTCAGGTCGAGACCAGAAGCTAGAAAAAACGTCACTCTTCCCCAAGTCGAATAGAATGACGCACCCGCCGCATAGTGTCAAGGTAGAAACTCAGGTTATGCTGGGTATTTAAGACCTGAGCCAGCACTTCATTCGAAGCATAAAGGTGCCGCAAGTATGCCCGGGAATAGCGCTGGCACACGCGACAGCGGCAATTGGGGTCGAGCGGAGCGGCGTCCTGGGCATAGCGCGCCTGCTTGATAGAAATTTTTCCTTCCGAAGTGAACAGCAGGCCATGCCGCGCCGCCCGCGTGGGCAGGACGCAATCCATCATATCGACGCCCAGGCGGGAGTATTCGACAATCTCCTCAGGCGTGCCGACTCCCATCAAATAGCGCGGCTTGTCGGCGGGAAGGTGTTCGAGCGTGGCTTCGACCACCTCGCGGGTGCGCTCCCGAGGCTCACCGACGCTTAGACCGCCGATGGCGTAGCCGGGAAATCCGATCTCGATGGTGCGCTCGGCGGACTCCTTTCTGAGCGCTAGATCCATGCCGCCCTGAACGATGCCGAAGAGAGACTGGGTCCTGCCTTCGTATGTGGGGACAGCCGCCCTCGGCTGTCCGGCGGAGCGAAGGCCCGATTCCTGTCTATCTGCTCGAATGCCGCCAGCGAAACCAAGCGAGCTTCGCTCGCCCGGACAGCCGAGGGCGGCCGTCCCCACATGGCCATTGCTGGTCCAAGGAACTTCGTTCTTATGTTCTTCGAAATATTTCTTACTGCGCTCGGCCCAGCGCAAAGTCAATTCCATTGAAGCCTGGGTGCGGGCGCGGTCGGCGGGGTACTCGGTGCACTCATCGAAAGCCATGATGATGTCGGCGCCCAACCCGATCTGCGCGGCCATGGCGCTCTCCGGGCTGAAGAAATGCGATGAACCGTCAAGATGGGAGCGAAACGTCACGCCATCCTCGGT
>PKVZ01000291.1 GCA_003131635.1 Acidobacteriaceae bacterium
GATCGCGCGAACATCCCGTGAATAGGGCAGTGATGAAGAACCCGACGAGAAACAAGCGAACGAGTACAGAGCGGCTCATGTTGTCTCCAAAGCAGGCGCGAATGCGCAGACGGTTACGAACTTCTGGACACTACACCAAGGTACTGCAATACGAGGGGTAAATAAAGTTACTGGCGTCATACCGAGGTTGAGGTGGGCTATGAATGAGGCGTGGCAAGCACCGTTTGGTACTTATTTTTGAAACAGCCCCGATGGGCTATCGGGGCCGTTTTGCGTTGTGGTGATGTGGGGCCAGATGGGTTGATTATGGCTGCGTGATCTGAAACACGGTGCCGCAGCCATTGCCTCCCGCGTTAAGCTGACAGGGTCCAGTACCGCCCCACCAAGTCGTGCCGTAGACTGTCGTGCCAACGACGATTACCGGGGCCTGAGGATTGTTACCGTCGCTGCCGCCGGTGAAAGCGTGCAGCACTTGCTCTGTCCATTCTCCACCTTGAGATACTGGTGGACTTAGTTTATATGCGACGCCACAGCCGGTATCGTTACCGCCGCAAGACTCAATCCCGCCGCTCTCGGTCACACCATAAATTGCGCCTGTACTGTCGAACGCGGGGGTGCCGACGGGGTAATAGCCGTCGCCTACACCCTCACCCTGGAAAGTGTAAAGGACGCTTTCGGTCCAAGTTCCGCCCTGCGCGGTAGGCGGAGATAGCTTGTATATGACGCCGTTGCCCAAGCTACCACCCTCTAAAGCGGTTCCGTATAGCGCGCCGGTGCCGTCGAAAACCATGCTGCCGGATGGTTGGCCGCCATCCGCGTTTCCGCGGAATTCGTATAGAACGTTTAAGGCCCAATTGCCCTTGCCGCTGGATGGAGGGCTTAGCTCGAACACTGTCCCGACATTGTATCGAGTTGTGGCGCTGGTCGCTCCGTACAGCGAGCCGGATGCACTCATGACGAGACCTGTCGGGTCCGGGTAACCGCCGTCCTGCTGGAGTTGGAAGCTATAAAGGACGGTTTCTTTCCATACTCCGCCCACCTGCGCTGGAGGCGATAGGCGGAAGACAGTTCCGTACCCGAATTTGCCGCCAAGCCGAGTCGTGCCGTACAGCTTACCTTCGCTGTCAGCGATTACTCCGTTGGTTGGGTTACCCCCGTCGGTGCCGCCACTGAATTTGTAGAGAACAGTTTCCGTCCAAGGGCTACCCGGCTCTTCCGGAGGCGTGAGTTCGTACACGATCCCGGTAGAGTCGTATCCTGATCCACTGCCGTTCTGGGTTGTACCGTAAATCTTACCGGCCTTCCCGAGTAAAAGACTGCCGGTTGGAGAAGCTCCATCCTCGACGCATGTGAACGAATAGAGGAGGTTGTATTTCCAGGCTTTCCCTTGGGCAACTGGGGGCGTCAGCTTGAACACCGTGCCGCAATCAACCCCTACGCTGGTCGTGCCGTAGAGCGTTCCGTCCCCGCCGGAAGCCAAGGCACCGAGCGGGTACGCCCCGGTGGTCGTGTTGCATTGGAAGTCGAGAATGTCGCTCTCGGTCTGCGCGCTCGCAGGAACGACGCTGGCAAGCGTGAATAAGGCGACGCAGGCGAAAAGCTTGCCGGCGAATAATGAAGATGCTTGGCGAGTCATCGTGAAAAGGCCTCCGCTGGTCGAGCCGTCGAATCGTGAGAAGAATCGGGAGAATGCAACGGACCACGGGGGTGGGCAGAGCAATACTAGACTACTGGGAGGCTGTTTTGCAATCCGCGAATGCGGCGTCCGTGCGGGGTTTGACTCGATGAGGCTTTTCAGCGTCAAGGCCAAGAGGCAAGTTCAGTCAAAGGCAAGTGCAAGGTCAAAAGCGACGGACAAGAGTGTCCATCCCACACAAGCATAGACCTACTGCAGCGCGTGGGTGGATGGTCCCGCCCCTGGATTGCCGGTGATGTTGTAGCGTTTGAGTTTGCGGTAGAGGGTGGCGCGGCTGATGCCCAGCATGCGTCCGGCGAGGGCTTTATCTCCTTTCACCTGTTCGAAGACGCGCTGGATGGTGGCGCGTTCGATATCTTCGAGATCGGTGGTGGAGAGCGGCGCTGCGGCTGCGCTGCCGGTGGAACGCAATTCAGCGGCGGCGGCGAGATCGGAAACCAGTTCGGGCGCGGCGGCTGACGACATTCGTGACGAGGGCGAATCGATGGCGGCGATGGAGTTAGGAAGATCGCTGAGGTCGATGAGAGTTCCATCGCCGAGGGCGACAGCGCGCTCGACGCAGTTTTCCAGTTCGCGCACATTGCCCGGCCAGTCGTAATTCATGAGAGCTTTCATGGCGGCGCTGGAGACGCGCAGATCCGCGCCGGGAGCGTAGCGTTCGCAGAACCATTGCACCAGCATGGGAATATCACTGCGGCGCTCGCGCAACGCGGGCACGTGCACGGTCACAACGTTGAGGCGGAAGTAAAGATCTTTGCGGAAGGTTCCGTTTTGATAGGCGGCTTCGAGATCGCGATTGGTGGCGGCGATGATGCGCACGTCCACTTTTACGCGCTGGTTGCTGCCCACGGGGCGAATTTCTTTTTCCTGTAACACACGCAGTAACTTGGCTTGCAGTTCGAGCGGCAATTCGCCGATTTCATCGAGGAAAACCGAGCCAGTGTCAGCGGAGGCAAAGAGTCCCTGCTTGGATTTCAGAGCGCCGGTGAAGGCTCCTTTTTCGTAGCCGAAGAGTTCACTCTCAATCAGCGTGGGTACCAGCGAGCCGCAATCGACGGCGACGAAGGGACGGTTGGCGAAGGCACCTCGGAAGTGAATGGCGCGGGCGATGAGTTCTTTGCCGGTGCCGCTTTCGCCGGAGATGAGAACGGAGGTGCGCGTGTCCTTGAGACGGGAGGCCATGCGCAGCACTTCCTGAATTTTTGCGGAGGAGCCGATGATGCCGTGGACGGCGGTTTCGGAATCCAT
>PKVZ01000298.1:0-4099 GCA_003131635.1 Acidobacteriaceae bacterium
GAGCCGAAGGGTGCCGTAGGGCTGCCGAAACGGATGCGGCTTTCAGCCGCTGAGGTTTGCCGTTTCTGGACAGCGGTGGTAACAGCAGAAAGTGACAAAATGACTCTGCCCACTGCGCTGAAAACGCGTGAGTCCCCATGGCATGAGGACAACCTAGTTTGTTCGCCGGACCAAGGTCTGTGACGTGTGAACACCCCCACTCAAACAAAACCGGGCTTGAATGGGCCGCCCGCCGTCCCTCAGATATGTTCGACTCACGGAGTCGCGAATGCCAAACTCCATCTCTGGTACAGATTCCCGTATCTCTCCCCCGAATGTCGCAACAACAGCCGGCCATTCGAGAATTCCGCCTCAAAGCCCGAAAACAGCGCAGGCTTGTACTCTGCGGCCCGCAGCAGCCATGCCAGCATCGCATTCGCTCGCTCTGGGCTGCACTCGGTTACCTTCTCTACCTCGTCCTCAAGCCGCAACTGTACTGCCCCCTCTTCCGTACGAACCTCCAGCGAGGTCTTCTCCTTCAGCACAAAGACTGGTTCATGAATCGCAGCGCGAATCAGCCGATCGAGAAGCCCGGATACGGCCTCCGTTGCAAAATAAAACATACTCGGCGTCATCCCATACACCGCCAATTCAGCGGAGTTAGGGAAAGCCGCCACCACGTCCGGTTGCTTTAGTAGGTTCAGATGTTCCTCATCGGTTGCTCGAGGAACCTTTCCAAACCAATCTTCAAATCGAACCAGGGCTACTGGCAGGTCGGGCAACAGGGTTTCCTTAAACGCGAGGCCGATGGACGCCAGGTCCTTCTGCGAAGCCTGGAACAATTCGCGCGTGAACTCCGTCTCGAATGTCGCCGCGCTCGCAGAGTCACCTGCGATTGCCTCATAAACTTCTGCAATCCATAGCTCTTCGACCGACTCCGCAGTTGTTCCCGGAAGCACGAAGTCGTGAGCGTCCAGATAGTCCACAATCTCGCTGGACCGCGCGCGCAGTTCCGCCAGTAGCGCTTCGTTCCCCGGATTCGTCAACGCGCGATAAAGCAGTGTCTCAACCGCGATTGGAGCATTTCCACCTACGGTGCTTGCCATAACACCATCACCTCCACGATTTGATTCGAAACGTCGCAACGCTTCGACAATCTTTTCAACATTGCGGGCTCGGGCGCGCTTTACTGCCTCGGCTGCTAGTCCCAGCAGGGCGGCCGTCTCATCTATCGTTCGATCATCCAACCAGATGGCTTCGGCTACCCTCCAGTCCGCATACTCACCCCTCGGCTGACCGAACCCCGCGATCACTTTCCCGATAACACGAACCAGTTGTTCTCGTACCGCATAGCGGGAAAGACCGGTAGCCGTCGCCAGTTTCCGCTCCGACCCTCGGCTTCCATGCAGATACTGTTGCAGAAATTGCCGTTCCCGCTCCGGAAGGCTGTGGATCGCCTCGGCCCATCGCTGCAGTTCCAGTTTCCCGTGCGAATTCTGGAGGGGAGCCTCGATCTTCTCTAGTGTCTCGGGATCCACGAGCGCGCTGCGCAACCGGTTCAGCTTCACGATCCGCGGTCGGGCGTAGTGAACGAACGACACGTAAACGTAATTGGGGAGCGGCCCCTTTTTTACGTTGTAGTGTGTCTGGACCGATGGCCAGCCATCCACGAAGAAGTCGTGAATCAAATCCAGCGCCTCGGAAGGCGGCACCGCGAAACCACTCCTCGCCAACGCTCCGAGAGCGCGAAGCAGCACCGGCGTGTACTGCCGATAGGCCACGCCCAGATCGTTGATGGATCCCGTGGAACTCATCCTCAACTTGCCCGAACCCGCATGGGCATGGGAACACGTTCCCTCCTATTATGGTAATAGCAACTACGGCCCCGCCTTGGCTGAAAAATATAATTTGACGGGAAACCATTTATATTCTGAGGCTTACGGGGCAGCTGCCACACGCCTACTCCGCGGCAGTAGGGTCAGTTGGATTTTGGAAACCGGTCGCGAAAGCACTTGATCGGCTGGGAAAAATCCGTCCGAACGCTCCAGATAAATCTCAGCCTCCCAGGATACCTCGCCGCCATCCTCACTCAGCCGGTGGACGAGCAGCGAGTTTGGCCAGTGATCTTCGTCGGTGGGACGCTTCCCGAGAACCGTGGTCCAATCGTAGGGCACCGTGCTGCGCTGTGATGTCGTGCCGCAACGCCCGTCGAGAAAATGAGTCGTCTGCTTCAGGTGGCTTACCTTGCGCACTTCCACCAACGGCGGCTGGTGTACGTGTCCACAAAGCAAAACAGAGATGTCATGCTCCAGGATGAAATCGTGCAGGGCGGCCTTGGAGTCTTTATTAATCACAAGTATTTTGCCTGCGGCGCTATAGGAGTGATGCAGCAGAAGCACGCGCAAGTTACGCTGAGCGCAGCTAAGTTAGGTGCGAGAGTTGGAAGTGTACATGAACAGGCCCGTCGCGGTCGAAGTTCGGGGACAGGCGCAACCCTCCCACTAACTAGTCTGCATCACACCCCAGAGAAAAGCGCAGAGCAGCACACACCTCATTTATTCGTGCGGAACTATGCTGGGCCACACGTTTCCCCAGGCGCTGTTGCGACACGTAACTGCATTGCGCAGGCTCACCGCGCACGGGGACTTCCCAGCCACTCAAAGAATTCCCACAAGCCCACTGTGACATCTAACCTTGTCCACAGCCCACCACTCGCGCAATTATGGTAGAGGCCGTGACGGTCGGCACAAGCCAATTTAGGTGCGCCCCTAAGTGCTTTGTTTCACGGATTTTAGTACCTAAGTTCTTTGACACCCGGATTTTGCGGAGAATTTCGCGCTAACGCGATGATTCCAAAGATTGAGGCGGGGTGGGGGAGGGGGGAGGGGTACCCCGGCACAGCCCAGGAGCGAGCCATCCAATGCTCGCCGCAGCCACGCCCGGCCGAAATCCTTTACGGCCGCGTCATCCTCTCCGGCCTAACCAACTGATCGAACTCCTCGCCCGTAAGATATCCCAGCTTCAGCGCTGCCTCGCGCAGGCTGGTGTGTTCCACGTGCGCCGTATGGGCGATCTGCGCGGCCTTGTCGTATCCCACCTTTGGCGCCAGCGCCGTCACCAGCATCAGCGAGTTCTTTACGTACCAGTCGACCTTTGCGCGATCAACCTCGATCCCCTTGATCATGTACTCAACATAGCCATGGCACGCGTCGGCAATCAGCGTGACCGAGTGCAGGAAGTTGTAAATCATCACCGGCTTGTACACGTTGAGTTCAAAATTCCCTTGCGAGCCGGCGAATCCCACCGCCGCAGTTGCGCCATGAACCTGCACGCAGACCATGGTCATCGCCTCGCACTGTGTGGGATTCACCTTGCCCGGCATGATCGAAGAGCCCGGCTCGTTCTCCGGTATGGAAAGCTCGCCCAGCCCGCAGCGCGGCCCGGAAGCCAGCCAGCGAATGTCGTTGGAAATCTTCATCAGCGACGCGGCCAGCGTTTCCATCGCGCCCTGGGCGAAGACAATCTCATCATGCGCCGAAAGCGCGGCGAATTTGTTGGGATGCGAGCGGAAGGGAAGTCCGGTGAGTTCGGCAATCTTTTTTGCGGCGCGCTCGGCGAATTCGGGATGGGTGTTCAGCCCCGTACCCACCGCGGTCCCGCCAATGGCCAAGTCATAAAGCCCGTCCAGCGCCTGCTCCAGCCGCTTGATGTCGCGCTCCAGCAGACTGGCCCAGCCACCGAACTCCTGGCCAAACGTCAGCGGCACCGCATCCTGCAGATGCGTGCGTCCGATTTTCACCACGTCATGGAATTCCTTCGCCTTGGCCGCGATCGCATCATGCACACTGCGGATTGCGGGAATCAGCGTGTTCTTCACCCGATCCGCGGCCGCAATGTGCATCGCCGCCGGGAACGTATCGTTCGACGATTGCGACATATTGACGTCATCATTGGGATGCACAGGCTTCTTCGATCCCTTCTCGCCGCCCGCGATTTCAATGGCGCGGTTCGAGATAACCTCGTTCACGTTCATATTGGTCTGCGTGCCGCTGCCCGTCTGCCAGATGCGCAGCGGAAACTGATCGCTCAGCTTGCCCGCGATCACTTCGTCGGCAGCCTG
>PKVZ01000298.1:4125-16852 GCA_003131635.1 Acidobacteriaceae bacterium
GAGCGCTGCGTTTGCGCCCCCCAATAAACGTTCTCTGGGACTTCGATTTCTCCCATGCTGTCGGACTCGATGCGCATACGATTTGCGGGTTCTGTAGAGGCTGGCATAGTGTGTCCTGACCAACGCGCTGGAGATGAATGAGGTAACCCGAAATTATATCAAGGGAGAATCAAGCCGCTACTCCGAGTCCAGATCGGAATGCCACTCGATCCGCCCGTCCCAGATCATCGAGATATCCCGTGCTCGGCTACAAAGCTCTTCGTCGCCGTCGAGAATGAAAAAGGCCCGGGGAGACCACGGTTTTGCCCGAAGCGCACCGCAGACTCGAAATCCACCCTCCCTTAGCCGTCGGGCGAGATAACGGAGCTCCGCCTTGTGCCCGCCTTTGAACATGCTGTGGTGATGGTAGATGATTATTGCCTGGTCGTTCTCTTTGAGTTCCCTTAGGTCGTTGATGAAGACCCTTTTTCCAGCGCGTCGCTGTGTCGGCCTTAAGCTCGCCGGGGCGATCCCGTTGTCGGGATCAAGGAAAATGAGATCGCAGTCCTTAAACAGGGCCTTCGTATCCAGCAGCCATCGTTTTCTCTCGACTGGTCGGCGTGTGAAGGGCCGAAGGTCGCAAGGCACAGGCTCCCCCGCGAAAATGGCGTTCGGGACGAGCGATTCGAGCGCAGCCACGTTCCGCGCCTTCCCTACGTCAATTCTTGATAACGCATCGAACAGGCTGCAGTCGAAACGCTCCCATTCATCGGGCCGCTTCAGGTATTGTCTGTGGCCACCGTCGTTGTTGTGGATCTCGTCCGGGAACAGCCACCACGCTACGCCGAGCCGGTTTCCCCGGGCCAAATGCCGGAGAATCGACAATTTCACATAATCCCCGATGTCACCCACATACCGGTGTTGCATGACTTATACCCACAGTTTACCGATTGACGTTAAACGCTGCACGTAATACAATTCCCATTGTGATCAAGTCGTTCCGTTGCGCGGACACTGAGCGGCTTCACCATCGGCAGCGCGGCCGGCGCTTTCAAGCAGTCGAGCAGATCGTACGCCGAAAGCTTCGGCAGTTGGAAAGCGCCACAGAACTGCGCGACCTGGCAGCGCCGCCGGGAAACCGCTTGGAAGCGCTATATGGTGAACGAAAAGGACAGCATAGCATTCGCGTTGACGACCAATGGCGTCTTTGTTTCATTTGGCGCGAGGGGAATGCCTACGCGGTCGAGATCGTGGACTATCACTAACGGTCGTAGCAAGCAACGCCACAGCACAATTCAGGGTCGCAGGACCCGCCAACAGGAGCCTCATTCGTGACTAAGTCTCAGAAACTCCTTCCGCCCATCCATCCCGGCGAAATCCTCCGCGCCGAGTTCATGGAGCCGCTCCGGCTCAGTATGAACCGACTGGCGCTTGATCTTCGCGTGCCAGTGACGCGAATTGCCGAGATCGTCCACGAGCGCCGCGGCATAACTCCGGACACGGCGTTGCGGCTGGCCCGATACTTCAATACAAGCCCGGGTTTCTGGCTGAATCTTCAGTCCGCCTTCGATCTCGAAATAGCCCAAGATAAGCTTTCCCGCACCATTGAACGCGAAGTTCGCCCTGGCTTATTCGTGGCTGCGAATGCTGCTTCCTAGCCTGCCGCGACTCAGCCGCCAGCGTGCTAGAATCATCGGTTTCTGACCTGCGCCATGCCGGACTTTCTCACTGCCGAAGATGTTGAAACTTTGACCAAGGCCAAAGTTCGCCCGCATGCGGAGCAGCGCACGGACGTGCTGGTAATTGGCGCCGGGCCTACCGGCCTCGCCTGCGCCATCGAAGCACAAAAAGTCGGACTTCGAGTCATCATCCTCGACAAAGGCTGTCTGGTGAATTCGCTGTATCACTATCCGCCGAACATGTTGTTCTTCACCACCCCCGAGCTGCTTGAAATTGGCGACATCCCTTTCACCACGGCCCGGCAAAAACCCACTCGGGAAGAAGCTCTGGAGTACTACCGCAAAGTTTCGGAGCACTACCATCTCGACATTCATCAGTACGAATGGGTCAAAACTGTGAATGGCGAAGATGGAAACTTCAGCATCACGGCCACCGACCGAGTGGGTCGTCCTCACGACTACAAAACTCGCAAAGTAATCGTCTCCACTGGCTATTACGATCTCTTTAACCAGCTCTGCATTCCTGGCGAAGATTTGCCCAAGGTCTCGCACTACTACGGCGACGCCCACCCTTACTACGACACTGATGTGCTGGTAATCGGCGGCAAGAACTCCGCCGCCATCGCCGCTCTGGATTTGTGGCGTCATGGCGCGCGCGTCACCCTGGTTTATCGCGGCGCGCAATTACATCATCACGTCAAATATTGGATCAAGCCCGATCTCGAAAACCGCATCAAGGGCAATGAGATCGAAGCGTACTTCAACAGCAGCGTGCAGGAAATTGGCGTGGACCACGTAGTGATCAACACGCCTGGCGGGCCGCTTCGCCTGAAGAACGACTTTGTGCTCGCCCTCATCGGCTATCACCCTGACTACGATTTTCTGCGCAGCATGGGGATTGAACTTTCGGCTGAGCAGCATCGTCCGGAGTGCGATCCGGTCTCGCTGGAAAGCAATGTGCCTGGGATTTATGTCGCGGGCGTGATCGTCGCCGGATCGCGGACCAACGAAATTTTCATCGAGAACGGCCGCTTCCACGGCAAACAGATCGCCGAAGATCTCAGAATCAAGTTGCGACTGGGATCGCAGACAAACGCAAGCAGCGGTCAGTGATCAGTGTCGCGCGCCCGGGCAAATCGTTCCGCACGCTGATCACTGACCGCTGGCTTGTTACTTTCTACCTTGCAGCCGGTCGATCTTGGCGGCCATGATGAAGTCGCTCTCGGTAAGGCCGTCGACCTTGTGCGTCCAGAGCGTGATCTCGGCTTTTCCCCACGCCAGCAGAATGTCAGGATGGTGCCCTTGCTCCTCGGCCAATGCACCCACGCGATTGACGAATTCCAGTGCGGTGGCAAAGTCGGGAAACTTGTACTCGCGCCTGAGATGATGCTCCTCGATAACGCTCCACTGCGGGACGACCTTGTGGAGCGCCTCAAGCTCCTTCCCCTTGAGCGGAGGCACACCCCCGCGGCAGGGAACACATCGTTTGTCGGCTAGTTGTTCTGTCATATAATTTCTCCGCCTGCCATCATAGCCGAACTTGAGACGACCGTTGTTCGCTACTTCTCAAATCGAAATCAGCGGCGGTCAAAACACGTTGAAACCTTAAAGCTTTTCAGCGCATCTTTAAAAGCTCATTCCGGATCTGAGGCTTGGGACTGAGAAACAAATGACGCCACCACCGGCACGAAGCGGTTCCGCTCCAAGCGGAGGCAACCCCTGGCTGGTCGCGATCGCCGTCATGCTGGCGACTTTCATGGAAGTACTCGATACTTCCATCGCCGCCGTCGCCCTGCCTTACATCGCCGGCAGTTTGTCGGCAACCAACGACGAGGCCACATGGGTGCTGACAAGTTATCTGGTCGCCAATGCCATTATCTTGCCGGCCAGTTCCTGGTTTTCGCTGCGCTTCGGGCGTAAGAGGTTTCTTATTACGTGCATCGTAATCTTCACGATTTCGTCGTTCGCTTGCGGGTCATCCACCAGCCTGGCGATGATCCTGATTGCGCGGGCCGTGCAAGGCGCGGGAGGCGGAGCACTGCAGCCGCTTTCACAATCAATTTTGCTGGAGACCTTCCCGCCGCAAAAACGCGGCTTTGCGATGGCCGTGTTCGCCCTGGGTGTGGTCGTCGCACCGGTTCTCGGGCCTACCCTTGGTGGATGGTTGACCGACACTTACTCCTGGCGATGGGCTTTCTACATCAACATCCCTGTCGGAGCCTTTGCCATATTCATGATTTCCCGTTATGTGGTGGATCCTCCTTATATCAAAGACGCGCATCCCGGCAAGTTCGATGGCATTGGGCTGGGACTGCTCGCCGTCTGGCTCGGCGCCCTGCAAATCATTCTCGATAAGGGTCAGGAAGACGATTGGTTTGGCGCGACCTGGATCCGTTGGGCAGCCGCCATTCTGCTTACGAGCTTCGTGTCATTTCTCATTCGAGAGTTTCGCCACAAGCAGCCGCTGGTCGATCTGCGCGTCTTCCGGCATCGGAACTTCGCCATCGGATGCTTGCTCATTGGATTATTTGGCGCAGGCATCTACGCGCTGGTCACACTGCTGCCGCTCTTCTATCAGGAACTGATGGGCTACACCGCGCTGGCTGCGGGCTGGGCGGTGAGCCCGCGCGGCATCGGAGCGATTGTTGCCATGCCTATTATCGGATACCTGACTGCGAAAATAGATAACCGCTGGCTGATCGCCTTCGGTTTCTCTATGTTCGGTGCTGCCAGCCTGTGGTTTGGCGAGGTAAATCTCTCGATTGGGCAGTGGACATTCCTGTGGGCCATTCTGATCAGCGGTTTTGGCTCAGGCTGTGTCTTCGTCCCGCTTTCAACCACGACTATGGCTTTCCTGAAGAACGAAGAAATCGGCAACGCCAGCGGCCTGTACAATCTTTTGCGGAATATTGGAGGCAGCATTGGAATCTCGGTGGTGAATACCATCGTTACGCGGCACTCACAGTCGCATCGCAACGAACTGGCGGCATCAGTTGATCCTGGACGGATTTCAGTCCACGGAGCCATTCAAGGCATGCAAGCGTACTTGAGCTCCCAGGGATCTTCATCCACCACAGCCTTGCGCCAAACATACGGGCTGTTAAATGTGGCTCTTAACGGACAGGCGCGTCTGTGGTCCTACGTAGACGATTTTCGCTATATGGCATTAGCCTGCTTCGGTTGCGTCCCCATAGTTTTCGCGCTGAAGAAGGCGGTGAGGAAAGGGCCGGCAGGGGCAGGGCATTGAGGATTGCTGACCGCCGGTGAAGCGGTTGCCCCTCAGATCCACGGAGCGTGCGATCTGAAAAAACTTCTCTACCTCAGCACACCTGCTTCCTCGCCGAACCCTAAAACGGAATGTCCTCATCCGTAATCGGCCCTGATGCCGCGCCCGCGTGCTCCGGCTCTGGCGTGCGCTGGTCGAAGTTATTGCCACCACTGGCTGACGCGCCTGCGCCGCGCGAGCCTTCTTTGAAGTCTCCGCCGCCGCTGCCTTCCCCGCGTCCGCCAAGCAGAACCAGATCATTCACCACGATTTCGGTCATGTATTTCTTTTGGCCGCTCGTCTTGTCATCCCAGGAGTGAGTTCGCAAACTGCCCTCGATGTAAACCTTGCTGCCTTTCTTCACGTACTCCCCGACAATTTCAGCGGTGCGAGCCCAGGCTGTAATGTTGTGCCACTCGGTGCGATCCTGCCAATTCCCTTCTTTGTCTTTGAATCGCTCATTGGTCGCCAGGCTGAACTTCGCCACCGGCGTGCCCTGCGGTGTGTACTTCACTTCCGGATCCTTGCCCAGATTGCCGATCAGAATCACTTTGTTGACGCTTTTTCCCGCCATAATCTGCTCCTTTGCAGGGCTTCACTATAGCAGAATTGCCCGCGCGGAAATGGTGCGAACCGTCACAATCGGCCAGCAGGGTTTCATTTTGGGGTTTGAGCTCATAATCAAAGGGTGAGAGCCGGCAGCCTCTTCAGGTATAATCGCCCCATGCCTGCCGCACCCGGAGCTACCCGAGCCGTGGGGATGGTTCCCGACGAGCTCAAGTGGGAACCGAAGTCCAAGGGCCTGACCACGCCTCGCAAAAAGAAGCCGAAGGAACTCGCCGTCATCACCGAATGTTGCACCGGATGCGCCGGCTCGCCGGCGTGCGTGGAATACTGTCCGGTGGAAGACTGCATGTTCTGGGTCCCGGACGAAGACAGCACTCCATTCGGCCGCATCGCGGTCGATCCCATTCTCTGCATCGGCTGCAAAAAGTGCCTCAGCAAAGGTCCCGACGGTTGCTTCCTCGACGGCTGCCCCTGGGATGCAATCGCGATGGTAGAAACCACCGAAGTGGAAAAAGAAGTCGGAGCGATGGCGATTTAGCGTTTCTCTGAAGGGGCGGAGCTTGAGCCTCGCGGTTGAGCCAGCAAACCGGTCGGGGCTTTAGCTCTTGGGACTTGCCAACTGCAACAGATCCCATTGATTACCGTATAAATCCTCAAACACGGCCACAGTCCCATAGAACTCCTCGCGCGGCGCATGCACAAATTTCACTCCACGCGATGTCATCTCCCTATAATCCCTCCAGAAATCGTCTGTGTGAAGAAATAGAAACACGCGGCCACCGGTCTGATTGCCAATGCGGCTTTCCTCCTCGGGTGTGGACGCACGCGCCAGCAGCAGGTCGGTCCCTTGGGATCCGGGAGGACGAATTAGAACCCATCGTTTGTAATTGCCCTCGCGGTCTATTGCGGCGCTGTCCTCGACCAACGCGAAACTCAAGACCTGTGTGAAAAAAGCGATCGCTTCGTCATATTCGCGAACCACCAGGGAAACATAGCCGATTGTCTGCGCCATCTCCTCGCTCGATCTGGAAGTCAGTTGGAGGGTTTAGTGACCCGCTCCCGTATCGCTTTCTCCGTCTCCACCGCCTGCTGCCGCACGTCATTGGAAATATCCGGCAAATCGCGCTCGTAGGGAAGAACGGCGGGAAGATCGTCCGCTTGTCCGACGAGATAAAGCGCGCGCAACGCTTCCCACACCTGCTCGGTTGAAGGGTCAACCACCGCGATTTCCGCTCCAGCCGCGATGTTTGCACCGGTTCCGGCTACCGAGCGAATTCGCCCCGGAATTGGCGAACGGATTTCCGCAGTCTGCTCCTGGCCATTTTGCAGCTTCGCAATAAGTCCGCCCTGATGGATAGCCGTCCCGGAGCGATCGGCATCTACGATGCGGCCGGATTGCGGAGAACTAATGTGCGCGGGCTGCAATAAAGCAACGATCTGCGGACGGCCGCTGGCATCGCCGAAGCGTACCAGTGAAAGTGCCGCATTACCACGCACCATCGGCGATGCATCGTTCAGCATCCTCAGCAGCGCGTCGTGAAAGCCCGTGCCGGTTGGGTCTTGTCCCATGACCCACGCGTCCGTGTTGCGCACCTCCTCCACGGGATCGGCTGCCAGTCGCACTAAATCGGGGTACCATTGTGCGGCGGTTGCATCATGCCGCGTAATGCGCTCGCCTACCTGCACCATCGCCTGCTGAATATGCCGCGGCTTCTTCGCATCGTGCAGATAGTCGTTCAGCTGCTGGTCGGAAAGCTTTCGCCCAAACCAGGTGTTCCACCAGAACAGAAAAGGCATCAGGCAGATCAGCCACGCAGTGACGAAGAAGAGAAGCTTCTGCGTGCGAGACATGCTCGATTTTCGAGCAGTGTGGACAGGCTCCGTTGCATTGGGATTGGCTGCCATTGTCGGCTGATCGGTGCTACTTTGCATTTACTCCACGACATCCGCATCGAGCACGCGCTCCTGCTCCAGATAATGCGAAACCGCGTACTGTGCCAGAAGCGGCGTCAGAAGCCGGATTTCGGCCCCGATCCATTCGCCCTTGACGTGCGGCTTATCCGGAGCGTGATTGCAACGCCCGCCGCTGCCGAACTGCGGGCCGAAGTCCGCACTTTGAATCTGATCAAACTGCTGGATCTGTTGCCAGGCTTCGTCGCCGATCGTTCCGGCGACATCAATTGTTAATCGCACGATGGCCATAGAGAAAACCATTCACCACGGAGTCACAGAGTCACGGAGAAAATCTGGGACTTCTTCCTGTTTTGCTCTTTACTCTGTGTCTCCGTGCCTCCGTGGTGAGTTTAGCTGTGCGGAAACCATTGGTACAGCATGAAGTATACGAGCACTCCGGTCACGCTCACATACATCCACAGCGGCCACGTCCAGCGCGCGATGGCGCGATGACGATCGTAGCGGCCGCGCAACCCGCGGCTCAGCGTGATGACGACCATCGGCACGATGATGATCGCCAGGGTAACGTGCGGAATCAGCACGATCAGATAAACGATGTGCCAGAAGTGGCTGCCCAGGAACCGGATATCGCCGACGTGCGCGTGAAAATACACGTAGCAAGCCAGAAACAAAGCCGAGCAGAGAACCGCTGCGATCATGCACGCCCGATGCGCCGCAAGTTTCCCTCGCATAATCAAGCTGCGGCCAATGAACAAAAGCACCGCGCTGGCTCCGTTCAAACTCGCAATCAGGGCAGGGAAGTAGGCGTATTGTTCAGCGATCATATTTTCGGCAATCAGGTTTTCGGCAATTCAGGCGGCGGGCCTCGTGGTGCGGCGGTTTGCCATCAGGAACGCAAGTCCAAACATCACCAGCGAAAACAGCAGCAACGTCGCCATCGCCGATGGCAAAGGGAAAGTCGTATCCATCCCCGGATAAAGCAGAGCCCGCAACGCCTCCACTCCATAAGTAAGCGGGTTCATATACATCAGCGCGCGAATCCAGCCGGAGGCGCGGCTTATCGGAAACATCGCACCCGACAGGAGCCACAGCGGAATCAAAAATAAATTGATGATCCCGTGAAAGGCCTGCGTAGAATCCATGGGCCACGCGATGGCGAAGCCGAGCGCAGTGAGCGCGAAGGAGATCAGGAACACCACGACTGCAACCAACAGCACTTGCGCCAGATTGAGGTGTACGCCTGCGAAGGGCGCGAAGACCAGGAAGATCATGCCTTGAATCGCCGATAGCGTCGTGCCGCCCAAAACCTTGCCGAGCACAATCGCGGAGCGCGGCACTGGCGCCACCAGCACCGAAAGCAAAAATCCTTCTTTCCGATCCTCAATCACCGACATCATGGTGAAGATCGACGTAAAGAGGACGATCATAATGAGCGCGCCGGGGTAGAAATAATCCAAATAGTTTTGCTGGCCCTGGCCTCCGCCGGAACGGAACGACGTGCCGAATCCCGAGCCGATCACCACCCAGAAAACCAACGGGGAGGCCAGCACGCCGACCACGCGCGACTTCTGCCGGTAGAAGCGCACAATCTCGCGCCACCACAGCGTGAACGCAGGTAACAACACTCCCGCGGAAGCGGGCGCAATCGGTCTCGATAAAGCGGCGGTTTGAGTGGCCAAAGAGTTTAACTCGCTTTCGCTGCGGGAGGTTTCGGCGCCGGAGCCGCGGCTTTTTTCTTGCCGAGCATACCCATGTCGCGCATTTCCCAGTACGCGTTCAACATGAAAACTGCGGAAAGTGTGAGCAGGATCAGGGTCATGAACAGCCCATCCACGGTAGTGATCATGCCGTTGATCAGCGTCCAAGCCACCCCTACCAGAGGGAGAATGCCAAGCACAAGAGAAATAACAAGAATCATAGAAAGCACATTACCTCCTGTGACCTTTAGAAGCGGATTGCGCTTCTTCCGCGTCGTCCTTCTCACTCCAGAATTTGTGTCCCGTGCGGCGAATGAATACGTCCTCGAGCGCGGGCTTGCTAATGGAGAGCGCCTCGATCTCTCCGGGGAATGCCTCGACCACCTCCGTGACGAAGCGGTGCGCGCCTTCGTGTTCGATGCGCACTTGGTTGCCCAGAACGGTAGTATCCACGTGAAACCGGCTCCGGATGTGCTCGGCCAGCAGCCCCACGTCTTTAGCAGCTTCGAACAGCACTACGTCGCCGCCAATTTCGTTCTTCAATTCCGCGGGGGTTCCCAGGGCCACCAGGTTTCCTTCATTCATGATCGCCAGCCGGTCGCAGCGTTCAGCCTCTTCCATCAAGTGCGTTGTCACCAGCACGGAAACGTGCTCTTCATCGCGCAACATTTGCAGATACTGCCAGAGATCGCGCCGAGCCCCGGGATCGAGGCCCGTGGTCGGCTCATCAAGCAGCAGAACGCCGGGGTGATGAAGCAGTCCCTTGGCCAACTCGATGCGGCGCTGCATCCCGCCCGAGAAAGTTTCAACCAGTTCCTTCGCACGATCTGCCAAGCCAACCCGCGAGAGGATTTCATGAATGCGCCGCTTCAGCGCCGCCCCGCGCAGGCCGTAGAGATGTCCCTGATGCCAGAGATTCTCATAAGCAGTGAGTTTAAGGTCGACGCTCTGCGCCTGAAAAACCACACCGATCTGCCGCCGCAGGCGCGCCGGTTCCTGCGCCGCATCGCAGCCCATGATAATCGCGCGTCCCGCGCTCGGAATCATCAACGTGGAAAGAATCCGAAACAGCGTAGTCTTCCCGCTTCCGTTTGGGCCGAGCAGTCCGAACAACTCCGCAGGCCGTACGTCGAATGAAACCCCGTTCAGAGCCGTGCGGTTTTCATAGCGGTGCACCAGATTCTGCACGGAAATCACAGCCGCAGCGGAAGACGAAGCTACTTCCGAGACGGTATCGGGGAATGCAACTTTAGCTGTCAAGAGTGTCCTAGGATGAACCCACTATTAGTTTACGACGATATGCTGCAGAACACGGTGGAAATGAACAAAAGTGGCAAATCACTGCCGAACGAGTTCCTCACGCCGCCGAGGCGTCCTGTTGCGCCTCAGGCACGCGTTCTTCAAAGGCCACCGGGACGTGCCGCCACACTTGAATCGCGAGAACTACCGTAGTTGCGAGCAGCAGCGCTCCCACGGCGACGTGCGCTACCGTCGATGCCACCATAGGCAGCTCCGGTTGCGCTGCATCTCTTCCCCAGGCCACACGTGTCAAAAATGCCGTGAAGCCCAGGCAGAGCTGCGTGATCAGAAGCGAAATCATGACGATGGCCGGCCGCCGCACCGCCTCGATCTGCGAATAGACTGAGATCGCCCGTATCGCCGTCCAGGCCAGAACAAAGGCTACGATCACCGCATTCACCACGTGCGGCCACCAACTCATTCCGTGATGACGAAACATCCCCCCCAGAACGAGCTGCACGTAAAGGACGAAGATCGAAAGCAGCGTAAGCGTGACCAGGCTAGGGCGGCGCGAGTCAAACTCCACCCGGGGTTGCTCTTCCACCCACTTGCGTCCCGTGAAGAGCGCGATGGCAACGGCGATGCAGAAAAATGTTTGAGCCACGGTTGCGTGCGCCGTGGAAACCGCGGGCGGCTGGAATAACAAGACTGTAAGTCCGCCGAGAATCGCCTGCACGATGACGGTGCAGAAGGCGCCAACCGCCAGCCAGCGCATCCAGCGCCGCCGCTCCACCAACAATGTCCACATGGCGATTGCCAGGGTCAGCGTCACCAGAGTGCCGGCCACCATGCGGTGACTCCATTCGTAGCGCACGCCGCCCACGAAGTGAGGAACCTTCACCAGGTAGCCGAACGATGTGGGCCAGTCAGGCACCGAGAGTCCTGCATCGTTGCTGGTGACCAGCGCGCCCGCCGTGATCACCACGAACGCCGCGCACGCGGTGAACACTGCGAAGGCGTGATGGGCGGCGTTGTATTTTGCCGGAATGGCTTTCAGCGTGTTTCCCCTTGGGTCAACAGGAAGAAAAAATCCCTGCCTTGAACGGTGCAGGCCGCGCCGTTTGGCCCGGCCCGCTACTCCACACAGTAAATTTTAACAGACTAGCTTCGAACCTCAAGCAACAAAACCTGACAACAATTACGAGCCCAGAGCTTACTCGCCGCCCGCCTTAAAGCTCTGGTCGACGGTTTTGGTTTCTTTCGGCCCAACCGTGACTTTCTGGTCCTGCTCGCCCAGTTTCTCCTGCACGAAGGCGATGGTGTAATCTCCCGGCGGCAGGCCTTTGATTTCATATTTCCCGCTCTTGTCGGTGACCGCGTAGAACGGATTCTTTACCACGTTAATGTACATCTTCATCCAGGGATGCTGGTTACACTTCACCGGCAGCATAATCTCTTCGCGGGCGAAATTCTTTTCGATCGCAGGCGATGACGGCGGCTGCGACTCATTCCACTCGCGATTGTCTTTTGGCGTGGGATGGATGTTGTGCGTCGTCTGGTCGTCATTCTTGATCTGCACAGTCTGCCCCGCCATCACACCCAGCACGTGGGGATGATACTTGCAGCCGCTCTGGTCGAGGACAACGGGAGCCGCGGGTACGTCGAAGGTGCGGCTGCCCAAGCCGTCTTTGACATAGACGAAGACGTTGGCGAGATCTCCACCGTCGACCACTACGTTTTCAGCTTCGTTCGCTCCTTTGCATGCCGGATCCTGGCTCATGTCGATCTTCGACGGCTTCGCTGCCGTGCCATCAAACTTCACCGTCCCATTTACGGTCGCCGCGGTTGCAGGATCAATCGGCGTCGCGGCCGGGGCGGTGGCTGCCGGCTGAGACATGGTGTTACTGGATTGCTCTGTATTTTCCTTCTTGTTGCAAGCCGCAGTCAGCAGCAAGCCGCACAAAGCCAGCATGCTGGCCCATATCCCCCAACCTGTTTTCTTATTCATGATGTCGTCCTCTCTTCCGTCGTTGAATTATTGGAATTTATCTTTCGATGTTTTCACCAAACCCGACATTCTACCGCGAACCACCGTTGATTGTTGCATGCGAGCCAGCCGCAGCCTGCCTGTGATCGCTGGAACGGTGAAGAGCCGCCGTCTTCGCATGTGGCATGGACGCCGCTACTTTCCGCTGTTCCTCTGGAGTCAGCTGGAAGATGTAGTCGGTCAGCAGTTTCCGATGATCTCCCTCGTAGCCCTGGAACGACGGCGGCGTTGGCCCGGCAAATACCCACTGATTATTCTCCTGCTTAAACAAGCCGGAAGGCATCGACGTTCCCGGACTTACTGCCTGCGGGTCAGTGATCCAGCGCTCAACCCAGTCCGG
>PKVZ01000208.1 GCA_003131635.1 Acidobacteriaceae bacterium
CGCTGCATCCAGGTCATGCAGGCGTTCACCACCGAGCACGGCTACGAAATGCTGCTCGACGTCGAAGATGCCGGCATGCGCCTCCGCTTCGATGCCGCCATGCGCCGCGCGCAATCGGCGATAGAAAACCTGGCCGCGCGCAACGCGCCCGAGGCGGAAGAAAATTCGCAGTACGCGATTCCGCTGGCGTATCGCAAGCGCGCTCTGTTCAAGATGGACTTCGCCGAGGCCGTCTACATCTCCGAACTGCGCACCACGCCGGCGGGGCATGTTTCCTATCGCAACGTGGCCTATGCGATGTATGAGGCCGTGGCGCGGAGGTATCCCGCACTGGCCAAGTATTTTCGCGTGCACGACGTGACGGCGCCGGTGGATTTGCTGCAAAGGTAAGGTGGTTACATTTGCCTATACATTTGAGTATCTAATCCGTTATCATGGTCTTGCAATTTCACGGCTTTGATTGGGACCGAGGTAACAAAGCCAAGTGCCAGAAGCACGGGCTTTCCATTGCACTGATTGAGAGCTTGTTCGCCCGGCCTCTTGCAATCATCCCCAGCGCGGTTGATTTGCGAGGGGAAAGCCGCTTTTGCGCTGTGGGACAAACTGGCAATGGCCGGAGAGTATTCCTTGTGTTCACGCTGCGTCGCAAGGGCGATAAGCAATTGATCAGGCCGATCAGCGCCCGTTACATGCACAAGAAGGAGATCGAATCCTATGAAAAAGAAAATCCCGGCGTTTAAGAGCGCCCGCGCCGCGGCGGCGTTTGTCGACAAGGCCGACTTGTCACAATATGACCTCTCGGGCGCACACACGGTACGCTTCGAGATGAAGCGCAAGGACAAATCCATTAATTTGCGCCTGCCCGAAGAACTTTATGATGCCGTGCGCCGGCGCGCCATCCACGCAGGATTGCCCTATCAGCGCTTCATCCGCCTGGCGCTGGAGAATGCGATTGCGACAAGGAAGTAGGCAAGATGGCCTGTGAGATGTTGCCAGGCGGTGGCGCGGAAGTATCCGGCGCTGGCTAAGTATTTCCGCGTGCACGACGTGACCGCGCCGGTGGACTTGCTTCAGAGGTAAGTAACGATTGGCTCTGTCTTTCGCCCACGTCGCCCTTGCCCCTTAGCCAGCCCAGACCTGTTTCGCCCACAATTAGGGTCGGCATGACTTCCGTAATTAGGAACGGTCCCGGTTTCGTGATGGAATTTCGGACAGAGAATCTGGTGATATATGGGGAGATACGTATGAAACAACTACTCGGCTTACTCTTGCTAGCGTTCGCTACCGTCACGCCAACGCTGGCGAAGGACAATTATCCCTTGACTATCAAGGTGCTGAAAACGCAGAACGTTGAAAACAAGAGCGGCACCTTCACCTTTGCCAAACTCGGCACGAACGCGGGCGCGGGCTGGTCGCATAAGGTAACCGAGCACGTGATGGCTGAAGGCAGCGACGGTAACACTTATGAACTCGTGCCCGAAAACCCGAAAGACATGCTGCTGCCCGGCACATTCCAGGCGAAGATAGAAAAGCGCGACATGAAAGTTTGCGAGCAGAAAGACAACGGGAACTGCCGGGGCGTGAAGTTCAAGGTCGTCGGTGCTGAGCCGACGTCTGCGCCAGCCCAATAGGCTTTACCTGCCTCGATCAGGTCAGGAGGAAGCCATGAAACGAATTTTGATTTGTGCGGTGCTGCTCTCGGCGAGCCTGGCGTGGGGGCAAAATTCAAAAGCCTACGACCATGTAGAAGTCACGGTGACCAGCACTTGGGTCAATGGAAACGGCGTGCGGCTAGTCAACGCTAGCTCTGACAATCTGCGATTCCTTTTCACCTGCAACGAGGATCAGGCCACCTGCAGCGCCCCGCGCCTGAACGCCAAGTACATCTTTTCAGGAGGTTTCGACTCGGATCATTTCTATCAATGTGACGAGTACGTGATGTTTCCCCTCCCCCTCAGCAAACAGGGAGCACTCCTCGGCTGCATCAAGGATGTGAGTGCGAAATGAACGGCTCCATCGAATACGAGATCGTGAACTGGCAGCCCCGCGAAGTCTGGCATTGCTCGGTCTGCAAGCGCTATCGTCACCGGGACGCCGTAAAAGGGCTGCTCCCCGCGATCTGCTGCGGCCAGCCCGCAAAATCGATCGACCGCTACTCGCAACCCGTCCCCGTCACTGTGTCGGAATCTTTGGCCGGAAATTGACGCCAAGCTCTATCAAGAACTCGTCTCCGTGGCCAAGGAGAACGGGCAGTCGCAGCGCTTTGTGCTGGAGCGGGCGCTGGAGCATTACCTGCACAACGTGGTCCCTTCGCAGCGCCTGGTGAGGCCTGAGGTGATGGCCACCTATCGCCGCTCCAACGAAAAGTATCGTGAGTTGTACAAGCGGCTAGCGCAGGCATGATCGGGAAGGGCACGAGTTTCCACTCGTGCCGCAAATCCTCCGAAATTATCGACGGCTTCAGCCGCTGAGGTACGCTCTCGACTCAGGAGCGCGGGCGAACTGCATACCTCAGCGGCTGAAGCCGAGGTCGTTTCTGCTGCGTTACGGCACGACTGAACGTCGTGCCCTTCCCGATCCGTACTCGGCAGATGCTAAACACACGATGCCATCGCATATTTAGCATGGAGACCTTTGACACAAGTCGATAAAGGACGGTTCCTCAGTTTCCCAACCCTTTCTCCCATTTCGGAAACTTTTCCACTTATATTTTCTAAATTCGCCTTTTCTTCGCTTCATTCCGTATGTATAATCCGCCCAGACGCACCAACAGGTATTTCAAAGGAGCCACACTCCCATGGCGGATGAACGGGGCAAGGCAATCGAGTTGGCGGTTTCACAGATTGAAAAGCAGTTTGGCAAAGGTTCGATCATGCGGTTGGGGTCGAAGGAAGCGATCGTTCCCATCGCGGTGATCTCGACTGGCTCAATCTCGTTTGACGCAGCGCTAGGCGTGGGCGGCTTTCCGCGCGGGCGTGTGGTCGAAGTATTCGGGCCGGAATCTTCCGGTAAGACCACTATCACGCTGCAGGTGATTGCCGAGGCGCAGAAGACCGGCGGCATGGCGGCGTTTGTGGATGCCGAGCACGCGCTCGATCCGGCCTATGCCAAGAAGCTGGGCGTCGATGTGGACAACCTGCTGGTTTCGCAACCGGACTACGGCGAACAGGCGCTTGAGATCACGGAAGCGCTGGTGCGTTCGAATGCCATCGATGTGCTGGTGGTGGATTCGGTCGCGGCGCTGGTGCCCAAGGCCGAACTCGATGGCGAAATGGGAGACAGCCACATGGGGCTGCAGGCGCGGCTGATGTCACAGGCGCTGCGCAAGCTGACGGGAACGGTTTCCAAGTCGCGCACCTGCCTGATTTTTATCAACCAGATCCGGGAAAAGATTGGCGTGATGTTTGGCAATCCGGAAACCACGACGGGCGGGCGCGCGCTGAAGTTTTATTCCTCGGTGCGCGTGGATATTCGCCGCATCGCAGCGATCAAAGATGGTGACGTAGTCACGGGTTCACGAACTCGCGTAAAAGTGGTGAAGAACAAAGTGGCCGCGCCGTTTCGAGAGGCCGAGTTCGATATCCTTTACGGCGAAGGCATTTCGCGCGAAGGCGACTTGCTCGATATCGCGGTGAACAACAATATCCTGGAAAAATCAGGGTCATGGTTCAGCTACAAAGGCGAGCGCATCGGCCAGGGGCGCGAGAACGCACGCCAGTTTCTCAAAGACAACAAAGACACCATGGCCAAGCTGGACACGGAAGTGCGCAAGGCGCTGGGTCTGATTGCGACTCCGGCGCAGGCGCAACCGGCAGCGGCGACTGCGCAGGTTCCGGCCCAGGGCGCTCGGGTCACAACTATGCCAACGGCTGCTCCCGAGGCCGCGAGGGCGCCGATAGCGGCAAAACGCTAGGAATAGGAATGATTAAGCTTGTCATTCCGTCTCTAACGACGCTGTGCCCTGTCAAGCGAATTTGGGCGAGACGTCTCCGCCGACGCTTTTGATTTTGTAAAAGCGCCATTTCGCTCTATTGGAAAGCCTTTGACTTTGCAGACCAAAGCTCGTCACTCCATTCAATCTCGCAGCGGGACGCCAGGTCCCACCATCCATCTCTTCGGCACTTGCACCCACGATTGCTTACTTCGATCTCCCCGACTCGTTCAGGGAGGCAGGCTGCCCACTCAAGCGCTCGGCTCGTTACTCGCCGGCCACGGAATGACTCGGGCTCACCTGCATGACGGCCTGACATAGTTGCGCGTACGTCCAGTCTTCGCGCAACATCAGGTACAACCGCGTGGCCAACTTTCTGGCCACCGCCACCTTGGCGACGCTGCGATTTTTGCGCGCCGCCAGTCGGCGATAAAAGCGTTTCAGTTGCGGATCCAACCGCGCCGCCGTCTGTCCCGCTTCCACCAGCAAAAAGCGCAGAAACGAACTGCCCTGTTTGCTGATCTTTCCCAGCCGCTGTTTTCCGCCGCTGGATTCCTCGCTCGGTATCAGCCCAAAATAACTGCCCACTTGCTTCGCCGATGCAAAACGCTCCGCCGGTCCCAGCGTCAGCACCATGGCCAACGCCGTCACCGATCCCACTCCCGGATGCGTCATCAGCCGCACCGCTAACGCCGTTATGCAATCAAGCGCAGCGAGGGACCTTGGTGTTTGCTTGCGCTGGCACTCGTTCCACTGCCGGCAAGAACCAAGGTCCCTCGCTTCGCTCGGGATGACAAGCTTGGTTGGATGACAGACCGGTTGGAGGCGCGGATGAGCCAAGAGAGACGCTACTTCGTGTACATCCTGGCCAACGCTTCAAAAAGAATTTACGCGGGCATGACCAACAGCCTTCGACGCCGGGTGCGGGAGCACAAGCTGAAAGTGACGCCCGGGTTTGCCACCAGGTACAACATCACGCGGCTGGTCTACTTCGAGAGCTTCGAGGACGTGAGGAACGCGATCGAGCGCGAGAAGCAGATCAAAGCTTGGACTCGCGCCAAGCGGCTCGCGTTGATTTAGTCTACGAATCCCAAGTGGGATGACCTGTCGCGAGAGTGGGATCAGCCGCAGACGTTTCGCTTCACGCCGAAGATCGCGTAAGGAGTGGCGGCCCGACTGCTCAGATCCGCCGTAAATAGAAACCAAGGTCCCTCGCGTTGCTCGGGATGACAAACTTCAAGCGTAAACTTCAAAGCGTAATTGCCATCCGCAGTCCTCCCCGCATAGAATCTCTATTCAGCTCGGCGGCTTCCTGCGAGGACCATTGACCAAAGTCAGCGCCCTTTATCCCGGTTCGTTCGATCCGCCTACCAATGGGCACCTCGACCTGATCGAGCGGGGCGCGAAGATTTTTGAAGAATTGGTAGTCGGCATTTTGCGGAACTCGGAAAAGAGTCCGATGTTCAGCCTGGCGGAGCGGCTGGAGATGCTGAAGACGCTTACCGCACACCTGAAAAATGTGCGCATCAAAGCCTTCCACGGACTGATGGTCGAGTATGCGAAATCGATCGACGCAACCTGCGTGTTGCGCGGGATTCGAGCCGTGAGCGACTACGAATAT
The DNA here is from genome assembly GCA_003131635.1 of Acidobacteriaceae bacterium. Taxonomy (GTDB): domain Bacteria; phylum Acidobacteriota; class Terriglobia; order Terriglobales; family Acidobacteriaceae; genus Sulfotelmatobacter. The sequence goes on from PKVZ01000208.1 coordinate 5,553, forward strand.
GAATTGCAGATGGCCCTCATGAACCGCAAGCTCGAACCTACGCTGGAGACCGTCTTCATGATGCCGGCGGACAAGTACTCCTACGTGAGTTCACGGCTGGTGCGCGAGGTGGCGCAGGCGGGTGGTCCGGTGCGAGGTTTGGTGCCGGAATTTGTCGAGCAGAAGCTGCGCGAAAAGCTCGAGCCTGCGTACAAATTTCACGACGAAATGCAGGAAGCCGCGGCTCGAACTCCAGTCAGAAAAGAAAGGAAAAGGAAATCATGACGACCGCCACCACGGAAGCACTCCGGCTTACGGATCGCATCAACCGCATCGAACCTTCAGCCACGATGGCGGTGGTGGCCGAAGCCGACAAGCTGCGCGCGCAGGGCATTGACGTGGTTGACTTCGGCGCCGGCGAGCCGCATTTTGCCACGCCGCAACACATCAAGGACGCCGCCATCGCCGCCATTCAGGGCAACTTCACCAAGTACACGGCTGTGCCGGGCACGCCCGAGTTGCGCGACGCCATTGTGCACCGTCATGCGGTCGATTTCGATTCCGATTATCGACGGGAAGAAGCCATCGCCTCGACCGGCGGCAAGAACGCTTTGTTCAATGCGATCCAAGTGCTGGTCGATCACGGCGACGAAGTGATTCTTCCGGTGCCCTACTGGGTTTCGTTCAAGGACATCGTGCGCTACGCGGGTGGCCGGAATGTGTTGCTGGAGACCGACGAGTCCCGGGGCTTTCGGGTTACGGCGGAGATGGTTGCGAGCCTGATCACGGCGCGGACCAAGGTCATCATTCTGAATTCGCCTTCGAATCCCTCGGGCGCGGTGATGAGTGCAGAGGATCTGACCGCAGTGGTTCGCCTGGCGCACGAGCGCGGAATCTGGGTGCTCTCCGATGAGTGTTACGTGTATCTGAATTACACGGGCAAGAATTTTTCCGTAGGATCGCTGCGCGAATACAAAGAGCGCATTGTCGTGCTGGGTTCGCTCTCGAAGACTTATGCGATGACGGGCTGGCGACTGGGCTACGCGCTCGGGCCGACGGCGGTGGTGAGCGCAATGTCAAAATTGCAGAGCCAGTCCACCTCGAACCCCACATCGATTGTGCAGAAGGCGGCTGTAACCGCGCTGAAAGGGCCGCAGGAGTGCGTGGAACAAATGCGGCGCGAATATATTCAGCTGCGCGATCACGTGGTGAAAGGCTTGCGCTCGATTCCGGGTGTGACGTGTACTCTGCCGGAGGGCGCGTTTTATGCCTATCCCAACATCTCCACGTTTCTAGGACGCGGCAGCGTGAAGTCGGCCTCGGACGTCGCGGGAAAATTACTTAGGGAGGCGCACGTGGCCACAGTGCCGGGAGAGGGCTTCGGGACCGGCGACCACATCCGAGTTTCGTATGCAACCTCGAAGGCGGAGTTGGATCGCGGGCTGGAACGCATGCGAAAGTTTTTTGCCGCGCTGTAGTCGAATGAGCCGAGCCCAGCTAAGGCCGCGTGTTCTCGAACGGCCTTTTTAATCTGATACTTTCTCATGAGCAATCTATATCCATTCCTGATGCTTCCGCGATTCGATCCGCGCCCGTGGGGCACCCATGATCTGTCGCCGGTTTATCCCAACCACCAATTCGCGGAAAAGATTGGAGAATCGTGGCTTACTGGCGACGATTGCAAGGTGGGGAATGGGCCGTTTACCGGGCAGACACTGGCGCAGCTCTGCGCGAAATACGAGCGCGAGCTTGTGGGCGACGACGCCCGCGACGCGCGGCGCTTCCCATTGTTGCTGAAGTTTCTCTTCCCGCACGAGAAACTCTCGGTACAGGTTCATCCCGATGACGAGCAGGCCCGCCGCATCGGTCAGCCCTGGGGTAAGACTGAGTGCTGGTACGTGGCGCATGCCAAGCCCGGATCGCAAATCGCATTGGGATTGAAACCCGGTGTGACTGTCGCTCAACTGGAGCACGCCATTCATGGAAAGCACGCGGAAGATTTGTTGAACTGGCTCAACGTCTATACCGGCGACATGATCTATGTTTGCGGTGGAACGGTGCACACACTGGGCCCTGGCTCAGTGATCATCGAGACACAACAGCAATCGGACACGACTTACCGTTTATATGATTACGGACGGCCGCGTGAACTCCATCTGAAAGAAGGACTGGCTGCGGTGAAGCTGCAGGTTGCATCCGGGAAAGTAGTTCGACCGGCTCCGAAGCAAATTTGCGGCAGTGAAAACCGGCAGGCTTCGCTGGTGGCCGCCCCTTATTTCGTGGTGGATATGTTTGAGATAAAGCAACCGCAGGAACTGAGTACGCGCGGGGATTCGGGCAAGAGTTCCGCACAAATCCTGGTGGCGGTGGAAGGCTGTGGCATAGTGGAAGCGGGCGGCTCGGAACCGGTCACGCTAACCAAGGGTGACGCGGTCGTGGTTCCTGCGTCGGTCGAGAAGTTTAGCGTGCGACCGCAGTGGACTTTGGAATTTCTGAGAGCGCGCGTTCCGGGCGCGGTACTGCCCGAACCTGAAACACGAATGTAGTGATGAGATCCTTCGACGTGGCTAAAAACTCAAACTTCTATCCCGTAATTCTTGCCGGTGGCCGGGGCACGCGTTTCTGGCCCTTGAGCCGGAAGAAGCGTGCCAAGCAGTTGCTCGCGCTCGACGGCAGGCAAACCATGATCCAACAGACCGTGGGGCGATTGCTTCCGCTCGCTCCTGCGAATCGCTTCTGGATCATTACCAACGACGATCTCCGTCCGGCGATCCTCAAACAGCTTCCAAAGTTGCCGAAAGCGCAAGCGATTGCGGAGCCGGTAGGACGCAACACCGCTCCCGCCATCGGCCTTGCCGCGTTTCTTTTGCTGCGCGAGCATCCCGATGCGGTGATTGGAATGTTCCCTTCCGACCATGTGATTGCCAACGAAAAAAGCTATCGCGCGACGATCGAACGCGGGGCGGAGATCGCTGCCAGAGGCGAAAACATTGTGGTTCTGGGCATCCGGCCGAACCGGGCTGAGACCGGCTACGGATACATTGAAGCCGGAAGCGCTTCCGGTGGCGGCGCGCTGCGCGTGCGCCGTTTCACAGAGAAGCCCGACGCGGAAAAAGCTGCCGCTTTTGTGGCGGCGGGAAATTATTTCTGGAACAGTGGAATGTTCCTGTGGAGCGCTCGCACGCTGGCCAATGCGCTGCGTGAACATCTTCCGAAAACCGCGCCCCTGCTGGAAGAGATTGCTGCAGCCTTCGGCACCCGCAAATTCGCCGCGAGTCTCCGCAGACTATATCCGAAGTGTGAAAACATCAGTATCGATTACGCAGTTCTGGAACCGCGGTCGGCCAAGGGTGAGAGGGAAGGAAACATTTTTTGTTTGCCTACGGATTTCGGCTGGAATGATCTCGGTTCCTGGACTGCCCTGCACGAGCATCACACCGCGAAGAGCAGTCCAGTTGAGGGCAACATCATCCAAGGCGCGGGCGTGTTTGTTCTGAATGCTAAGGGCAACTATGTGCATGCGCCGGGCAAATTTGTGGCGGCAATCGGCGTGAGCGATCTGGTGGTGGTCGACACCCCGGACGCTTTGCTGATTACCACCCGGCAGAACGCGCAGGACGTTGGTAAAGTTGTGAAATATCTGGACGAGAAGAAACTACACAGGCTTACATAGTTTCCAGTTTCTGGTCGTGCAAACTCAGTAGCACTGCTCGCTTCAGGTTTACTGGAAACCAGAAACTAGAAACTCCAAGCACATGGCTCAAGAAATCAAGTTCGGAACCGACGGGTGGCGCGGCATTATTGCCGATGACTTCACGTTCGACAATGTGCGCCGGGTTGCTGGCGCGATCGCTTCTTATGTTTTGAAATACGAGGAGGCTTCACGCGGAGTCTTCATCGGTTATGACACGCGCTTCGCTTCGCAACGCGCGGCGCAAGTGGCTGCAGAAGTGATCGCCGCCGCGGGTATCCGGGTGAAAGTGGCGGACGATTACACGCCCACTCCCGCGGTTTCCTATGCGGTGAAACAAAACGGCGCCGCNNCCAGCCATCATGAAACGGGTGGAAGAGGAATTGCGCGCTGGAGCGATGCCGCGAGGTGCGAAAGCAGCCGTTGAAGAGGTTGACCTCAAGAGCCCGTACATCGCAGCGGTTTGCAGGTTTGCCGACATGGATCTCATCGGCAAAGCCAAGTTCAAGGTTGCCATCGACGCCATGTACGGCTCGGGCCGCGGGATTCTAGCGGGAATTTTCCGCGAGTGCGGGGTTCAGCACATTACCATCCGGGAGGAACTGAATCCTCTTTTTCCGGGCATCAATCCCGAGCCTATTGAACCGCACATTGCTCTGCTGCAGCAAACAGTGGTGCGTGAGAAGTGTGACGCCGGGCTGGCGACCGATGGCGACGCCGACCGCATCGGCGCGGTCGCGGAAGATGGCAGCTTTGTAGACTCGCACAAAATCTTCTGCGTGCTTTTGCACTGGCTGCTGGAGCGCAAGAAGTGGTCCGGCGACGTGGTGCGCGCGTTCAATACAACCCGCATGCTTGACCGCATTGCCGCCAAGTATGGCCGCAAACTTTACGAAACGCAGATCGGATTCAAGTACATCGCCGATTTGATGATGGAGCACGACATCCTGATCGGCGGAGAAGAATCGGGCGGCATCGGGTACTCGCGCTTTCTGCCGGAACGGGATGGAGTGCTGAACTGCCTGCTGCTGGCCAATGTGATGGCGGAAGAAGGCAAGCCGCTGGGGCA
>PKVZ01000156.1 GCA_003131635.1 Acidobacteriaceae bacterium
TCCGGCTTGTAATGCGCCCCGCGCGATTCGTCGCGCATGCGCGCGCCCTGCGCTATCACCCTCGCCAACTGCAGCATGTTATAAAGCTGCCGCGTGAAGACCACGCTGGTATTCGCCCACTGCGTACGGTCACTCAGATTCACTTTGCGAAAGCGTTCCAGCAACTCCACCAGCTTCGCGTCCGTCTGCACCAGATTCTTGTTGTAGCGGATAACCGTGCAATCCTTCGTCATCAACTCGCCCAGCTCCTGCCATAGCCGGAACGGATTCTCCGTCCCCGCGTTGTTCATGAGCAGGGAATTGCTCGCTTCCTGCTTTTTCTTTTCGGCTTCGAAAACTCCATTGCCATCGGACATCGCCTGCAGCCCGCGCGCATACTTCACCGCATTCGGCCCGGCGATGCCTCCGCCATAAATGCACGACACCAGCGAGTTCGCGCCCAGCCGGTTCGCCCCGTGATATTGATACTCACACTCACCCGCGGCAAATATTCCCGGAATATTCGTCGCCTGCTTGAAGTCCACCCACAACCCGCCCATGGTGTAATGCATGCCGGGGAAAATCTTCATCGGCGTGTCGCGCGGATCGTCGCCCACAAACTTCTCGTAGATTTCGAGAATGCCCTCCAGCTTGCGGTCCAGAATCTTGCGGTCGATGTGCGTCAGGTCGAGATAAACCATCGGCTTGCCGTCAATGCCGAGGTTGAGCTCAAACACCACCTTAAAGATGGCTCGCGTAGCAATGTCGCGCGGAACCAGGTTGCCGTACTTGGGATACCACTCTTCGAGAAAATACCAGCGCTCGCTCTGCGGGATCGTCTTCGGATCGCGACTGTCGCCGGGCTTCTTTGGAACCCACACGCGTCCACCCTCGCCGCGCGCCGATTCCGACATGAGGCGCAGCTTGTCGTTGCCGGGGATGCAAGTGGGATGCACCTGAATGAACTCGCCGTTCGCGTAAAAGCATCCTTGCTGATAAAGCGCCGACTGCGCCGATCCTGTGCACACCACAGAATTCGTCGACTTACCAAAGATCGCGCCGTTGCCGCCAGTGGCGATGATGATTGCATCGGCTGGGAAAGTCCGCACTTCCATGCTGCGCAAATCCATGGCGCAGATGCCGCGGCACACGCGGTTTCCATCGAGCACCGCCGAGAGAAATTCCCAGTGCTCATACTTCTTTACCTTGCCCTCGGATTCATACCGCCGCACCTGCTCATCGAGCGCATAGAGAAGTTGCTGGCCGGTAGTGGCCCCGGCGAACGCCGTGCGATTAAACAAAGTCCCGCCGAAGCGTCGAAAATCCAGCAACCCCTCAGGCGTGCGGTTGAAAGGAACGCCCATGCGATCGAGCAGATCGATGATCCCGGGCGCCGCCTCGCACATTTCTTTTACCGGCGGCTGGTTCGCCAAAAAATCTCCGCCGTAAACCGTGTCGTCAAAATGGATCCACGTGGAATCGCCTTCGCCCTTCAGATTCTTGGCCGCGTTAATCCCGCCCTGCGCGCACACCGAGTGCGAACGCTTTACCGGCACAATAGAAAACAGATCGACACTCGCACCCATCTCGGCAATCTTGATGACCGCCGCCAGTCCCGCCAGCCCGCCACCAATCACGATAATCTTCGGAGCTGCCATCTTCACTCCACCGGCTTTCCGTTAGCTGTGTTCGGGCTGGTCGTGTGGGTGGTTTGCATCGCCGAGGTTCCCGGCTCCGGCGTCGGTTGTGGAAACCGTTCCCGGAACGTATACAAACTCACCAGGCCGACGATTGTCATTACCGCAAAGAGCCCCAGGCATACGGCGAGAAATCTCTGCCGCGCCTTCTCGCCGGAAGTGATCCCCCACTTTGCGGCGAACAGCCAGATGCCGTAAGCAAAGTGCCAGCACGCAGCGATCAGACCCACCACATAAAACGCCAGCAGCAGCGGATTCATCAATTCCGCCTGCACCTTGCCGAAAGAAGCATTAGGGAAGGCGTGCAGATCAGTGCCGGTAAACCTCATCGTATACGTATGCCAAACGATGTAGAAGAATACGACCCCGCCGGTCCAGCGCTGCAGCGTGTACATCCAATTTCCGCTCCACGGATATTCCACCGCATTCCCGTCGCCGCGGTACCAGATGTAAAACCCGTAGAGCCCGTGAAATGCGATCGGCAGCCAGATCCCAAACAACTCAAGAAAGAAGACCAATGGAAGATTGCCCAGAAAACTTACCTGCCGCGCATAAGCGTCAGGCCCGGTGATGGCGGTGGAATTAGAAACCAGAATATGTTCGAGAAGAAAAGCGCCCACGGGAACGATCCCCGAAAGCGAATGCAAGCGGCGCAAAAGAAACGACGTGCCCTCTCCCGCGCGCAAGGGCGCCACCCCCTGCCTCGCGCCTGGCTTCACTTCTTGCTTCACTCCTTGCTTAACTCCGGGAGCCGTCGAACTGGCTGCTGACGCCACGAATCGCTCCTTATGATTTCTTGTTGGTTACGGTGTTGTCTGCTTGTTCGTTCGATGATGACAAAAGAACTTTTTATTATCCGGCGGCGGAAGAAGTGAAGTCAAGGAAGCAAGCTGATGATGAACTACTCCTCAGCATCGCACCACCGTAAGAAGTCACGAAACGCCGCACCGCGGTGACTGTATTGCGATTTTTCTTCCGCCGTCAGCTCCGCGAACGTCTTCCCAATCTGCGGAAAATAGAACAACGGATCGTATCCAAACCCATTCCCGCCCCGCGGACCCTCAAGAATAATCCCCTCAGCCGTTCCTCGAAACGTAGCCAGCGTCTTGCCATCCCGTGCCGCAGCCAGCACGCAAACAAATCTGCCCGTGCGTCGCGCGTGCGGAACGCCCCTCAGTTCGCGCAGAACCCGCGCATTGTTCGCCTCATCGTCCGTATTCGCATCCGCCTCGTGCGGCTCCTTATTATGCATATCAGGCGCAGCGTAGCGCGCCGAGTGCACGCCCGGAGCCCCATTCAGCGCGTCAACCTCCAACCCTGAATCGTCGGCGACTACAATCTCTCCCGGAACATATCTGCTGTAAGCTTCGGCCTTCTTGCAAGCGTTCGCTTCAAATGTCAGACCATCCTCAACCACGCTCGGCAGGGAAGAGAACTCAGGAATGCCGGCAATCTCAATTCCGCGCCGCGCCGCCGCTCCGGCAAAGTCTCGCAGCTTGCCCGGATTCGAAGTTGCAATCAGAATTGTCCGCATCACGAGGTCACAGCATACGGCCGCGCAGTTTTCCTCAACGAGACCAGCACAAAAACCACAGCCACCATCGAAATCCACGCTCCCGCCGTGCGATCCCACGTGCGCACAAAAATAATCTGCACCCGGTTCGTCCCCGCCTCCACCGGAACCAGCATCTCCCCTGTGCCTTCGCGCGCGCTCGCCTGCACCATCCGTCCATTCACCTCCACGCGCCACGCCGGATAATTAAAAAGATGCAAAACCAGCTCGTCCGCTGCCGACATCTCCGCCGTAAATTCCTTTCGCTCGGCTCTCCACTCTGAAACCCGAATCGCCGCATGAGCCGGCCCGTCCACAGTCACGCGCGGCGCAGTCTTATCCACCGCCCAAGGATCGGCGCCTACCGGCGTGTATTCGTCGGTGCCCTCATATCCGGCGCCGGTTGCCATGTTCTCCTGCATCTCCCGCAGGTCCGGAGCGTAGTCCCACCACGGTGGCAGAAGATGATGCCACACGAAAGCGAGCACGCACAGCATGGCCACGTAGATCGCCACGCGCGATGTCCATCGCCGCACTCCCATCGTGGTCAGCAAGCTAAACGGAATGCCCAGGCACAGCAGCCACCGCCAGGGAAATTGAGCGAAACGCAGCTTGGGAAGAATGTTCCACAGCGGAGCGGTGAAGGGCAACATAAGAACTGCACACACCGCCGCCCATACCGCGAGCGAAAACCAAAGTTCGCGATTGCGCCTGCGCCAGCCCCGTGCTGCGACGGCAACCGCTATAGTCAGCAGGATCTCCGCGCTCGCGACCCAGGAAACGAGGTGGTTGAAGATATCGTGATCTGCGTCCGTGGTGCGGGCAAACAAAAAACTATCCCCCGGACGCAAGCCCGCACCAACGACCTCGGCAATGTTCACCCACTTCTGTTCATAAATCGCCGGAAACAAATAAAACGCGGCCAGCGCCGCGCCCAGCGCAACCGCAATCGAACCGGTCAGCAAAATGCGGCCGGATTTTCGCTGCCACGCGATCACCACAATCAGCAACGCCATCGAATAGTGCAGCATCACCGCCGCTGGCGCATTCACCAGCCATGATCCCGCAAGAAGCAGCGCCAGCAGGACGGTCCCGCGTTTTTCGTCCCTGCGCAACANNGGATTCACCGCGTACAGCACGGCGGCAAAAGTGGCGTCGCGGCGATCAAGCCATTGCCGCGCCAGCAGAAACATCGACACGCCCGCCGCCAGCAGCGCCAGCCAAATGTAGATTTCAGAAACTACAACCCAGGGAAAGATCGCGCTCAGCAGGGCTCCCAGAGTCCACGACGCTGGCGGATAAAAGATAAACCGCGGCTCGCCATAAGCAAAGTGCGCCAGCGCCGCCCACCGCGGATAAGCGATCCCTTGCTTCCATTGCCCCAGAACGTCCAGCCACGAATACAAATGAAACTCCAAATCGTGCCCGGAGGGCGTTCCGAGAAAAAAGAAGGGAACTTCCACCGCGAAGGCTGCCACGGCAATCGACAAAAGCGGCGCCCACCTCAGACTCTTGCCCCGCTCGGTGGCCGCCGTCCCGCTCGCCAGTGAACCGCCAGCCTGCCCGGATTTTCCAATTGTCGCCAGTTTCGCTTACCAGCCTCCGCGCGGAGACGCCATCTCAAGTTGCTGTACATCTTCGCACAACGGGAGTGCGGCGCACGAATGACTCGACAATATCCTCTCTCGCGAAGCTCATCTCTAGCGCTCTCCGGCTTATCGCAAATCCATGCAGAGCGAACCATCCGGAAAGTTGTCCGCATCACCGCTTGGCTGAACTGTCGCGAAACGGTGGCCGCAATCCGTTGTCGCCCCAATCAAAATTCACCAGCCAATCCGATGTGCCCAACCCGGTCTCCACTTGCGGCGGCTGCGTGCGAAAAGCGAACGGCAGATCTTCGCCCCTCTGTTCCCGAAAGCCGAACTCGTCGAAGATCGTTCTCATTTCCTGGTGGCTGACGGCCAGGAAAACCGTGCGCGGCTCCTCATCCTTGGCGCCTACCTCGAGAATGCTCAGCAATATGCCGTAGGCAAGAGCCCGGGCGTCCTCTCCGTCACATTGAGCGACGATTATTTTCTCCGGCGAATCACTAAGGATGACGTATCCGGTCTTCGCCCCACGGCACAGGATGCGAAACAAGCGGTAGCGGAGGAAGGGAAGCGCAAGGTTATAGCGCCAGCTCAAATATTCGGCGTCCGGCGCCATTCGGAACCGAAACGGCGAGCGCTTCGGGAGCAGGTCCGTCTCAAACGAAAACTCCTCGCGCACTGTGACCTCAGCGGAAACATGCGCGGGAATATGCCCCGCGAAACTTGAGATTCTCCTTCGTGCCACGCGCCGCGCCACTGCCTTGGCGGTCGTCCGCCAACGCGCTTCGCCGGCATACACGTTGTACGGGTTGTTCAGGAAGTAGCCTCGTATCCCCGGCATAAAAATCCACTTGCGGTGATGGAGGATGGCGAGCGTGTCCTTGCTCCCGGAAAACATCAGCGCGGTGCTGCCCGGGTTCGATTGCAGGGAGTGCTGAGAAAGCTTTCCTCCCACTCCAGGCTGCAGCGAATACCAGTTGGAACCGATTCGCAGCGTGACTTCGCGAGAGTTGTATTCGAACCGGACCAGTTCCCGCCCCAGTGCTCCAATCACTTTTCCGGAGTCCGAATAATACAGATAAAGTTTGCACGACTCGCGCGTGGCGTAGTAGTAGTCCACGAAAGGACGGTGAGCCAGATTCATCGGCCCGGGGATTTGCGAAACCATTTCACTGACATCCGCGAATAGCTTCGGATCGTACTCGACAATGGGCATGAGGGTTTTCTATGCGCCGAGCATGAACCATAATTCAATGGGAAGGGAAGTGTCGAGGAGAATACCAGGCGGCAACCNNGCGCTGTCGTGCCGGAGGACTATTTCGTCGCTGTGCCAGAGAGAGTCGCGATTTGCGGGCTGCCGCCGCCGCTGTCGGTTACATACACATTTGCGGTCTGCGCGCCGGAGCCGAGGACGGGTTTGTACTCTACCGTAATGGTGCAGCTTGCTCCCGCGTCTAGCGATGATGGGCAATTGTCGGTCGCATCGAAACTGGTCCAGTTGTCGCCATGCACTGATACCTTGTTCACCGTCATCGGAATGGTTCCCGTATTGGTGAGTTGAATATGCTGCGGCGGGCTGGCTGTGCCCAACTGCTGCGGGCCGAACGTCAGGCTGGCGGGCGTGAGCGTGACGATCGTTCCCGACCCGGAAACCTCGATGACCTGGGGCTTGGTGGAAGCGCTATCGGTAATCGAAATGGTTCCGGCGAAGGTTCCCTGGGTCGCGGGCGAGAAGGTGAGGTTGAGGTCGCAGCTTGCGCCAGGAGCGACGTCTTTGCCGCAGGTTGAAGTAACGCCGTACGGGTTCGTCGCGGTAATCGAGGAAATGGACAGCGAGGTTGTCCCGTCGTTCGTCAACGAAACGGAATGCGGTGCGCTGGTGGTTCCTATGAACTGATCCGGGAAGGCGATAGGAGTGGTGGGCGAGAAGGTAGCTACGCCGGTGTTAAGCAGAGTGACGAATTGCGGCGTCGTACCGTCATCGGTGATGGCGAGATCAGGTTTGCTGTCGCCGTTGAAATCGGCGATGGCGGCGTAGCAGGCTTGGGTAGTGGCGGGGAAGAAAATAGGGGCTTGGAAGGTGCCGTCGCCGTTGCCGAGCAGCAGGCTCACCCCGCCCGAACGGATCCCTCCGGGGATCGCACCGACGGCGAGGATGTCCTGCCTGCCGTCTCCGTTAAAGTCTGCCAGGACCACCGTACCCGTGAATATGGGGGTAGTAGTGTATGTTACCGGGGCCGCAAACGTGCCGTTTCCGTTTCCAAGTAGAACCTGTACGGCCCCTCCTTCCGGCACCGCGATATCGAGCTCGCCATTGCCGCGAAAATCAGCAACGGCAGGAATGCCGACCGGGGCGTCAAATGTGAATTCCTCGCCCTGTGTGAATGTTCCATTGCCTTTTCCCAGTAGGATCTCCAGGTAGCTGGTCGCGTCCTTATACGCATTTACGGCAAGGTCTAGCGTCCCGCTGTGGTCGAAATCTCCGGCGGCGAAAGCATAGGCCAAGTAAGGGGGTTTGATGTTGATAGGCGTGCCAAACGTACCGTCTCCGTTTCCCAGGAGGATCGTGATATACGGAGAAATGAAGGACGAGTCCGCCACCGCCAAATCCGGGATATGGTCGCCGTTAAAATCGCCGATTATCACGAAGCCGGGATCCTGGGGCGTGCGGATAAGAGTAGGAGGCTGGAAAGTACCGTCCCCATTTCCGAGGAAGATGCTCAAGGCGTTGGCGCTCCCGTCCGCGACGACAATGTCGGCGTTCCCACTGGACGTAAGCACGCCCGTGGCGAGCCATTCAACGCTGCTCCCCGCCTGGTACACCGTGGGTTTTTGAAAGGTTCCGTCGCCGTTCCCTAATGTAACAGCGATCGACTGACTGTCCAGGGCAATCGCGAGATCCTGCTTGCCGTCCTTGTTGAAGTCTGCCGCGGCCACGTCACATGCCGGATGCGTCAGCGTCGTGGCCGAGCGGGTTTCGAACTGCGCTGCCGCGAGTGGGCCTATTACGCAGAGCGCGGCAGCTGCCGCAATGCGGGCTGAAGCGCGCCAACTGGGCATACCCATCCTCCGGGGCGTTCATGTTTCGTCTTCGCCAGGCGCGGGGGACGCTGGGGGGGACATCGGCGCACAGTGTACCACACTTTCCCCCCGCATTGGCCGCCACAACGAGATTTTCGTCGGGGCGCGATCCGTCAATCATGGGATCACGGGCGCGGGGGCAGCCACGTGGACTGCTCCCGCGTCAAGCGGAGCGTCACTCGTGGCCCTGGCTTAGCGCACACTTAGTGCTGCCCGTCTCGGACGTTCCTTGCAGCATGTCGTTCTCAATGGCGGTGAGGCCATTTTCATTCCCGAGGAATGGTACCTGACTGTTGGTACCAGTTACACCCTCCGAATCGAAGCAGTTGGTCACGGGGAAGATGTCGAGCGGACCATTGCTTCCCTGCCCAATGAACGTATAGAACAATTGGCCCTGTGAACTGGAGTTATTCATCGACCCAGTTCCGCTGGCCACGCTGGCGCAAATCCAAGCGGTAATGTCTGTGTTGAGCAAATTGTTGACGGAGTTACCCGGTGCCAAGGCGTCGATGCTCTGGTTGAACCAAGCCGTGTCCTCAGTTTGGTTGGTAGGGGTGTGTCCGGCGCAGTTGGAGTCTCCCGTCCACAATCTTGGGCCCCCCGCGTAGCCATCGATATACTCTGGCGTTATGGACCACGGCTGGGTGCCGCCGAGGTGACAAGCGGTTTCGGTCGTGGGGCAGACGGTAATGGGAGGCGCCCCTTGGCCGTTCTGGTTTACCTCGCAGCCCTGCTCAAGATCACTGAGCACGGGGCCGGAGAGAAGCTCAACCTTATCAAGATAGGTGCCGGAGCCGTACCACGCAAGTGAATAAGCAATCTGAGCCGACCCCGCGCTTGCGCCCTGAGCGCAGTAGCCCGCCCTGTTCTGTGCGGTTCCTTGGAATAGTAGAGGATTGCTGTAGGCCCAGTTGATGAAAGTCGCCGGACGGCACGCTGCCGCCAGAATGTTGGTTCCCGCCGCCCCATCAGTCGACTCCCACGGCCCCTCGGTCCACGCGACTTGCACGATTTCATACCCGTTCTGAAGGTAGTAGGGCCCGAAGGTTAAGGGTTGGAGATCATCGTCGCCGGGCGACTCCCCGCCGGCACTGCTGAAAAACAGAACGGTCCCCTTGTATGAGCCCTGTGTCTGCGGCTCATAGCCAAACGTGAAGTTGATGTCGTCGGCGCCGGAGCAGCCAGTGATCGTCGCGTTCTGGCAGATAGTGCCAGGAATCCAGCCCGTCGGCTGGTTCTGGCTGTTGTAGACAGGACAGCTGGACGAGCCTCCTACGGTGCTGACGGTACCCGTCAGGAGCTGTGCGCGGGATAATGTCGTCAGAGCGGCGACGGTTGCGACCATCGCTATAACAAGCAGCGCTTTCCTCATCGAATCCCTCCTCAGTGATGTTTTCGGGGCGAAGGCACCGAGGGGGCGAGGCTACACCTGCCGCCGCAAGATGGGAAAAGAAAATTATTCCTGTTACGAAATCCGAACAGGAGTGATGGGTTTGAGGGCGAACAGGGGCTGGCCCATCTTTATCTCGGCAATTTACTCCTGCGGGCGCCCCTCTCTTGTCGATTGAAGGAAAGACTGAGAATGGAACTACGTGGCGACCGTTTCGCCGCTCCGCTGCCGCCGCAGCTCCTCGAGAAATTCGTCCTCTTGCATGGCAGAAGCCTGCCGCAGCAATTCGAGCAAAGGATCTTGCAACTCTTCATCTTCCGAAGTTTCGTTCCCGGCATCCGGCGCGGATTCAAACTGTGTCACGTCCGCCGTCAACGCTCGCGGAGACACGCTCATCTCCAGCATCGACTCCGGACACCCGCGCAGAAAGCTGATCAGATTTCCCACCTGCGCCCGCTGTTCCGGCGTGCGCGACGGAAATTCCACGCCCATACCGTAACCCGGATGCGCCACTCGCACCATGCCTTCCGTGTGCACCGCCATCTCGTCGGTCTTCAGGCAAAGGTCGACCAGGGAGTGTTCCGGAAAAGGCGAATCGGTTTCCACGTAGCATCCGCCCAAACTTAAATCGGTGAGCTTGCAGTGCGGGACGACTTCATCCGCCCCCGCCCGGTGCGCCGCCGCCGCAGCGGTTAACCACACTTGCAGCTGAGCTTTCACCGCTTCATCCAAATCCAGGAAGTGTACCCCGGTTTGCCCGTTCGTCTTGGCCCATGCCACCTGCCCATGAGCCTCTATTTCCAGCGATCCATCGGGCAGTACGAAGCGGAATTTCAGCAGCGCCGCTGGGACCTGCGCTTCGGCCGTCAGCACATCCATCCCAGTCTCGCTCAGATCCAGAAGGATGCCCTCCACTATGCGGGAATCCGGCAAGGTGAGTTCCACCGGAGCCTGCACTGGCACGCGATAGGCGCGTCGCCGTTCGCGATTCAGCAGGGCAGTCACCGCCCGCAGCCCGGCTTTCGCGTTCTCTTCGGAAAGCGGCTTATGCAGCACGAAGTGCGCCCCGCCGCTCAGAATGCCGCGCACATTGGCGCGGTCGGCAACCAGTGCCACCGTTACCGGCGCGTTGCCCGAATTCAGCCTGCGGCCTTCCTCAATCGCTTCCGCGGCCGCCTGCACGTTTTCGAAATCGAGAACCAGCGCGTCGAATTTTTGTTGCCGAAGACGATCGATCGCCGTCGCCACATCGCTGAAACGCTCCACCGCGATCCCCGAGGCCGGCAACACCCGGCCCAGGATCTCGCAAGCGGAATCGTCACTCGAAATCAACAATGCAAGAAGAGTCATATCCGAATCCCCGCCGAACCTCGGCGAGATTATGGCCGCCGATTATGGCCAACGTGGCGCCGTGGGTCGAGCTGCCTTGGCCGCTGCCCCGGTCGCACCGGCCGCACCTGCCTTGGCCGCCATAGCGTCGGCGCCGGGCAAAGCCTCGTCCACTTCCATCAACACCGCGTTGTCTTCGTCGTCATTTTCTGCGAGCAAGGGAGCCACTTCACGGAGTTTCTCCGCCGCCTGCTGGAGCATCTCGATCTGCTTGCCCAGTTGCGCGTACCTGGTCTGCTTCTGCCGCAACACCTCATGGATATCTTTCATACGACCCCCTGTGGCGAATGTAGAGACGCACCCCCGCCACCGTCAACGGTAATCCCCCGCACCCGGTTACTGCGGTAATTGAGGACCTTTCCAGACATGAAACTTGCCTAACGAATGAGATGGGGATTTTCGACAACGCCGAATCGAGGAGTCCGGGCCACTAACGCGGAAGGGACCGCAGGCCTTGAATGTGCAAGCGTGCCAGTCAAATAGTACTCACCGTCCGAGCACGAAAGCTGCCCCTGGGGAAGAATCATGGTCGCCAGCTACACCACCGATCACGAGCGTATTGCCGCGTAAGGCGAGGCTTCCCCCAACCAGCGCCGTGCCCGTTTGACGCAACTCCCCGTCGAAATGGGACGTAGTCTTCCAACCATCCTCCGGTTTAAGGAACTCGTATGCAACCGAGCGAGTCGGAGCGCCAGCGAAAACCGTGTCGCCCCAAACGGCCACACTGGTTCCGAATTCGTCATTCAGTTCGCCGTCGGATGCAGTGAGTTCAGCCGTTTCCGTTGTATCGCGCCACCCACCCGTTGGTCGTACGAATACGTAAGCAGCGCCTGGCCCAACACCCGATTCCCACGCCCCGATTACGACGGTCTTCCCCATCACTGAGGCTGAAATTCCAAACCAATCAAAGGTTTTTCCATCGGACGCCAACAACCTCGCAGTTTCCATCCCGCTAATCCAACCATCCTCCGGTTCCACAAAAACATAAGCCTCGCCCGGCCCGGGTCCGCCGCCCCCATCGTCCTGTATCGCCCCAACCGCGATGGTCTTGCCGTTCGTGGCCACAGAAGTTCCGAACTGATCGCCGGGGAAACCGTCAGATGCCTTCAATTCACCGGTAGGACGCATACTTACCCAGCCATTGCTCGGCTCACCAAAAACGAAAGCGAGCCCATCCTCGGCGCTGTCCTCTGCGCCTCCGACTACGATGGTTTTCCCATCGATTGCGACGGACCCAGCGAAAGTGCCTTGTACTCCTTGGCCCTCCGGGCCGGTCAACTCCGCAGCGAACTGAGAGGTTGTTTTCCACCCCGACACTGGTTTGATGAAAATGTAGGCAGAACCGTCCGGCGAGCCGTGATGCAAAACGTTTGGTGCACCGACGATGATGACGTCCCCACTAATGGCGACGGTGCCTCCAAAAGAGTCAAGTTTATTCTGCGTGCCACTCGTCAGTTTCGCCGTATAACTTGTGGTCGACGTCCATCCTCCTGGCGGCTCGACGAATACGTACGCTGCACCTACAACACCTCCGCTCTCCCAGCCCGGAGCCCCGACCACCACTGTTTTCTGGTCTTCGCTAATTGCGACTGTGACTCCGAAGTCATCTTCGTTGAAGTCTTTTCCACTTCCCAGAATCGCCAATTCCGACCAGAAAGTTCCGCCCGGTTGAGACAGCCTTGTTTTGGCCTCATCTAAGGCATTCATACTGATGGCAAGTAAAACGAAACTCAATAGCGCGCAGCAGGTTCGCATCAGAACCCCCAATTTCATAGAAGAGTGCAGCAACGATATGCGGACTGGTCGTTTACATCGAGAGCCGGACAATAGATGCGACACTAGCCGTCAAAGGTTTTCTTTTGAGACTGGCAATTGCAGCACATATCCTGGTAGGCAAACCTCATCAGGATTGCTCACGAGCTCCGAACGCAAATCTTGGCGGTGGTCCGGTTTGATTCCGATGTTTAGGAACGCGAGGCTGCGTTTGGCGTTAGCGTGGGTTGACGAAATGCCCCTTTACCGATCGTTTCCGGCTGCGGCGATCACATACAAGGAGCGCATTCTCATCGCCTCCACGCCCGGTAGGGTTGGGTCTCTGCCGATCACCATGCAGTCAGTTTATCGGACGGGGGACAAAACCAGCAGTGCGCATCGCATGCGTTGACCGGGGTTACGGACAACCTACGCACGCGCGCATACTATATGATGTTCCGGTTCCAGGATGTTCTCAAGGGAAGGAGCATTCTCCCATGGCTCGCCGGCCGTCCTCGCGGGTCGCGCGTCCATCCGAGATCGCGGTATGAAACTGAGAGCCTTTCTCACGACCGTGATGAGTCTTCTGAGCATCCTTGTATTTGGGCTCGGATTTATGCAGCAAGATGTGCTCTGGTCGTTCTTGGGATTTGTCTCTGTTGTGGTTTCCGGAGTTTTCGTTCANNAGCACTCGTCCCTAACTATCCTTGCGATAGAGTAAATTGCGCATCGCCTCCCGGCGCGCTTCGTTCGCTTCCTTCGTAGTTTTGCGCTCATCGGCGTCCCCGCCACGCTTCATTTTGGAGTCAGCATTTTCCGGCTCGCTGCAAGCTGGACACCGGTTGGCAAAGCCCGGTTTACCCGGCTTCAGCTCGAACTCTTCCGAGCAGACAGCACAAACTTTATTAGGAAATGCCATCCCGCCTATATGATACAACCCAACTTCCCCAGGCTTGCATTGGGAATCCGGTTTGTAACCCAAAGGGCAAACAGAAAACGAGCAAAGCAAAAGCCCCGCATAGTGCGAGGCTTTCGTGAGGCGGATTCGAATTGCTTCAAACTCTTAGCTTGCGGCGCAGAGTTCCGGCAAGACCAATTAACCCAGTTCCCAGCAAACCGAGCGTGCCCGGTTCCGGTACTACGATGTTGGTATCGCCGCTGGAAATGTTTGTGGTTCCGTTGAAGTAGCCCTTCCCCGTGTTAATCGTCAACTGCACGGTTGCGCCTTCCACCGTTATCCCCGTGTACCAGGTGCCGGTCAGGCTTCCCGTCAGGGTGTAGTTGTGGGTTCCGTTGGCCAGCGTGATCAGTGTCCAGGTAACCGGCCCAGTAAACGATCCGTTGAAAATCGTGCCGGTTGGAACGCCGGCCTGGCTACCGTTGCCCGTGATAACAAAACTGGTACCCGCGCCGCCATTGAAGCTGCCGCCCATCTGCAGACTTCCACCGGAGATCAGCGAGCCGGTCGAGAAGCTTACGCCTCCCAAGGCGCCAGTGATCAGCCCGTAGCCGCCCAAGCCGTTGATGGCGATCAGCTCAGATCCGGTAAGGCTCATCCCGTCAGCACTCCCCGAAAGAATGCCGCCGCTGTTGGTGAAGTCCACTGAACTGCTGGCGAACGCCGCCAACGGCAGTGCCATCGCAAGTAGAGCTATCAAAAATATCCGCTTCATAGCAGTCTTCCTCCTGAACCTGTGAGAACCCTAAGTGGTCAAGCGGAGTTTCTAAAGCCCTCCGCAAAGCAAAAATCCACACCCTCTATATGTGCATCCAGGGTGCCAAACTGGGAATATTGTCAAGCCATTGATTCGCAGCAGTTTATCGCTACTTTCCCATATCTCTGCCAAGCTGAAGCTGCAAATCGGTGCATACTAATGCTTTCCTCTTGCGTTTCCGCTCTCCATGAACCTGCCATCCAACAACGCTGTCTGACCGTCGAAGAGCGCCATCCGCCGCACCGGGAAACTCTTAGGACTCTAGTGCTACCGGCATGGCACGGAAGTGTAATTCACAACCCGGGCGGGCGCAAGTAACCTTTT
>PKVZ01000214.1:0-1883 GCA_003131635.1 Acidobacteriaceae bacterium
GCGGAGCGCTGAAAGTGCTCACACTCTAGCTCCGGTGCTAAACTTTCCTCATGTCTGAACCACGTTCGCGAACCTTGCTCTGGATTCTGATTGGCGGAGGAGCATTCTTCCTCTTCGTGCTGGCGGTATTCTCGCTGGTTTATCTGACGCTGCACGCGGGCAGCAATGAGGCTTCATTCGGAGGCTTCGGCGACCGCATTGGCGTGGTNNTTTGCCGACGACTCTTCCATCAAGGCCATTATTCTGCACGTGAATTCGCCCGGGGGCGGAGTGGCCGCGTCGGAGGAGATTTACCGCGAGGTCAAACGAATCCGCGAGGAGAAAAAGAAGAAGATTGTGGTGTCGATTGAAACCGTGGGAGCGAGCGGGGCCTATTACATCGCATCGGGGTCGAACAAAATTTATGCCGACAACGGCAGCGTCGTAGGTTCGATCGGGGTGATCGCCGAGTGGGTGAACTACGGCGAACTGATGAAATGGGCCAAGCTCAAAAGCGTCGTGTTCAAGACGGGCGAGTTTAAGGACACGGGCGATCCGGCGCGGGATCTGACTCCGGCGGAGCAAGCCTACATGCAGTCGCTGATCGACAATATGTTCGGGCAGTTCGTGCAGGCGGTGGCCGAGGGCCGTGGTATGAAGTTCGACGATGTGAAATCAATCGCCAACGGCAAAGTGTGGACTGGCGAACAGGCGCTCTCCATGAAGCTGATCGATAATGTCGGCGACTTCGAGGCCGTCGTTAAGGACACGGCGAAGTCGGTGGGGATCTCGGGCGAGCCGACCCTGGTGCATCCGGAGAAAGACCGCAGGACGCTGCTGGATTTATTGATGGGCGACGTTTCGCAGTATCTGCCGGACGTGACCAAGATGATGGAGCAGCATGTGGGGTTTTATTATTTGTGGAAGTGAAAAAGACAGGTGTTAGGTCTTGGGTGTTAGGTCTCGGGTCTGGGTCTTGGGAGAGTCTCGACGGCACAAACTTATTATTTTGAATCTGACCTGACGTCCAGCGAGAGCGCGGGCCCAAAGCCGTGACTTGCGCACAACCCCTGAAATTTGAGAAGGTTATGGAGGTTGCCAGGAGCGAAGAGCCATTATGACGAAA
This sequence comes from Acidobacteriaceae bacterium, assembly GCA_003131635.1. Taxonomy (GTDB): domain Bacteria; phylum Acidobacteriota; class Terriglobia; order Terriglobales; family Acidobacteriaceae; genus Sulfotelmatobacter. The sequence continues at coordinate 1,106 of PKVZ01000214.1, forward strand.
GCCGACCTGATCGATGAAGTCTCGCGTTTAGCGGAACTTACGCGCAAAGACAGCGAAGTGATCGTGGAAACGATCTTTGACAGCGTGGTGCGTTCTCTGCGCGCGGGCGACAAGATCGAGATACGCGGCTTTGGCAGCTTCCGCACGCGCCAGCGCAAGCCTCGCACGGGACGTAATCCAAAGACCGGCGAAAAAGTTGAGGTGCCGGCCAAGAAGATTCCTTTCTTCAAGCCCAGCAAGGAGTTAAAGGACTTGGTAAACGAGGGGATCGGCGAGCCGGCGGCGTCGCCTCCGCCGCCAGCCGCGGGGCCGCCAACGGTTTAGAAAGTCAGAAGTCAGAAGTCAAAAGTCAGAATTTAGAATGCAGAAGTAAAAGCGAATTCGCCTTACTTCTGCATTTTGACTTCTGACTTTTTCCGCGTCAGGCTCGTATCCCCACCACGCCCATCATCCGTCCAGTTTTGCCCTTCTCGGCGCGATAGGAAAACAGCAGGTCGGTTCGGCAATTGGTGCACAAAGGGGAGGCTTCGATGCTCTTCGCCGGAACTCCAACCGTCAGCAGTTGTTGACGATTCGCTTCCACCAGGTCGAGGAATATTTTCTTTGGCAAATCGCTATGGCCCGGGGCGCGTGCGGTGAGAAATAACATGGGATATTTTTCACGCACGGGATCGACCTCTTCGACCACACGGAACAACTTGGCCGCATAGGCGAACTGAGAGTCAAACTGGTCTCGGACTTCCTGGCCCACTTCGTAACAGCAGCCGTGAATGCCGGG
>PKVZ01000214.1:2023-2465 GCA_003131635.1 Acidobacteriaceae bacterium
CCAGCGGCCAAAGGCGGGAGCTTCTACCCGACTGGTCCTGCGCGCCAAGTTTACTTAGAAACGCTGCCCGGTTACGCTCGACTGTGGCTTTGGAGTCGTCTTGGGTGAATCCGAGGTTGAGTGCATTCTTCCCGTATAGGCGCGAGAATCCGCCCACGCGGGTGGAAAATCCGTGAATGAGCCAGGGTATTCCGCTCAGGTGCTGGGAGGGAAGAATATTAAGTTTGGGTTCCGGAGAAAGGCGCTTCGACACTTGATCATGTTACCCGAAGCGGTCATCTGGGGGGCGACGCGAAATGCTGACTCGATTTGACATTCATGTCGAGGGCGAAGCAGTACGTCAGATGCTGTCGCATGAAAGGCGCCCGCGGGGGCGGTGAAATCAGGCTCGGCGTGCGTTGCTTCGGCGTGTGTTGCGCTGCGCCCAGCGTTGCCGCACGCC
>PKVZ01000214.1:2523-4631 GCA_003131635.1 Acidobacteriaceae bacterium
AATGTTTTGTAAGTGCACGCTCCCTTGAGCATCATGTCGCGAATGATAAGCAGGGACCAGCGGTCGCCCAACATTTCGACGGAAGCGTTCAGGGGACACTCGGACCGGCGCTTTGGCCCGGGCTTTTTGGGCATGGTTTAATTTAGCAATATCACTTGCAATTTACAAGTAATATTGGTATACATTCGACCTAGCAGGCGAATCGACGGCCGATCTGTAAGCGGCTCAGGTCGGTTTCCATCTAAAACGCTGGAGTTCAGGAGCAATCAATGAAGGGAAAGATGGCTCAGACAATCGCATTGGCAACGTTCGCACTCGCTATCGTGCTGGGCGCGGCGCGGCAGGCGCAAACCCAGGACCAAAAAAATCCCTATCCGAGCATGGCTGCGCTTGAGCAATACATGATGGCTCGTGAGGCCGAGATCGCCATGGCGCGGAGCGCGGCTCCGGAGTCCATTTCACGCGATGCCGAGGTCATGATACTCGGACGGCATGGTTACGAAACCGCGGTCAAAGGCAAGAACGGTTTCGTGTGCGTGGTAGAACGATCGTGGACCGCGGGAATCGACGAACCGGATTTTTGGAATCCCAAGCTGCGTGGCCCCCTCTGCCTCAACCCGCCAGCCGCACGATCCTACCTTCCACTCACCATCAAGAAGACCGAGTTAGTGTTGGCAGGGCGATCCAAAGCTGAAATGTTCGAAAGTATAAAAGACGGCCTCGACAAGAAGGAATTGCCCACTCTGGAACCGGGCGCGATGTGCTATATGCTGTCAAAGCAAGGGTACCTAAACGATCGCGCCGGGCATTGGCATCCCCACCTAATGTTTTTCGTTCCGCAAACCGACGCTGTAACCTGGGGCGCAAATCTGCCGGGCTCACCGATGCTGGCATCTGAGGACCCTCAGGACCGACTGACGGTGTTTATGGTTCAGGTCAGCAAGTGGTCGGATGGAACGAATGAAACTGCGGACGCACACTGACGTCTAATTTCAACAATGCCAATGTTAAGACGGACCGTCTAACCCTTGGGGAATAAGAATGCGCAAAGTAATCGTTTCAAATCTTGCATCAGTGGATGGCTTCTTCGAGGGACCAAACAAGGAATTGGATTGGCATGTCGTGGACGAAGAGTTTCATGCATACGCCAAAGACATGCTGCGCAAGGCCGATACCCTGCTGTTCGGCGCGGCCACTTACGAAGTTATGGCAGCCTACTGGCCGACCGCTCCTTCGGATGAAATCGCCGACAAAATGAACAACCTGCGCAAGATTGTTTTCTCCAAGACTCTGAAAAAAGTCACCTGGAATAATTCCAGACTGGTTAGCAGCAACATTCGGGAAGAAGTCTCGAAGCTGAAGCAACAGCCGGGCAAGGATATCGTAATCCTGGGCAGCGCCCAACTCGCATCGTTCCTTTTGCCATTGGGGCTGATCGACGAATACCGGGTTATCCTAAATCCCGTTCTCCTTGGCGGCGGCAAACCCCTGTTCCATGGCATAACGGAAAGAATCCGGCTGAAACTTATAACGACGAAGGTCTTTGGTTCGGGCGTCGTTCTGCTTGGCTACCAGAGAGCATGACAAAGAAAACCCACGGGAGGCGTAATGAGCAACGTACGAGTACTGGTAGGCACACGCAAGGGCGCATTCGTTCTGACGGCGGACGGCAAGCGCGACAAATGGGAGGTCAGCGGTCCGCACTTCGCGGGCTGGGAGATGTATCACGTGAAGGGATCGCCGGCGGATCCGGATCGCCTGTATGCGTCGCAAACCAGCGGATGGTTCGGGCAGATCATACAGCGCTCCGACGATGGCGGAAAGACGTGGCACCAGCCGGGAACACCGCCGGGAGAACCGCCAGCGCCAGGGCCTCCGAAGGCCGCGAGCAACAAGTTCGTCTACGATGCGTCTGCCGAAACCGGCAAGCCACTGACCACACATCAGTTTTACGACGGGACGCAGCATCCGTGGGAGTTCAAGCGGGTGTGGCATCTGGAGCCATCGCTCAACGATCCCGATACGGTTTACGCCGGGGTGGAAGACGCCGCCATTTTTCGCTCGACGGACGGCGGGGAGAACTGGAAGGAGCTCCCCGGCCTGCGCGG
>PKVZ01000214.1:4645-6811 GCA_003131635.1 Acidobacteriaceae bacterium
TTGGAAACCGATCAATCGCGGACTGCGCTCGCAATATATCCCGGACCCCAATGCGGAGGTCGGCCACTGCGTTCACCACATCGCGATGAACCCGTCGCGTCCGGGTGTTCTATTCATGCAAAAGCACTGGGACGTCATGCGCAGCGACGATGCGGGCGATTCCTGGCAAAAAATCAGCGGTAACCTGCCTACTGACTTTGGATTCGTGATCGACGTGCATGCGCACGAGCCGGAGACGATTTACGTGGTGCCGATCAANNGTCAACGTGCTACGGGATGCCATGGCTGTCGATTCGCTGGATGAGTGCGGGATTTATTTTGGAACCAGCGGTGGGCAGGTCTACGCCTCGGCGGATGCTGGAGACAGCTGGTCTGCGATTGTTCGGGATTTGCCGGGGGTGCTGAGTGTTGAGGTGCAGACGCTGGGGTGATCCGCCGGCGGTATCTGAAATCGGATAAACTGAGCCAAAAGCGAGGCACTCCGATGGAAGAGGTAAGCAGCGAGAGTATCGTGCGTCACTCGACGAGCCGAGCAAAGGAACAGGCTGTAATTGTATGGGCCTTGGCGAGCGCCCAATACCCATTGGACCATGGGGTTATACAACAGGAGGCAACCGTTCTTCTGATCGAATCTATCAGCAACTTCTCACTCAATGCTCGGCGCGCCCTGGAAAGCATATCGGGAAGAACTGGCATAAAGCTCGAGCAGCCCCGATGGCGGTGGGTTCCGAAAACTGAAGGAGAGGTAGCGGGGGATCTATGGGATTCTTTGAATCGGATCATTCACGCTAGGAAGCTGGAAGTCGGCTGGGAGGAGCTTCCAAGCGATGCGTCTGTGATTGCCGCAGGCGCGATTGTCGTCCCCTACATACAAGCCGAGACAGACCGTCGCCCGCTTGCCTTCATCGATCCCTTCGCTCAGGCGCATGCGTTCCTTTACCACGCGTTGCCTCTCCTGGAATCTGGATTCCGGACAACTCTTCCCGTGCAGTGACGGGGAGGACAAGCCAAATCACCATGATCCGTGTCATCCTCCCACAGCATCTGCGAACGCTAGCCCACGTCGGTACTGAAGTGACGCTCGAAATCGAGGGGCAAGTTACGCAGCGCTCGGTGCTCGACGCGCTGGAGGCCCGCTATCCGATGCTGCGCGGTACCATTCGCGATCAGGTCACGCAGGAGCGCCGGGCATTTTTGCGCTTCTTCGCTTGCGAGGAGGATTTATCTCACGAGCTTCCGGATGCTCTGCTCCCCGACGCTGTCGCGTCGGGAGCAGAGCCGCTTCTTATCATTGGTGCGATTGCGGGCGGGTAGCATTTCAGTTGGGGTTTGGAAACGTTCCTAACTGTGACGAAGAAGCCGTCGAGCTTCGCTCGTCCGGACAGCCGAGGGCGGCTGTCCCCACATAACATCTTCTACTTCTAAAGGTGAGATACCACAGTTTCGAGCGAGCCATTTGCCTGCGCCGCCAGCGTCCGCTATAGTTTTTCTATGTTTGGAGATTTNNCACGCCGATGCCGTCGATATAAAATTTCTGGTCGACGGAAAAACGGTGTGGGTGGCGCTGCCCCACCCTGCGTGGGTGGAATACAAGAAGCGCACGGGCAGGGCGATCACGGATTCTTTGGCCGTTGAAATCGCCGGTCATTATCTGCAAGCCGCACTCGCGGCCGGCGAAGGGTTGGGCCGCGAGATGTACTCGCTTACGGTCGAGGAAACTCTATCTCATCTGGAAGCCGTGGTTTCCGCGATGCAAGCGCCCGTTACCGCTTAAAAATGTCCGCGAGGCCCTGGGGCGTCTTCGCTTGCGCGAGCGGCTGCGCTGGTACACGTAACCGACAGCGGTATTTGTTGCTTCGAGGTTCCGCTGGTTGCCGACACGGTGGCGGAATAAGTTCCGGCCTTCGCGCCGCTGGCCGCGCTAAGTTTGAGAACGCTGGTGCCTGATCCAGGAGCGGCTAAGCTGGGGTGCGTGAATGTGGCTGAGATTGCGCTGGGCAATCCGGCGACGGAAAAGGCGACGGGCGCATTGAAGCCTCCGCTGACCGTGACCGTCAGCGTGATGCTACTGTTCGATCCGTCCTTAACCGTGAGCGAACTGGCAGAAGCGGCCGCGTGAAATGCGGGCGTGGCCGTGGCGTCACTCCAGTGGCTGACTAAAACCAA
>PKVZ01000214.1:6821-20604 GCA_003131635.1 Acidobacteriaceae bacterium
GAGTTCTGCACCACAAGCGCCATTGCTCCAGCGAATGACGGGGCGGAGGCTGAAGTGCCCCCGACAACATAAAGGCCGCCGCTCTGGTAGATCAGATAGCCGTCGTGCCCGGCACTGGTGAGGGAAACATCAGGTACGTCCCGCTTGCCGTCGGCGGGCACTCCGCTTCCGGTTTGCCATGAGGGCTTGGCATAGATGATGCTCATGCCTCCGCCGGTCGCCCAGAGGCCGCCTGCGCTGCTCTCATTCCATGCGACCTCCGGAATGTAACTGACTGCAGATGACTGCGTGCCCGAAGCGTTGGTCCGCGACCAGTAGAGAGATGGATGGGATGTGTCGTTGAACTCGGTTCCACCGACACACACACTGTAGGGCGTAGAGCAGAGACCGTTGACTGCGCGCCCTTGCGTGGCGCGGGAAGCGGATGCGGAATCGCATCCCGCGGCCCCGCTATCTCCCGACGAAACAAACACGGTGATGCCCTGCGCCGCCGCCTGTTGCCACAGGCTGTTGATAAAGCTGTTTCCCGAGGCGCCGAGTGCAGCCTCGCACAGACTGAAGCTCATGCTCATCACCGGCGCCAGATTGTGGCTGACGATGTACTGCGCGGAGAGATAGACGCCGTCACTGGAACTGGTGGACTTGGAGACGACGAATTTGATGGCAGCATTCCGAGCTACCGCGCCAGACCACTCGACATCGAGATCAGCTTCGGTTTCTTCGCCCGAACTGAAAATTCCCGGATCGGCGCCGTTGACGATGATCTGCGGATCGTTCGCGGGCAGGCCGAACGAGGTGCGGAACTGGCGCACGTCTGCAAGATTGATGTTGGAGCGGGCAACGATGGCGACCGACTGTCCGCTGCCATTGATGGATTGCTGATAAAGCGGGGTGAGGTCATAGATGGTGGCGAAATCCGCTGGGGCGAGATAGTAGGAGCCGCCGCTGGTGAATTCAGGGACTGGAATGCGGGCTCCGTTATTCATGGGGGCACTGCGAAAATCGTGCAGAGAGACAACTCCTCCGACTACTCCGGCGAAGGCCGCGGGGATTTCGGGATCGCTCGCGTTGGCGTGATGAACTTCATTGCCAATCTTGTAGGTATGAATCTGGGTGTGAAAGGCCGACTCTACCTGCGCTGCCGAGCCGCTGAATACAACCGATCCACGGCCAGCCGTGACCTCCGCCACTTCCATACCATGCGCCTGCAACCATGCAGTAACTTGCGCCGCGTCGGATTCGGAGACGCCAAAGCGCTCGCCATATTGTTCGGGAGTGAGCCACTGATGAAAGTAAGGGGAGTCGGGATTATGTTGCGCGTCGAGCAACTGTTCGAGCGCATCCTGCTGGGCGGCATCGGGCAGCAGGGTGAGCACCATGCGATCCATGCGATAGGTAGGCGAGACCGCGCCGGCGTCGAATTGCGCGATGGCCGAGGGATGGCGGTTGCCACTCAGGACGATGCGTTGCTCATCGTCAACGAAGGTGGTGATCCGGTCTTGCGGTTGACTGAACAGAGGATTCGGAGGATCGGCTGGCGGTTGGGCGCGGGCGGGTACGTCTTGAGAAAGCAAAGTTAAGAAAATTGTTAGGACCAGGAATGAATATGAGCGACTGCGTGAAGGAGTTGCGAAGAACGGAAACATTCGACCTCCGAGGCGATGTGCGGCTCTAGACTTTCATCGGCAGGACGAGCCCACACTTGAGGGATCAGCCCGAGGTTTGCGAGTAACCGGAGTAACCTGTTGACGGAACGAATCGATGAGCGTAGTGCATCGGGTTCGGGCGGAAGTGCGGCGATCTCGCGGCGATCAGAGGGTCTTGTCGCTGAAGATTTCTGCGCTGAAGGCCTGGAGGGTTGCCCCTTTTTGCCAGGCGTCCGGGGGCAAATGGGCTTTGCGGCAGGTTTGTTCGAGGAAGATTGCGCGGTCCCATTTGTGCTCGATGGCGACTTGGGGCAGCAGCAGGCCGCGGCGTCCGTGTTGGCTGATGAGTAGACCGTGGCGTCCGACTTCGACAGATTCGGGGAGAATGGGTTGCGGCGGCGAGAGGATGCTGAGCTCGATTTCGAGATGAGGAGCTTCGTCTTTGGTGACGGGCGGGAAGCGGTTGTCTTCGAAGGCGGCGGCACGGGCGGTTTCCGCAACCGCGCGGTAGACGGAAGAGGCAGGCAGAACATAGCCGACACAACCGCGCAACTCGCCACGCAGGTAGAGCGAAGTGAAGGCACCGCGCGGTTCAGCCAGATGAGGAGTGGGAGGATCGAGAGCGATGGCGCGGCCGTCCAACGCGGAGGAAATGGAATCGTGCGCCAGGCACAGAAGCAGGGTGCGCTCTTGCGGAGAAAACTCCCCGGCGGAGACTGGGGAGGAGGCAGCGACCGGCGGCGAGTTATGCAGTGGGGGCGACATCGGCATCGGGGGCCGGTTGCGGTTTGCGGCGGCGGCGGCTAAGAATGAAAGCGCGGCGGCGGCGCTTGGAGACTTGCCGGTCAATCTTCGACCAGAATGCGGCGAAATAATCGACGGCGGAAATCAGCGAGACACAGACCACGAACCAGATGGCGGCATAGGCGATCCAGTGCACGGGGAAGATAAAGTTGCCGTAAACCGGCCACTCTTTCCAGCGATGGTCGAGAATGACGGCGACCACGGAGACNNATGATGATGACGGCGATCCACGCAGGAACCAGGCTCGGGTTGAACTGGACGAGAGTAACGAAGGCGGCGGCGATGAGAAGTTTGTCGGCCATGGGATCGAGCAGGATGCCCATGGTGGTGATCTGGCCGCGCTTGCGGGCGAGATATCCGTCAATGCCGTCGGTCATGGAGGCGGCGATAAATATGGCCGAGGCCAGCAACTCTTTGGCGCCGTGTTCACTGCTGAAGTGGCTGGAAGACAAGATCCAGATCAGCAGAGGAATGCTGCAGATGCGGACCAGCGTAATGGAATTGGGCAGGTTCACCGCGCGGCTCGGGAGGCTTCCGGAAGGGTACCGGAACTCAATTCGATTATCCTCCACGGTGGAGCGGAACGCAATCGGGAGAAGGTACTGCTGAGGCAGAATGCGCCCGGCATGGTTCTGCAGACCATCCGCCGCAACTCAATTTGGCGAGCTTACTTTGGCGTGGCCGGAGCCATCGCGCTGGGTTTTGGTTGTTTTGCGATGATCTGATCTTTGATCTTGTCGTAAGTGGCTTGGGGAATAATTTTTTTGTGGACTAAATCCAGTTTCGTCCGGTAAGGACGGCCGGCGATGATTTTCTGCGAGTAAGCGTCACCGATGCCGGGCAGAGCTTTTAGCTGGTCAGCGGTTGCGGTGTTGATGTCGAGCTTATCGGCGGCTGCGGCGGAAGCGGCAGGAGCGGCCGCGAAAGACCGGACGGGGAACGTTATCTGCATCAAGCAGATGGCGAGGAGTAAGGGCAGGATGCGCGCGAGCGGTTGTCTGAATTTAGAATTCATAAAGCTCCTTTTGCAAAATACCTCGGCGGCTAAAGCCGATCTGAAATAATCTCCCGACCGCAGCGCTGAAGCGCTGCGCCACCCAAAAACCTAGGCGTAAATTCCGCGCTGGCGGATGGTGTAGGCGACGCGATCGATGGCAAGCATATAGGCGGCGATGCGATTGTTCACTTTGTGCGTTTCTGCGTAGCGGACCACGTCGCCGAAGGACGAGACCATGATTTCTTCCAGTTGCTCGTTGACCACGGACTCTTTCCAGAAGTAGCCCTGGCGGTCCTGTACCCACTCGAAGTAGGAAGTGGTGACGCCGCCGGCGTTCGCGAGAATATCGGGAATGACGAAGACGCCTTTGTCGGTGAGGACATCGTCGGCGGCGGAGGTTGTGGGGCCGTTGGCGCCTTCGGCCAGGATGCGGCACTTCACGCGATCAACGTTGCGCGAGGTAATGACGTTTTCAGTGGCGGCGGGAATGAGGATTTCGCACTCGGTGGTGAGCAACTCGGCGGGATCGTATTTTTCCGCGTCGGGAAAGCCGTGCACCGTTCCATTCTTCTGACGGAATTCGACCAGCTTGTTCAAATCAATGCCATTTTTGTTGTACAGGCCGCCGCCAACTTCGGCGATGCCGACAACTTTGTATCCACCCTGGTGCATGAGTTGGGCGGCGTTGGAGCCGACATTGCCGAATCCCTGAACAATCACGCGGCTGCTCTCGCGCGTCAAGCCGAGCTTTTTGATGGCTTCGTCGCAGACCACCATCACGCCGCGGCCGGTAGCTTCGCGGCGCCCGCGGGACCCGCCGATGTTGATGGGCTTGCCGGTGACGCAGGCGGTTACCGTCTGCCGCATGTGCATGGAATAGGTGTCCATCATCCAAGCCATGATTTGTTCGTTGGTATTAACGTCAGGGGCGGGAACGTCTTTTTCGGGCCCGATGAATTCGATCAATTCGGAGGTGTAGCGCCGGGTCATGCGCTCGATTTCGCCCATGGACATTTTGTGGGGATCGCAGATTACGCCGCCTTTGGCGCCTCCGAAAGGAATGTTGACTACGGCGCACTTCCAGGTCATCCAACTGGCGAGGGCGCGCACTTCATCGAGGGTGACATCGGGCGCGTAGCGGATGCCGCCTTTGCCGGGGCCGCGGGCAATCGAGTGCTGGACGCGGAATCCGGTGAAGACCTCAAGATGGCCGTCATCCATTTGGACGGGGATGTAAACCGTGAGTTCGCGGTTGGGATAGCGCAGGACCCGCCACAGGCCGTCGTCGAGATTGAGTTTTTGGGCAGCGAGGTCAAAACGAGCCCGCTGCGACTCCCAGGGATTGCTTTCTTTATCGACGTGCGGTGGGGCAGTCATCGTGGTCATAAGTTGGCTCCGGAATGATGGCGATATGAAATGTCGGCCGACGCCGGGACGACTTCCCGGAGTGAGCGGGCAAACGTTCAGAGTATATGAGCCGGGACGGTCGGGAAGCAATACGACGAACCCAATCTCACACTGATCGGGGGAGTACAGATTCCCACAATGAGCATTTGGCTTGCATAACGGGGGCGGTTGTGCCATATTTCCGGCCAGGGGCCGTGGGTGAACTCACCGCTGGTTATCTTTTGTTTACCTTGGGGGTGCACGATGGCGGACGGAGGACGAGGTTCGCGCCACACGGCAATCATCGCGGTGTGCGCCTTGCTGGGAGCGATCATCCTGGGAATACTGTTTTTCCTGAGCGATCTGGGGGGTGCGATTGGGAATACGCGCAGGTAGGAATTCGCACCCTATCCACAGTTAGGCCGAGGTAGCGACCGTCGCGAAGTCAAGCGGCGAGGAGGTTGCGCTTTTCGACGGCGCTGAACTTTGGGATCGGGTCGCGATATTCCAGAAGTGGACGGCAGCATAGGCGCGCCACGGGCGCCAGGCTTCGGCGCGGTGTTCAAGCTGGCGCGCACTCTTCAAATGTAATGCGCGCAGAAGGCCGAGGTCCGTGGAGGGAAAAGCGTCGGGCTCTCCCAGGGCTCTCATGGCGACGTATTCTGCGGTCCACTTGCCTATGCCCGGAATTTCACAGAGCCGGGCAAGGAAGTCAGCGGAATCGACAACGCCGTCAAAGCTGATTCGCCCATCGCATACCGCCCGCGACAAAGCCCGGATGGTTTCGGCTCGGGCAGCCGGCAGCCCAATGCCGGCGACGTTTGCCGGGGCAAGAGCTTGAGGCTCCGGGAAAAGATAAGTGATGCCTGAGGCGGCGGGAAAGGGCTGCCCGAAAGTGCTTACGAGGCGGCCGGCCAGCGTGGTCGCACCTTTGACGCTGACCTGCTGGCCGAGAATTGCCCGAACGGCAAGCTCGAAGCCATTCCAGCAACCCGGAACGCGCAAGCCTGGGTTCGCGTCAATCCGCGCAGCCAATAAGGGATCAGTCTTCAGAGTTTGGACGATGGCGGCCCAATCTGCATTCAGATCAAACATAGAGCGGATACGCTCGGTGATGTAAAAGAGCGAACGAGGATCGCCAAACTGCACGCGGGCGATGAGCGCGTGCTTCGATTCATCCAGCGAAACCTCGAAATAGCCATGATTGCCGTTCAACGAAATGGACCGGCGATAACAGCCGCCTTCTACAATTTCAACGCCGGGGATAGCGCGGGCCGCCAGAAATGCCAACATATCCTTCCAGTCGTAAGGCGGGCGGAAGCGCAGGTGGAACAGGTATTGATTTTCCGGCTGGCCTTGAGTCTGGCGCGCGAGGCGGCGTATCTGGGTTGGGGTTCGGTGATAGACCTTAAGGATGCCTGCGTTGAATCGGCGGACACAGCCAAAGCCCGAGGCGAGCGCGATCTGAGTCATGGGCAGGCAGGTCTCGTCAATGAGCTTTTTGGCAAAGTGCAGACGGCGGGTGTGAGCCACGGCCGTTGGAGTGGCTCCGAGATGTTTGAGAAATAAGCGGCGAAGATGACGCGAGCCGACTCCAAGGCGTTCGGCAAGAGCTTCCACGCCGCCGTCTTCCAGGCCGCTTTCGCCGATCAAGCGCAAGGCGCGCGAAACCGTGTTGGAGGTTCCGAGCCAAGCGGGAGTGCCGGGCGAGCATTCGGGGCGGCAGCGAAGGCAGGGACGAAAGCCGGCTTCGGCGGCGGCCGCAGCAGTAGCAAAATAGCGGACATTCTTTTCTTGCGCCGTGGGTGCAGGGCAAATCGACCGGCAATAGACACCACTTCCCTTCACGCCAATAAAGAATTTGCCGTCGAAGCGGGGATCGCGGGACAGGCGGGCTCGCGAACAGATCTGCCAATCAATGGTCATAACCTTGCCAAGGCCATGATAGCCGAGCCCGGCAGCTAAGTTGGACGTTTTCGGACCACGCTGCAAGGCAATAAAAGAACGCGACGCAGAGCCGCAGAAGCGGGTCCGGGAACGAGGTCCGCAAACGTCCGACCGGAGCGAGCAAGGTCCGCGAACGTCCAACCTGTCTTCGCCAATCCATCTATTGTGCCTGAAACGGGAGACGGTAGTTGGCGTGGTGCTCGACATGAACACTTTGACCGCAGACGAATTGTTCATGTCGGTTTGCGGGCAGACTGCAAAAAGTTGCACGCGAAAAAGGTACTGCCTGCAACAAGGATGAGGCCTCTAATGCCGTCACACACGCATCTCACCAACACAGGCTGATATCAGGGCTGGAAATCCTGTTCTTGATTTTTCACTTCTGCCAAGCGTGACAATGTTGGATAGGAGTCTGCATGGCTGACCGCCTTCGCCACTGCGTGGAATGCCCGGAATGTTGCACCCGATACTTGATCGGGTTCAGTCCGTATCGAAACGGCTCCTACCTTCTATCTTTTGTTACTGACTCTTCCGAAGAGTACAAGTTGCTTTGTTCCTGCCGCCGACCGCCGGTTTGCAGTCGATGGAACTGGAGCGAGATGAAGAAATACGCTGTATCGAATGGAGCTTACGCTCGCGGCTACGGTCAGGCGGATGAGATTTGGCTATGGAAAGACCATGCCGATGGAGATATGGGAGTACTCAATGCAAGTACGTTGGGGGAGATGAGAAGAAGGACAGATAAACCTGGCTAGAGGTTGATCTCCATCCCTTCCGCTGCGGCGCGCACCTTGGGATAGTAGTTGCGGGCTTCGCGCACGACCTTGTCGATGATGGCGTCGGTATGCTCGGGGTCGTGATGGAACAATACCAATTCCTTGGCGCCGCTTTCCATCACTACGTTGACGGCTTCGCGCCAGTGGCTGTGTCCCCAGCCACGGCGGCGCGCGGCGTACTCTTCGGGAAGATATTGCGCGTCGTAGATGAGCACGTCCGCGCCTTCGGCCAGCTTGCGTACGGCTTTGTCGAAAGCGGCGTCGCCGGGCTCGTTGTCGGTCGCGTAAACCAGCACTCCATCTTTTGTTTCCAGGCGGAAACCCATGCAGCCCTGGGGATGGTTCAGCCAGGCGGTTTGCAGCTGTACGCCGTCTTCAATGGTGACGCGGCCGCTCTCGATTTCGTAGAAATCGCGGCGCGCTTTCATCTCGTCGATTTTCACGGGAAAGTAAGGCGCGGCCATCTGATCGGCGAGGACTTGCTTCAGGCTGCGGGTGCGGCTGGAGCACTGGAAAAGGAAACGATTTTCCGCATTCGCATAAAGAGGGCGGAAGAACGGCATGCCCTGAATGTGGTCCCAATGAAAGTGCGAGACGAAAACGTGGGCGGAAAAGGGGCGGTCGCCGAATTCACTTTGCAGTTGCTGGCCGAGCACGCGGAAGCCGGTGCCGCAATCGAAAATGTAGATGCGATCGTCGAAGCGGACTTCGACGCAGGAGGTATTGCCTCCGTAGCGCATGTTCTCGGGTTGTGGAGTCGGCGTGGAACCGCGCACGCCCCAGAACTTGATCCGCATTTGTTCGTGACCGCACGAGGGCCCGGTTGCTTGGTGACTACCTGACTACTTCCTAATATCTTCCAACGAGGGGCCGCGTCCGTCAATTGCCGGAATGGTTCATGCCAATACCACCATAGTAATGTTCCAGTGGAAGCCACAATTTGCTACGGCAACTGGTTGCAGGAACGAACCGTAACTTGGCCGGAAAGTTCCGGGAGAATGGCTGGAGCACGGTCTGGACACTCCACGAAGCTCGATGGTATATATTGCCCGGCGCCATAGGGAGACGCGATGCGACGAATTAGCACGGATTTGATTACGATTTTGCTGGCCGGGTTGGGCTGGCTGACTTTGGCCTCCGCACAAACCGCCGAAAAACCCGATTTGAGCAAGCAGCCCACGCTTTACGTTGTGGGCTATGCCCACCTGGATACGGAATGGCGGTGGGAGTATCCGCAGGTTATCGACGAATACATTCGCAAGACGATGGAGGATAATTTCAAGCTGTTTGAGAAATATCCGCACTACGTTTTTAATTTCAGCGGCGCCAACCGCTATCGCTTGATGAAGGAATATTATCCCGCCGATTTTGCACGGCTGAAGAAGTACGTGGACGAAGGAAGATGGTTTCCGGCGGGCTCTTCCATGGAAGAAGGCGATGTGAATACGCCGAGCGCCGAAACCATCATTCGGCAGATCCTGTATGGAAATAACTGGTTTCGCAAAGAGCTGGGAAGGGCGAGCGCAGAGTACATGCTGCCCGACTGTTTTGGATTTCCGGCGTCGCTGCCGACGATTCTCGCGCACTCGGGGGTGAAGGGATTCTCGACGCAGAAGTTGGTTTGGGGATCGTCCGCGCCGGGCGGAGGTGCGGAGTCTCTTGAGAAAACGCCGGAGGGCACACCGTTCAACGTGGGCGTGTGGGTGGGGCCGGATGGCGAGAGTGTGCTGGCTGGGCTGAATCCGGGTGATTACAGCGGAGGAATCAACAGCGATCTGAGCAAGCCGCTTCCTCCGCTGCCGCCGGATAAGGTTCTCGATGATCTCAACAAGAAGTTTCAACCGCTTCGGCAAGAACTGGTTCACGCGGACCAGAACAATTCGACCATGGATGCCAGACACATCGAAGAATACCTGGCGGTGCGGAATCAGCAGAAAACCGAATTGCAGATGCAGAAGGATCGAGAGTTAAGCCGGCATCAAAACGACTGGGCGGCGCGCGTAGAACTTAACGGCAAAGTGAGCGGGGTGCTCACTGATTATCACTACTATGGAACCGGCGACATTGGCGGAACTCCGGAGGAAGACTCGGTGAAGCGCCTGGAGGCGATCATCACGGGAGGTAAAGCCAGCTTGCCGCCGGATGTCGATTCCCTTTTTTCCCGTTTCTCCCATGAGCAGGGACCGATGGTGGAGCTTGGCGGCGGACCGGTACACGTGATTTCCGCGAATGCGGAGCAGATGTTTCTGAATATTACGCCCGCCGAGGCCGCCGGGCTTCCGCGCTATACGGGTGAGATGGAACTGACCAATCATTCTGCCGGATCGCTAACGTCGCAGGCTTACCAGAAGCGATGGCTTCGGAAAGAAGAATTGCTGGCGGATGCGGCGGAGAAAAGTTCGATCGCGGCGGAATGGCTGGGAGGGCGGCCTTATCCGTTGCAGCGGCTGAACGATGCCTGGACGCTGGTGATGGGCGGGCACTTTCACGATCTCGCGGCGGGAACGGCGACTCCCAAGGCCTACGAGTTTGCCTGGAACGACGACGTGATCGCGATGAATCAGTTTGCCGGAGTGCTCAAAGACGCGGCTGAAGCGGTCAGCGCGGCGTTGGATACCGAGGCGAAAGGAATTCCTCTGGTAGTTTTCAATCCGTTGAACATCGCACGGGAAGATCTGGTGGAAGCGAGCGTTAACTTTCCTGGAGGAATGCCGACAGCGGTGCATGTTGTCGGTCCCGACAACAAGGAAGTTCCGGCGCAGATTTCGAACGGGAAGGTGGTGTTCCTAGCGAAGGCGCCATCCGTCGGCTACGCGGTTTACGACGTTCAGCCGGGGCCTGGTCCGGCCGATCAGTACCGTATGAAAGTGTCGGAGGATTCACTTGAGAACCAGTATTACCGGGTGAAGCTGAATGCGGATGGCGATGTCGCCAGCATTTTCGATAAATCGCTACGCAAGGAGTTGCTGAGCGCGCCGGCGCGACTGGCGATTTCCTATGACAACCCTGAGCAGTGGCCGGCGTGGAATATGGACTGGGAGCAGGAGCAGGCGGCGCCGAAGGCTTACGTTGGCGGTCCGGCGAAGATTCGAGTGGTGGAAAACGGACCGGCACGGGTGGCGGTTAAAGTTTCGCGGGAGGCTGCGGGATCCAAATTCGTTCAGACTATTAGCCTGTCGGCCGACGATGCGGGAAGGCGGGTTGAATTCGCAAATGTTGTGGAGTGGAACACGAAGGAGTCGAATCTGAAGGCGACGTTTCCGCTGGCAGCGTCGAACGAAATGGCTACTTACAACTGGGATATTGGAACGATCGAGCGGCCTACGGCGCAGCCGAAGAAGTTTGAGGTGCCGTCGCACCAGTGGATCGATTTGACGGACGCTAGCGGCGATTTTGGCGCGACGATCTTGACCGATTGCAAAAACGGATCGGATAAGCCGAACGATCATACGATCCGGCTGACTTTAATACGAACGCCGGGCACCCACGGCGGATATGCAGACCAGGGCACGCAGGATATTGGACATCACGAATTTGTTTATGGCATTACCGGGCACGCGGGCGGCTGGCGTCAAGGCCAGACCGACTGGCAAGCGCAGCGTTTGAACGATCCGCTGATTGCCTTCGAAACTGCAAAACATGCGGGCGCGCTGGGACGGGAGTTTTCTTTGCTGAGGGTCAGCAATCCGCGGATTCGAGTGTTGGCGTTGAAGAAAGCGGAACAGAGCGATGAGATTATCGTGCGCCTGGTGGAACTCGATGGCAAACCGCAGCCGGATGTCCGCGTGGCTTTTGGTACACCGATCACCGCCGCGCGTGAGGTCAATGGGCAGGAGCAGCCAGTCGCGAGCACTGCCGTGAGCGGAGGTGCGCTGTCAGCCTCGTTCTCGGCTTATCAACCGCGCACCTTCGCGGTTAAGTTAGCTGGGGCTTCGATCAAAAGACCGGGGGTGCAATCAGCTCCGGTCACCTTGAAATATGATCTGGCCGCTGCGAGCAATGACGGGACACAATCGGTGGGTGGTTTTGACAATAAGGGGAACGCGCTGCCGGCGGAGATGCTGCCGGCGCAGATCGCTTTCAACGATGTGCAATTCCAACTTGCTCCGGCGAAGACCGGCGTGCGCAATGCGGTTGTGGCCAAGGGACAAACGATTGATCTTCCAACCGGCGACTATAACCGCGTGTACGTTCTGGCGGCTTCCGCGGATGGCGACCAGAAGGCTACATTCGAAGTCGGTGGCAAGAGTGTCGAACTGAATATTCAGGACTGGGGCGGATTCGTTGGCCAGTGGGACGACCGGCAGTGGAGTTCGAAGGATACTTCGCACGACGACTACGGCGAGATGATGGGCATCAAGCCGGGCTACATCAAGCGCGCCGATGTGGCCTGGTATTGTTCGCACCATCACACCGCCGCGGGAGCGAACGTGGCTTACCGGTATTCTTATTTGTTCGCATATCCGATCGACCTGCCGGCGGGTACGAAGAGCATCAAATTGCCCGACAACGACAAGATCCGAATTCTGGCGATATCAGTAGCGGAAGAGAATCCTGAGGTGAAACCGGCGCAACCGCTCTATGACTTGCTACCTCCGCCGGGGGCTGCGGGCGCGACAGTCAGTCGGGCGCAACCGTAGAGAACAACTTGCTTCTGTTCCGTTCAGGACGAACCAAAACACTGTATTCTTCGTGCAATGCGTTCATTTCTTATCTGGAGTGTTTTGTGCGCAGCGGCATGGGCGCAGACGGCGCCCTCACGGCAAAACGCTGATCCGGTGCGGAAGCAGAGTTCCGTTGCCATCCCGGTTCCGCAGTTCGAAGACATCGGTAATCAAGCGGGATTGACCGTCTCCCACATTTCTTCGCCAGCCGCAAAGTACATTATTGAATCGGTAAGCGGAGGGGTGGGCCTGATCGACTGCGACAACGATGGCAAGCTGGACATCATCACGGTGAATGGCTCGAGCGTCGAGCGCTACCGCCAGCAGGGTGGCGACCCTCTCATTACGCTTTACCATCAAGACGCAAATCTTAAGTTCACGGATATTACAAAACAGGCGGGACTCACGCGTAAAGGCTGGGGGATGGGCGTTGCCGTCGCAGACTACGACAACGATGGGCTGCCGGACATCTACGTTACAGGCTATGGCGGAAATGTTCTTTACCACAACCTGGGGAACTGCAAGTTTGAGGATGTGACCGAAAAGGCTGGAGTTGGCGGGGGCGAGCTGAGCCTGGGCGCGGCTTGGGGAGATTACGACCGCGACGGGAATGTGGACCTATTTGTATCGCGTTATGTTCACGTCGACAT
Organism: Acidobacteriaceae bacterium; assembly: GCA_003131635.1. Taxonomy (GTDB): domain Bacteria; phylum Acidobacteriota; class Terriglobia; order Terriglobales; family Acidobacteriaceae; genus Sulfotelmatobacter. Next base: position 19,692 of record PKVZ01000214.1, read on the forward strand.
GAACAAGCTTCCGGAATTAGGCAGCAACGAGAAATTCTGCCGGTTTCGCGGAGTGATGGTGCAGTGTGGTCCGTGGGGTTTGCAGGGGGAAACCGATCTCCTTTTTCATAATCGCGGCGACGGCACGTTTGAGGAAGTCTCCAGGAAAGCGGGAGTCGACAATGCTCACCACTATTACGGGATGGGGGTTGAATGGGGCGACTACGATAACGACGGTTGGCCTGACTTATATGTGGCCGATGATGCGGGGCCGAATTATCTGTATCACAACAAGCACGACGGCACGTTCGAGGAAGTCGGGCTGATGCTCGGAGCGGACTTGAGCGGAGATGGCCTGGAGCTCGGCTCGATGGGCGTCGACATGGGGGACTACGACCACGACGGGCGGCTGGACATCTTCGTGACGGAATTCGTGGATCAGTCGGACACGTTGTACCACAATAAGGGTGAAGATGGCTTCGACGATATCAGCGGGAACTCTCATATCGCGCAGCCGAGCCATCCCTATGTGGGCTGGGGTACAGGATTTTTCGACATGGACAACAGCGGCTGGCTGGATATCTTTGTTGCTAATGGGCATGTCTATCCGCAGGTGGACACAATTCCGGACGCGGCGCATTTCCGTCAGCCTATCCTGCTGTTCCGCAACAATCGGGATGGAACGTTCGATGAAGTTGCATCCGCCGCGGGGCTGAATAGTGGTGCGCTGCAATCGAGGCGGGGAGCGGCGTTTGGGGACATTGGCAACGATGGCTGCGTGGATGTCGTCACTNNTGGGAACCAAGAGCAACCGGCTGGCGATTGGCGCGCGCGTAACTGTACGGACGGGGAGTCTCACGCAGTTCAGCGAAGTGAAGGGCGGGAGCAGTTATCTCTCACAGAATGATCTTCGCCAGCATTTCGGGCTGGGAAA
>PKVZ01000214.1:20677-33900 GCA_003131635.1 Acidobacteriaceae bacterium
CCGAAGTTGGCCATGGTAAACATGACGGATCCGACGCGCGCGGCCGCCGGTCCGAATTCGTATGACAAGCGGGAGATCGTAATCGGGTAGACGGCGGCGAGTCCCAATCCAGCAACCGATACGCTGCTCACCACCAGCGGGAAAGTGCGCGAGAAAACCAGTCCCGCCATTCCTACGAAAGCGACGAAAAGCCCGGCGCGCGCGGTTTTGATTTCGTCCGTCTTCTGCAAGACAAAGTTCGCGATCCATCTTCCAAGCATCAGGGCAGCGTAAAAGAACGACGGCGTCATCACCGATAATGTCGGCGACGAAGTTCCGAGGCTCCTGGCATAGGAAGCGATCCAGCCTCCGAACGCATTCTCCGTGCCCACGTATAAGAAAAATAGGGCAGCGAGGATGAACAGGGGGCGCCGTCTCCAATTCACTGGCGAAGCGTCTGCTTCCTCAGCAACCCGGGGCGCGGAGGCAGGTTCGATGAAGGAGGGCAGGGCTGTGGTTCCCAGAAGCACCAGGACCAGAAATGCAGCGACCATGACCAGGAACAATTCGATCTGATTGAACCTGGCGGCCGCGGCTACGATGAAAGGACAGGCGACGGCCCCCACGCTCCACCAAAAATTAAGCAGATTGAGCGCTGCGCTGCGGCGCTCAGGGTTCATGGCCGCGACCAGCAAGTTGCAGGCGGGAATTGCGACGCCGAGACCAGCTCCATAGCAGGAAATGCAAATTAGCCCCGGGAAATGCGAACTGAACGGCAACATACCTACACCGACAGCCGTGGCAAGAAGGCCGGCGTTGATGGCGAATCGATATCCCCAACGAGAAACAACGAATCCAGAGAGGCCTACGCCTATTGTCGATCCGAAGAATTGCGCCGTGAAAAGTGAGCCGGCTTGCAGATAGTTCAATGACCAACGAGCTGACAGAATCGGTAACAGCGGAGCGAGGAGTACGGTGACAATTCCGATGGGGACGAAGGCAGCGTTCGCGGCCTTGTTCAACGAGGCGTTGTTCGACGAAGAGGTGGAACCGGTGCGCGACATTTCTGCGAGATGCATGGAATTTCTGGCGTACCGAACATCCAATCAAAAGCAAAATCTAAAGGCTCGTTGACTCGAGGTTATGCGACCCTGGAAGCGGGAGCCTGCGCCGTGGATTGCCGTACCACGAGTTCGGGTTCGATGGGAATTTCCGCCGGGGAGTCTTTCGCGTCCTCAATCCGAGCCAGCAAGGTTCGTGCTGCCAGCCGTCCCATATCAGCCAGGGGCTGTCGGACGGTGGTCAGACTGGGGACGCTGAATGCCGCTCCCTGAATGTCGTCGAATCCAATTACCGAGATATCGTGCGGTACCCGTAGTCCCGCCTCCTGGAAAGCCCGAATTGCCCCGAGAGCAGAAATATCGTTATAGGCAAAGAGCGCGGTAAAAGGAACTCTGCGCTGGAGAAGCTGTTTGGCGAAAGGGTAGCCGAGTTGCGGAGTGGGATCGTCGATGTCGATTTGCACGGTGAGCTCAGGCCTGATCTCGATCTTCAGCTCTTCGGCCACCTGGCAAATGGCTCGCCAGCGATCTTCAGAATCCGAACTGAATGACTGCCCCTTCATGAACGCAATATTTTTGTGCCCCAGCTGGAGCAAATGGTTCAGCGCGACGCGGGCGGCATGGTGATGATCCAGCACAATGTTCGTGACGCCCGGAAAATTCTTATGTCCGGGCACCGCTACGGTGGGTAAGAGGAGCGCCTCGGTCAATTGCATGTCCACGGTGATAAAGCCTTCGACGCCGCGTTGCATGAGCATTTGAGAGTATCGTTTCAGTAGCTCAGGACTGTGCCGGTGGACAACCGTAAGAAAGAAGTAATCTTTTTCTCTGAGATATTCTTCAATCCCGCGGATCACTAGAGAGCCATAGGAATCGCCGATCTCCTGCGCGATGACTCCAATCATATACGTGCGCTTGTTACGCAAGCTGCGGGCAAAGAAGTTGGGGCGATAGTCCAGTTCCTTGGCGGCGGCGTGAATCCGATTCTTGGTGTTTTGCGGAATGGAACGGGACGAGGGCGCGTCGTTCAGGACCGCGGAAACCGTGCCTGGCGTAAGCCCGACGTGTTGCGCAACCATTTTGAGGGTGACGACTGCCGACTTAGGGCGGGGCTTCCTGACTTGGCCCATAATTGAGATCAACTCCGATCAGTATGAATCCCAGCGAATGACCTTGTGGCGTCAGTGGTCTCTTATATCAGATGCAGACGCTCCGTCGTTAATGCTTGTGCGTCAAGGCTAGGTACCGCGCCCTCCATCCTGTGATACCCTGCCACGGAACGAGGTGCCCACATGCACAAATACAGTCGAGCGGCCAGGCTTGGGTTGGTAGTTGTCCTGCTTTCCTGCGCATCTGCTGCGTTGGGGCAGGAGGCGCGTCAGTTGCCCGGGGCTAAAGAAGGGGATTACGTTTCCCACAATTTCCATTTCAAGTCAGGCGAAACGCTGCCGGAGCTTCGCATGCACTACGCCAGCTTTGGAACTCCGGTGCGTGACGCGAACGGCCGGGTTACAAATGCGGTGTTGCTTTTGCACGGTACCAGCGGAACCGGGGAACAATTCCTTGCGCCGCAGTTTGCCGGCGTGCTCTTTGGGCCGGGACAGCTGCTCGACATAACGCGCTATTACATTATTCTGCCGGATAACATTGGGCGCGGGAAATCCAGCAAGCCGAGCGATGGGATGCGCGCGCATTTTCCGCAATATGAGTACGACGATATGGTAGCGGCGCAACATGAGTTGCTGGAAAAAGGGTTGGGCGTGAATCATCTGCGCCTGATCCTGGGCACTTCGATGGGCTGCATGCATTCCTGGGTTTGGGGCGAAACCTATCCGGACTTTATGGACGCGCTCATGGCTTTGGCCTGCCAGCCGGTGCAGATTGCGGGACGGAATCGGCTGTGGCGCAAAATGGTCATCGACGGAATCCGCGACGATCCGGATTGGAAAAACGGCGACTATACCGCCGAGCCGCGTGCGGGGATGGAGACTGCGGCCGATATGTTCTACATCGCCGGAGGCGCACCACTTCAGCTGCAGAAGACTCTGCCCACCCGCGAGGCGACCGACAAAGCGGATGCGGACTACGTGAAACGCTTCGCTGCAGCCCATGATGCCAATGACCTGCTCTACGCGGTGAACGCATCGTGGGACTATGATCCTTCGGCCGGACTGGAGAAGATCACTGCGCCGGTGATGTTTGTGAATTCAGCCGACGATTTCATTAACCCTCCGGAACTCGGGATTGCGGAACGCGAAATCAAACGGGTGAAAAATGGCCGTTTCGTCCCGCTTCCAATCTCCGAGCAAACCCATGGACACGGTACGCACACCTGGGCAGCGGTCTGGCAGCAGTATTTGAAGGAATTGCTGGAGTCGTCCCAGCACTAGGGGCTAACCGAATCGGNNCGTCCGAAACTGCATCACTCGCGCCGAATCGCAAAACTGGAATAATCCTCGCAAGTGCGAGACAATATTAGGGTTGTGCCTGGCGGAGAAAAACTCGTCTTCATACCCCGCAGCACTTGCGAGATCATCGTCATCTTCATTCTTGTCCCGCCAGGGCTATCGCGATCCGCGTTTCATTTAACCGGGAGACATTAACCATCATGGCCACCATCACAATAGAGGTCGAGACAGCCGCGCGTAATCCTCGAAACGCGAAACTGGAGAGTTGGGTCAAAGAAGTTGCGCAGCTGTGCAAACCCGATCGGGTTCACTGGTGTGATGGATCGCCCGCCGAACATCAGGCGATGCTGCGGTTGCTGGTGCTCACCGGGACTGCGATCCCTCTCGATCCAGAGAAGCGGCCGAACAGCTTCCTGGTACGGTCCGACCCTGCGGATGTGGCCCGAGTTGAGGACCAGACCTTCATCTGCTCTCGAACTAAGGAGGAGGCCGGGCCCACCAATAATTGGGAAGACCCGGCGAAGATGAAGCAGAAGCTGGCAGGGTTGTTTGCCGGCTCGATGGTGGGCCGCACCATGTTCGTGGTGCCTTACAGCATGGGCCCGATTGGCTCGCCGATCTCCAATATCGGAGTAGAGATTACCGACTCGGCCTACGTGGTTGTGAGCATGCACATTATGTCGCGCGTGGGGAGCCACGTACTTGACGCGCTCGGGGAGAACGGGGAATTCGTGCGCGGACTGCACTCGGTGGGTGCGCCGCTCGGTCCCAACCAGCCGGACGCGACTTGGAGCTGCAACAAGGAGCGTAAGTACATTTGCCATTTTCCGGAGACGCGTGAGATCTGGTCGTTTGGTTCCGGTTACGGCGGCAATGCGTTACTGGGGAAGAAGTGCCATGCGCTGCGCATCGCTTCGGTGCAGGCGCGCGACGAAGGCTGGATGGCCGAGCACATGCTGATTCTGAAGCTGATCAGTCCTTCGGGGCAGGCAAAGTACATGACCGGCGCATTTCCTTCGGCGTGCGGGAAAACGAATTTGTCGATGATGATTCCGACGCTTCCGGGATGGAAGGTTGAGACCATCGGGGATGACATTGCGTGGATGAAGTTTGGCGCGGACGGGCGGCTTTATGCCATCAACCCGGAGTTCGGCTTCTTCGGAGTAGCTCCGGGCACGAGCATGAAGTCGAACGCGAACGCCATGCTCAGCGTGACCCGGGACTCCATCTTTACGAATTGCGCGATGACGATGGATGGCGACGTTTGGTGGGAAGGGATGACGGAGGAAGTGCCCGCCAGATTAATCGATTGGTTGCGCCGGCCGTGGACTCCGGAATCAGGGCGGAAGGCGGCGCATCCGAACTCGCGGTTTACCTGTGCTGCGGCGCAGTGTCCGGTGATCGCTCCGGAATGGGAGGATCCGAAAGGCGTGCCCATTGATGCGATCCTGTTTGGGGGAAGGCGCGCGGGAATTGTGCCCCTGATCACCGAGGCTTTCAACTGGCAGCATGGAACCTTCCTAGGGGCAACGGTCAGCAGCGAGACGACCGCCGCGATCACCGGGAAAGTGGGACAGCTACGCCGCGATCCCATGGCGATGCTGCCGTTTTGCGGCTACCACATGGGCGATTATTTTGCGCACTGGCTGCAGATGGGAACGCACTCCAGCGCGTCGAAGCTGCCGAAGATTTTTTACGTCAACTGGTTTCGCCAGGACAAGAGCGGCAAGTATCTGTGGCCGGGCTATGGTGAAAATAGCCGCGTGTTGAAATGGATCTTTGAACGGTGCGACGGCAAGGTGCATGCGAAGGAGACTCCAATCGGACGCATTCCCGAAGTTGCCGATCTCGACACGACAGGGTTGGACATACAAGGCGCGCACGTGGACGAACTGGTCAGCGTGGACATTGAGGGCTGGCTGGCCGAGGTGCCCTTGATTAAGGAACACTTCGCCCACTTCGGCAGCCATCTGCCGGAAGGGCTGAATGCTGAGGTAAAGGCTCTGGAAGAGCGACTGCTTGCGGCGAAGAGGTAGCGGCAGCGGGAATAATTATTCCAGGCGCGTTTGGGTGTTAGGTGTTAGGTGTTAGGTGATAGGAAAGACTGATCCTGACACTCCTAGGGCAAAAACCTGCGACCCGCGACCGGCTTCCCTCCGCCGGTTGGGCGCTAATAGAGCAAAACATATTTCCCCGGTAGCCGAGTCGTTTTGATATAGTTCCCCACTGTTATGGCGCGTTCCGCGATGGACGAAGCTAATCCTCCTGCGCCCGGCCCTGTCCCGGTGCCGGCCTTGTCTCCGTCTCTTACGCGCAATCAGATTCGCGGCTTCTGGGCATCGTGGGGTGGATGGACGCTGGACGGAATGGATTCGTTTGTTTATGCGCTGGTGCTTGTGCCCTCGCTGCGCGAATTGCTGCCGCATTCCGGCATCGCAGCCACTAAGGCCAACATCGGACAGTACGGAGGCTTGCTGTTTGCCTTGTTCCTAGTTGGCTGGGGGCTGGCGTTCTTGTGGGGGCCGGTTGGCGACAAGTTCGGCCGCGTGCGCACGCTCATGCTGACCATCGTGTGGTACTCGGTGTTCACGTTTCTGAGCGCCTTCGTTACCAGCGTGTGGCAACTTGCTATTCTGCGTCTGCTTGCGGGCATAGGCATAGGCGGAGAATGGGCCATGGGCGGGACGTTCGTGGCGGAAGAGTGGCCGGAGCAGCGGCGCCGGATGGGTGCGGGGTTGATGCATACGGGATATTATGTCGGCATATTTCTCGCCGCGCTGGCGAACTACGGCATCGGCAGCCACTATGGCTGGCGGGCCATGTTTATCGTCGGTGGGGTACCGGCGCTCCTGCTGGCGTGGATTCGGCACGGGGTTGCGGAGCCCGTGGCGTGGAAAAAGAAGGAAAGCGTGGTCCGATCCTGGGCGGTCTGGCGTCCCTTCGCCACGCTGTTTTCTGCCGCCTGGCGCCGCCGTACCATCCTGAACGCCTTATTGATGCTGGCTTCCATCTGCGGATTGTGGGCCGGGACTGTCTATGTGCCTGCGGCGATTACCGCGCTCGCCGAAGCGGGTGGCCGTGTCGGTCCAGCAGCTGCGCAACTGGCCTCCTGGGGAATCATGCTGGTGTCGTTTGCTACGATTCTCGGTTGCCTGGCGATGCCTTGGCTGGCGGAGCGGTTGGGGCGTCGCGGGGCGCTAGCGGTTTTCTTTACTCTCATGATGGTTTTCATTGCGCTCACCTTCGGCAAGGTCTTCTATCTCGGAGCGACGGCACTGCCATGGTTTTTCGTGTGTTTGTTTTTTCTGGGGCTGGGCGGCGCCAACTTCGCAGTCTATACTCTTTGGCTGCCAGAGCAATATCCCACGGAGTGCCGCGCCAGTGCCTTCGCTTTTTCCACCTCGTTCGCCCGGTTTGGCGGGGCGGGCATTACCTTTTTGGTTGGAACCGGAGTGCGGCATTACGGATCGTTGGGAACGCCGGTGGCTCTGACTTCGATTGCCTTTGCAATTGGGCTGCTTTTGATTCCATTCGGCGCGGAAACCCGCGGCCAGCACCTACCATCCTAGCTGGAGAGCCGCAGCCGGGACTCCCACTGATCGTCCCTGACCTTTCGTGCGGGCTCGCCCGTCTTTAATGTTTCCCTCAGGTGGTGCCGATAGATACCTCGTCAAAGAGACTTCGCCTGCCACCGGCGCGAAGCCCGGGGCCCTGGCGTCGATTCCGCATGCCAAAGCTAACCGAGGGAGAAGTGATGAGCGCTAAATACAAGAACACCCTGTCTGCGGTAATCGTCCTCATCTGCGCAGTCGCAGGTTTAGGGCAAGCTCCGCCAGAAATCAAAGCCAAGCTGGATGTCGAAATCAAGGCACTTACGCAGCTCAGCACGGATGCGGAAATTGTGAATGCGGTCAAGGCCCACAATGCTGCCGCGCCCAGTGCAGAAGCTCTGGCCATGACCAATGACAAGTGGCACACGCTTTCGGTGCTCGATCCATTTGTGCGTGCCACGGCAAAGACTCCTCTGTCCGAATATCTAAAAACCAAGAAGAAGTCGGATGACACTATCGCGAAAGTTTTTGTTTCGGGAGCCGATGGCTTCAAGGTTGGATACGACGCTAAGACGGAACACTGGACGCATAAGGGCATGCCCAAACACGAAGTACCGATGACCGGGGAGACCTGGATTGGCACTGTCAAGGTGGATGACTCCACGGGTCAACCACTCATCCAAGTGGGCCTACCGGTACTGGATGATGGCAAGCCTATTGGCTCAATCGTAGTCGGGTTACGGGTCGACAAGCTGCGCTAGCCGAGAGTGCGTGAAAGTCATAATTATGAGAAATCAAGGCATAGCTCTCCGGATGATCGTCTTGGTAGGGGCATCGCTAGTTATCACGGTGGGTGCGGTTCTTGGATTGTCGTATCTCCTGCGGGTCTCCTCGATTTCCTCTCAGAGCGCGGCGGCGACGGCGCGCGAACAGACGCAACGATGCTTCGAACTGTTGGACTTGGCGGTAAGGGTCCAGGGAACCACACAGAAGCTGGTTCAGGAAACCGATCCCGATGTAATGGAATCGCTGATCGAGAAAAACAAGTTGCAGGTAAAGGACGCGCAGTCAAAGGTGGAGCAGGTTGCTGCCGGCGACGACGGCGTGAAGAGCGCATTTCTTGCGCTGGTTAAAGCCAACGAGCAGGTCACCAAGCTGGTGTTGCAGGCGCGCAATGCGGAGTCACACCAGGCAATCATCGAAAAATCGAATCCCGCGTTTGAAGCGTTGCTCGGGGCCATCAATCATTATCAGAACCAGGTGGCTAAGAGGCTGGGAGATGATGCTGCAGCGGTAAGAACCCGCAGCGCTCGGCTTGTCTTCACCATCCTTGCCCTGGTTGTCGCAGGGATTATATTGCTCATTGTGTGCGGCGTGGCCCTGGTGCGAAGCGTTTCCAAGGCGCTGAACAGCATGATCTACATGGTAAAGGACCTGGCGGAGGGTGAAGGGGATTTAACCAAGCGGCTGGTAATCGCTAGTCACGACGAACTGGGTGAACTGGCCCAGTGGTTCAACACATTTCTGGACAAGATCCACGGCATTATTTCGCAAGTCGCCGGCACGGCCGAGCAGGTGGCCAGCGCCAGCGAGGAACTTTCCTCTTCCGCCACTCTGCAGGCCCAGGGCGCCGACCGGCAAAAGGATCAAACCACGCAAGTGGCCACAGCCATGCAGGAAATGTCGTGCACCGTGCAACAGGTTTCGGAGAATTGCGCTCACGCGGCGGAGGCTTCGCGCCGGGCTGCCGAGACTGCCCGCGAAGGTGGTGTCATCGTGGAAAAAGCTCTGACCCAGATGCGCTCGATCACAGAATCGGTGGCCAAGACGGCGCAGGAGATGGGCGAATTGGGGCGCAGCACCGAGAAGATCGGGCGCATCGCGGGCGTGATCGACGATATTGCCGACCAAACCAATCTGCTGGCCCTCAACGCCGCCATCGAGGCCGCACGGGCAGGAGAACAGGGACGTGGCTTTGCCGTGGTGGCGGACGAAGTCCGCAAGCTGGCCGAGCGCACCACCACCGCCACCAAAGAAATCGCCCAGATGATCACCACCATACAGGATGGGACCAACGGAGCGATCAAGGCCATGGAAATCGGCAGCCAGCAGGTACAGGAGGGAGTCACATCGACCGCACGGGCCGGCGAATCGTTGCAACAAATTATCCACATGTCGGAGGAAGTGGGATCGATGATCACCCACATCGCTACCGCAGCCACTGAGCAATCGGGAGCAACGGCAGACGTCAATCAAAGCATGGAGCAGATTGCGCAACTGGGGAAGGAATCTGCGGTAGCGGCGCAACAGTCCGCGAAGGCTTGCCAGGACTTGTCAGAGCTGGCCCTCGCCCTGCAAAACATGGTGGGCAGTTTTAAACTGCTGGCGAAGCGCAGTGCGAAACTGCGGCCAGAGAATTCGGCGCCGCCACGAGCTTTCGCGGCGTCCGCCAGTTAGGGCCGCCTTGCCCGAGTCATGTAGAAAAGGCCCTCTTCCAGGAAGAAGAGAGCCTCCTTTTGTCACCGCTAAGCTTTGTTAGGCTAAGCGTCGTTAGGCTACGCCCCGGGCCTTTATCGGAGCAGAATTGAGGACCGGCGCGGTAGCCTCGGACTTTCTGACAGCACGAGCTGCCATAGGTTTCAGCCAGAGCAGCGCCATGAATGCAGCAATCAGGTCGCAGATGATCATCGCCCAAAACACTTTCGTCCAGGAGCCGGTTTTGGCAAACAACCAAGCCGCACCGGGTCCGGCAAAGGCTGCGGCAGCGCCTTTAGCCGTGTATACAATGCCATAGTTGGTGGTTGCCCATTTGTTCCCGTATAGGTCCCCGGTGATTGAAGGGAACAACGAAAAAATATTGCCCCAGGCAAAGAAGCACAAGCCGGACAAGGCTACGAACCAGACAGGATGGCCCATCAACTGGAGCAGAGCATACACTGCGATGGCCTCCAGGACGAATGAGATAAAGATGGCATTCTCCCGCCCAATATGGTCCGATACCCATCCCCAGAAAGGCCGCGTCAGCCCGTTCAAGATGCGGTCGACCGTAATGGCCATCACCAATGCGGTCATGCCCCAGGCCACGACAACTTTATCGACGTGATACGAGGCGGCCATGGGGTTGAGCTGTGCGGTGACCACCAAGCCCCCGAAGGCCAGCATGGTCATCATCAGATAAATGACATAGAACGACGGCTGGCGCAGCATCTGCATGGGCGTCAGGTCCACAGCCGAGGTGTTGATTCTGGCTTTGATTTTCGCCTGTTTCGCTTTCCAATCTGGAGGCGTCCATCCCACGGGTGGTCTGGCCATGAAGAGGGAGGAAGCCAGCACCACAACTCCCTGAATCATTCCCCAGACGATGAACGTGTGCTGATAGCCCGAGACTTTCAGCATTTCGGCAATGGGAGCGATGGTGGTCGCAGTGCCTATGCCGAAAGCTGCCGCGGTCAATCCAACGCAAAGACCGCGATAGTCCGGGAACCATTTGAGCGCATTTCCGATGGCGCCGCCATAGACCACACCGGCTCCGACACCACCGACTCCGTACCAGAAATAAAGCGCATTGATCGTCTCGGCGCGCCCAGATCCGATCCAACCCAAGCCAACCATAATGGAGCCGATGCCCAGCATGAATCTGGGGCCGATTCGATCCACCAGGTATCCCTCAAAGGGCACGAGCCAGGTTTCCAGTAAGACGAATAAGGTAAAGGTCCACTGGACGGCAACCAAAGAAACGTGCAGATGAGCCTGGATGGGTTTGGTGAACAGGGTCCAGGCATACTGCAGGTTCGCGATCGCCATCATCGCGACAATGCCGGCCACTAACTGGACCCAGCGGTTAGGAATACGCGAGGGGTGAATCAGGGAGCCTGGTGAAACTGTCGATGCGGTCATTGGGTGCTACCTCGTCATGGAGCGTTAGACCTTCACTACCAAACTGCTAAACCGTCTTTCGAATTCAAGCCGAACCGTGATGGTATACTGGTCTAGTTACTGTACCACTTGCGGCAGGGACTGTAGCATGCCTGCAGCACACTGTCAATTGCAAACGTATTCGTTGGCAAAAACCGTACGACACCCAACCGATGCCGATCGAAGAGAGCCTGCGAGCACAGATCGAGACCTACCTTTCCCACCTTGACGGGTTGATCCGTCGCGGGCATCAGCTTCGAGACACGTTGGCCGCCGATCCTTCCGATTCTGCGGCGATCACGGCTACCCGCGGCTGGCAGGAAGACTGCGGCGTGACGATCAATCAACTCTCCGGAGGCAGCAAGGCTCACTGGCTCGCGCGGTCTTTTAGTGAAGCTTTTCTGATGCGCTCCTCGGATGGTCATGCGGCCCAGGGGGCTGCGCCCGCCGAGATCGTTCAGCAGCTTCTCGGCGTCCTCGGACAAGCGGTTGGTTCGCTCTCCCAATCGGATGACGCCGCGATTGTTTCTGCATCGTCGCAGCAACCGGCGGCGCGGCGATTCGAGTTCGTTCACAATGCGGAGATTCGGCCGGTGCTTGAGCAGGCCTACGCCGATAGCCGGACCGCCCTCGAAAAAGGAGATTACGATTTGGCCATGATGACGTCCTGCGGAATTCTGGAAGCCATCGTAACGGATGCCCTCGAGCACAAGGGTTCGAATGCCCTGGCAGCTCTGGGTGCGCCCGCGGGCAAGATCGCGGATTGGACGTTCGAGACGCGCCTGGCTGTTGCCGAGAAAGCTGGACTGATTCGCAGTGGGTGCGCTCGCCTGCCACGAGCGGCGCGGACCTATCGGGACCGAATGGAAGCCGGAGGTGAGACCTCTGCGAACGGAATGATTAGTGAGAGCGATGCGCGAAAGACGGGGCAGGTGCTTCACGTCATCATGCGCGACCTTGATCCGGGCCGCTAGAGACTCTGCCGCGCCTTGAGGCTCTTTTGCCATCACCATTCAATCTTCCAGATCTTAATCTTCCAGATCTTAATCCTCCAGATCCTGCCGAAACACAGGCTGTGAAGGATCCAGACTGCCGTCGATGACGGCCACCAGCAGATTTCCGAAAGCATGCGTCGCCTCCGGCAAAGAAGCATAGCCTCGCTCGCGCTGCAACGCCCCGCCGTCGGCGTAGACCAGTGTGTAAAAGCGGCCGGTTGAGTACTGGAGTTCGAGCAACTTATTTGGCATGTCGGGATCGCCTTGCTGGCCGAGCACATCCATCAGTGCGACGGTCCACTGCCTGCCCTTCGGGTCGGTGACGACCTCGCGTTCCAGGAATTGCCATTCGTCCATGCTCCACAGAGGCATATTTATGCAAGCAGCTGCGCGAGGGCGCGTCCGACCTGCGCGCCGGTAAATGGTTTCGGAACCAGCAGAACTTTGCGCGCCTTTCGCGAACGCAGACTCGCTTCCGCCTGCTCTGGTGTATCGCTAATAATCACGACGGGAAGTTCGGCGTGATCTGGGTGATGGCGCACGGAATCGAATAATGCTTCGCTCATATCGAATGCTGTGCAGTCGAGCACCAGGGCATGGGCGCGCTGTTGCACGATCAAATCATTCACGGCTTCCGTAAATCCCGAGGCGAAGACCTCGTATCCAAGGTCACGCAGCGAGAACGTCAGGAGCTCGGCGATCTCCGGCGTGTCGTCGATCAGCAAAATGCGAGGCACTATTTCTTAGCCGGGTTGTTAACCGGGCCGGTGCCGGGCAACCGTTTCTTTTTGCCTTCTGAAGGCTCGAGGTCCATCATCCAAATTCGTCCGCCGGCGGTGTAGTAGGCGCGGTGATCGTTTTCGATCATTGCGCCCCAGGCCTCCAGCGTGCGCATGGCGAAGGTAACGCCCTCGAAGTTGTTGCGTGCGTGATCCAGCACCTCGTTCGTGTGCCAGTTGTCGGTGAGGATGGCATCGCCGGCGTGCACGCGCAAAACCGTGTAATAGCGGTCGTACGCGGCTTCCGGACGCACGTCGCGCGTGGATCCACGCTTCTTGCCTTCGGTGACAATGTAACTTTCCTGCCCCTCGGGCTCGACTTCCGGCTGCTTTTGAGTTGTGAGAGTATCGGCCTTCGTGTTCATAAAGTTTGCGCCACCGCTTCGGCCTCGGCTGCGGCCGCCATGTTGGTCAGATTTTTCGCATCTGATGCCTGAATCAAGGCTTCGGGCAGTTCGACGCCCATCATCCGCCATTGTTGATTGGCAAACTTCTGCAGATTGGCGATGTGCTCGGCGTGAAGGTGGCCGAAGCG
>PKVZ01000214.1:33920-37953 GCA_003131635.1 Acidobacteriaceae bacterium
GGGGTGTAGACCATCAGGTATGCAGCGCCTTTGTGGTTCAGTCCTTTGCGAACCTTGTTCATTAAATCGATGGGATAACCGACGCTGGCAGTTGCAACGTAGCAGTGGGGATGGCCAGCGGCCATCATGCGCGCCAGATCCTTGGGATAAAGCTTCTTGCCTTCGGGAACTTCGGGGCCAGGAGGCGAGAATGTGGTCATACCGCCGTAAGGCGTGCGCGACGAAGCCTGAATACCGGTGTTCGCGTATTGCTCGTTGTCGTAGCAAATGATCAGGCAGTCGTGATTGCGATAGAGTGCGCCGGAAATCGAGGCAAGACCAATGTCGGACGCGCTGCCATCGCCGGCTTCGCAAATAATATTCGGGAACTTGCCTTTCCATTTGCCCTTGCGAATCATCGCTTCATAAGCGGCGGCGACGCCGGCGGTAAAGCTGCCCGCGCTGCCAATCTGCGTGTGCGCCCACGGCACGTTGTAAGGCGTGCACAAGTAAGAGCTGTTCGCGACGTACATGCAGCCGGTTGGTCCGACCAGAATGGTGTTGTCGCCCGCGGCCTTGCTCGTCATTCTGTATTGAATGGAGGGCCCGCAGCCGGCACAGGTGCGGTGCCCTGGGACAAACGGTTCGGATGACGGCAGTTCGGGGTTGTAGAAACGCGCGCCCTGGTTCGGGCTATCTAAAATCGGCAATAGCTGCCGTTGAACTTCTATGGTTGCCATATCAATTCTCCAATCGCAGGGCCTGAGACCCCGCTGCAATCTTTTATAAGGACGGACATTTAGTCCGCCACAACTAATAACGTTCTACTCTTCGAACCCGACCCAATGGGTGCGCTTTTCGATCTTGCCGCGCCGCTGGGCATCGAGCATTTTTTCGGTCATCCAATAAAATTCCTTCAGCACGATCGCTTCGCCACCCATACCAGCCATGAACGAGAGGACGAGCGGACGCTTCTGGCTTTCGTAGAGGGCGGCGCAAACTTCGGCGTAGAGTGAACCGCCGCTGCTTACACTGCCGAGTCCCATGTTGGTCTCAATCACGCCAAGCACTTTGAACTTGCTGAGGACTTCTTTCACGCGGTCGGTTGGGTACGGGCGAATGGTGCGCAGCCGCGCCATTCCGACTTTCAACCCGCGGTCGCGCATGTGTTGAATTGCGAAACGAGCCGTCACCGCGTGGGCGCCTTGCAGGAAAAAGACTACTTCGGCGTCATCGGTCATAAACTCTTCGACCCATGGGTCGTAGCGCCGGCCGAAGATCTTCGCGAACTCGTCGTGCGCCTGCTCGATCACCGCCATCGATTCTTCCATGGCGCGGGCGCGTTCCAACTGCAGTGGCGGACCTTGCTCCGGCATAATCTGCGGGCCATGCGATACCGGATGCCGCGGATCGAGTGGATAAGGATGCTTGTACGGCGGCAAGAATTCATTTACCTGCCCGGTGTCGGGCAACTCGACATCGCCCGTGATGTGGGAGACGAAGAACCCGTCCTGGCAAACCATTTGCGGCAACAGGACGCGGGGATCCTCGCCAATGCGATAGGCGATCAGATGATTGTCAAATGCTTCCTGCGCGTCGCACGACCAACCCATGATCCAGCCCATATCGCGAGTGGAGAGCGCGTCGGTGTGCTCGGAACCGAAATCGCCGGGGGGATCGAGCGTACGGTCGGCGATCATCATCTGCACCGGCATGCGGCTGCCTGAGATGGGCGAATAAAGTTCGTAGGCGAACTGCACTCCGACTCCGGAACTGCCGGTAAAGACGCGCGCACCGCTCGATGCCGCGCCGTGGGCGATGCTCAATTGCGAATGCTCGCTGTCGGCAACAATGTACTCGGCATCGAGTTCGCCATTGGCGACCATTTGCGCGAGCGCCATCATAGTCGCCGTATAAGGACGAATGGGGTAAGCCGCAATCACATCGACATCGGCATACTTAGCCGCCTGCGCCGATGCGACGCAGCCATTGATTCGGACAGTTCTCTTTTTTTGCTCCGCAAGCATTGCCATAATTCACTCCGCACATTCCGCCGTAAGGCGATTGCTGAAATTGGTCCAACTCCAAAGCTAAATATTCTTGGCAGCCCGGTCGCCCAGGTTTCTCAACTCTTCAGCCTGTCGTCCATGCAGTCCGGGCGAGATGGCAAAAGCCGTGTCCATGCGTACGACGCCGGTATCGAAGTCGAGTTCAGGAACGCCCTCAAGGCATCCCGTGGGACATTCCTCAATGCAGACGCGGCATCCCTTGCAGTAGTCGACCAGAATTTTATACATGCCGTTCGAACGTTCCGGACGCGCGATGCAGGGCTCGGGGCAGACCAGATAGCAGTTGTCGCAGGCATTGCAGGTGCCGCAACTGAAACAGCGATTGGCTTCCTCGACCGCCTGCTCTTCGGAGAACGCCTGGATCACTTCGTCCTGGTTTTTTGTTCTGGTCTTGGTCGGCAGCATTTCCTGCTGGACGCGCGGGAAGTGCGGGAAGTACGTCATGTTCATGCGATTCAAATCGAAGATGACGTCGACGGGAATAGTTCGCGGCTGCAGCTTTTCTCCACGCACCACTTTGTCGAGATTGAAGGCAACGCGCTTGCCGTCGCCAACGGCATTGACGACCATGAGCGGCTGACCGGAACCCAGTTGCACGATGTCGCCCGCGGCGAAGAAGTTCGTGTCACCGAGGCGTCCGAACTTATCGATCTTGATGGTTCCGCGCTCGGTCTTGAATTCTGCCGGCAACCACGCCAGCGACGAATGCTGTCCGACCGCGATGATTACGTTGTCTACCGCTAAGCGCTCCAACGGAGCCTCTCGATCCACCGTGATGGGTGAAGCGTTGATGGCGCCGGAGAAGCGCGCCTTATGCAGTTGCAATGCCTCGACCTTGCCACTGCCGAGCACCGCGGTGACTGCGCGCCCGTGCATTAAGTCGACGCCCTCATCGAGCATGTCGTGCAGATCTTCCGGAGAGGCTGGCATTTCTTTGGGGTTGCCTTCGACCGTGATCATGGTGACTTCGGCGGCGCCTTGCCGCAAGGCTTCGCGGGCGCAATCGATGGCGGTGTTTCCGCCGCCGATTACGGCAACGCGGGCACCCAGCTTTACTTTTGATGTGCCCATGCCAATATCGCGAAGGAAAGGCAGTCCGTAGAGCACGCCGTCTTTATTCTCACCTTCGGCGCGCACGCTGTTGGGTTCGGTGAGGCCGACGGCCAGGACGCAAGCGTCATAGTTCTTTTTCAAATCGTCCCAAGTCACGTCTTTGCCAACTTCGACGCCGGTCTTGATGGTGACGCCGAGTTGTTCGAGGCGCTCGATCTCACGATCCAATATGTTTTGTGGGAGAACCCAATCCGGAATGCCGCCGCGATTGAGTCCGCCAGCTTTCGGAGATTTTTCGAGAATCGTTACGGTATAGCCAAGGCGTGCCAGTTGGTACGCGGCGCTGTGGCCGGCGGGACCGGATCCGACGACGGCGATTTTTTTGCCGTTGGATTTTCCGGGCTTCACTACGTCGTTGGTGAGTGCCTGGCCAAGATCGCCGAGAAATCTCTCGACTGCGCGAATCGAAATGGCTTCATCGTACTTTCCACGATTNNACCAAGTCGAGATAGCCCTGGATTTTTTCGTTGGTTCCGCAGGCATTATTGCAAGGGGGTAGCTTATCTCGATAGACCGGCCGGATGGAGCGCCAGTTGCCGGTGGGAAATAGATCTTGCCCTTTTTCCTGCGTGGGTGCGGGAGTGATGCCCGCGAAGGGTACGGTAAGCCATTCGGGAATATGAGTGTTCTTGGTCGACATGAGTCCTCTCTTACACGGCCACTGGGTTCAGCGGCATAATATGCAGTTCGTTGAGCGCTACCTGGAATGCGTGTTTGTTCGCGATCATGGGCTCGATGGTTTTCATCTTGACGATGCCAGTGGTCTGAACTACCGCCGCAATCAGCGGAGCGGCGATATCAGGTGCGATCGATTTATTTCTTTCGGCGGCGCCTTCGGTCGAAAGGCGGTCGAGACCGAGTTCGCCGAGGCG
>PKVZ01000214.1:37985-42384 GCA_003131635.1 Acidobacteriaceae bacterium
TCGACCAGCACGACGATGTTGGGATGTTCATTTTCGTAGGTGAGTTCGTTTTCCAGCACCTGGTCGCTCACCCGGCAATACTTGCGCGTCGGGCAATTGGTGCGATCGGGATTGTCGACGTAATTCTCCATCGCCTGCGCGTACTTGCCCTCGATGCGAGCGGAGGCGGAGATGGAGTTCACGATGTCGCGGCCCTCTTTGTCCATGATGATGCCGCGCGTCCAGACAGTTAGTTCTGTGTAACTCATAATCAAACCTCTTTGCTGCTCAAGTTAGTAGATGTGTCAGAGCGAGAATCCACGGTGTTCTTGCCAGGTTCGTTAATACTCTTCGATTGATTGGGATTGCCGCGATCAGATTCCAGCACAGACAGAAAATCGCTACGCAAGACGATGAATGGCGAGGGGCGCGTACCATCCTGAAATTCCACAATCGCCAGCAGCGTTGCCTTCTTGCATAAGCTCTCGATATCAGCGCCGGTGAGGCCGTCTGTCCGGTCGGCGAAGTCTTCAAAATCGACGTCGGCGGCCAACGGCACGCGCCGGCAGCACAGGCGCATGATGGCGGCACGGTCGGCTGCGTTGGGCTTTGCGAACTGCAGTATGTAATCGAAGCGCCCGCTCCGCAGCAGGGCGGGATCGATCTTCTCGGGACGATTGGAGGCTGCCAGCAGCACCACACCTTTTACGTCCCGCAAGTTGTCGATCTCACGCAGGAGCTGGCTGAGAATCCGCTGATAGATGTCGCTGCCGAATTGATCCGCTCCGAACTTGGGCGCGACCGCGTCAATGGTGTCGAAGAATAAGATGCAGGGGGCCGCTCTTCTCGCTTTTTTGAAAACTTCGCGCAGCGCCCTCTCGGATTCTCCCAACCACTTCGAATAGAGTTGCGGACCATCGATGGCGATGAGCGGAATTTGCTTTTCACCGGAAAGCGCGCGCGCCATGGCAGTCTTGCCAGTGCCCGATGGTCCGGCCAGCAGGATGCCGCGCGGCGGCGCGAGTCCTACCTGCTCGTAGATTTCGTTGCGCATGTGAGAGTGCTCGATCACGCCATCGAGCAAGCGTTTCACCTCGTGGAGACCTCCGAGCGATGCAAACGTCGACGAGCTTTTCTCGATAAAGAATTCGCGGGTGGCGCTGGGCTCGACTTCCTTCAGGCCGGCAAGAAAATCGTCGCGCGTGACTTGCAGCGTGCCCAACTCCTCGGCTGCAATGCCGTCGGTATCGAGGGGAACGGATGACAGGAAACGGCGCAGGGCGATCATGCCAACTTCCTGTCCCAGCGCTTCGAGATCGGCGCCGACGAAGCCGTGAGAATGTTCGGCGATCTCCGGCAGGTCAACGTCAGCCGCGAGCGGCATGGCGCGGGTATGAATTTTAAGAATTTGTAATCGCGCCTGAGTGTTGGGAACCCCGATTTCAATTTCACGATCGAAGCGGCCGGGACGCCGCAGCGCAGGATCGAGGACCTCGGGGATATTGGTCGCGCCGATCACAATGACCTGGCCGCGCGCGACAAATCCATCCATCAGGCTGAGAAGCTGCGCCACCACGCGCTTTTCGACCTCGCCAACCACCTCGGTACGCTTGGGAGCCACGGCGTCAATCTCGTCGATGAAGAGAATCGCAGGGGCATGGCGGGCGGCTTCTTCGAAGACCTCGCGGAGCTTGGCCTCGCTCTCGCCATAAAACTTCCGCATGATCTCGGGGCCGTTGAGGTGAATGAAGTGGACGCGACTTTCAGCCGCTACGGCGCGGGCGAGCAGAGTCTTGCCCGTGCCTGGCGGGCCGTACAGCAGCACGCCTTTGGGCGCGAGAATTCCCAAACGCTCGAAGATGCGCGAATATTTCAGGGGCAGCTCCACCATCTCGCGCACGCGCCCCACTTCGCGCTCCAGGCCGCCGATGTCTTCGTAGGAGACGGCGGGAGCGCGGGCCACGGTCTGATCGCCTTCGACGACGCGAATGTCAGTGCGTTTGCCGATCACCACCGGCCCCGAAGGAATGGTGCGCACAACCTGGAAGTTCACCGCCTTGGCAAATGTGGGCACGCGCACCACGCAGCCCGCGATTACCGGGACACCCACAAGATCTTCAAGGATGCGGTCGGGAGCGATGGTGGCGGGCGCGGCCCCCACCCAAAGTGGCGAAAAGCGTACGGCCACGGCCTGCTCACTGTCGATGCGCGCCACTGTAACCTGCTCCTGCAATCCCGCGCCGCAGTTGCTGCGGCAGGTGCCATCGATCTGGATCATGCCTTCATGACCGTCTGCGGAAACTTCAGCGCGACCGACAGCCGTGGCGCTGCCGGTAATTTTGACCACGTCGCCCGCTCGCGCACCCATGCGTTGCAGATCGGCCGGGGCCAAGCGCGCAATGGCGCGGCCGATGTCCTCGACACGCGCCTCGGCAACGCGCAGCTTGAGACTCGCCGCTAGAGAGGATGGAGCAGTTTCCGTCATGGCACCGGCCATGTCATTTGCCAGTTCAGTCAATTCTGATGATCCTCAAATCAGCAGGCTCATGGCCTGCTTTTACCCACAACGCGATTGCTATCCTACATGCCTGGCGAATCGCGAATGATCACGGCGGAAATTCTCCGTGCATCAAAACCCGTCGAGTACGATTTCTTCCACATCTTCAATGTGCCGCCGCATCGCTGCTTTTGCGGATTCGGCATCCTGGCGCTTGATTGCAGACAAAATCCGCCGGTGGCCGGCGAGAGATTTCTCCGGCCGCCCTTCCACCTGCATCGACCTCTCCCGCGTGTCGCGCAGCAGGTCCATGAGAATATCGAGCACCTTCAGCACCACGCTGTTACCGGAAGCCAGAGCTATGCCGTAATGAAATTCCGCGTCTTCGGCAACCGTGGTTTCGCCACGTGCAAGCTTGACTTGCTGGCGTTGCAGGATCTCTTCCATCTCAGAAATCTCGTCGGGAGAAGCGTGGGTCGCGGCGCGCGCCGCCAATGGCGGTTCCAGCATCTTACGAAAATCAAGAAGTTCGCCGACCAGAGCCTGCTTACGCTTAAGAGCGTTTGCGAAAGGATTGACCAACGAGTCGGTTGAGATTTCGCGGACGATGGTGCCGGCACCTTGCCGCGGCTCGACCAGACCCATCAATTCAAGACCGCGAATTGCGTCGCGAATGGAGCTGCGGCTGACTTGCAGCATCTCCGCAAGTTCGCGTTCCGAGGGCAGTTTGTCGCCGGGCTTTAGCTTTTTCAGAATCAGGCGTTCGATTTGTCTTGCGACTTCTTCATAGACTTTGTTTTTTCGAACAAACTCGAAGTCGGATTTGAGGGGGAGGGCCAAAGTGATTTCCAAGTGGTCTGATAAGTGGACCAGCGAACCAGAGGAGTATACATCCGCAGTCAAGACTGTAGCAAATATTTTTGTGGGGCGCAGGAGAAAAGCCGATGCCGGCTATCCGGGTTGCTTCTGAGCTGCGCGTTCCGCCAATAGCTTCGTACAGTTGTACACGGTGCGAGTGCATGTCATGGACAGGCCAACCCGCTCTCCCAGTTCGACCACCGCGCCCACCAGGGCTTCCAATTCGATGGGCCGGCCGGCTTCGAGATCCTGCAGCATTGAGGTTTTATGCTCGCCAACTTTTTCGGCGCCGGCGATGCGCTGATCGATGGAAACTGGCAACTCCATTCCCAGCTTGCGGGACACTTCTTCCACTTCCTGCATGATGTTTCGGATAACCGAACAGACTCCAGGGTCACGCACCATCTGAACCAGCGTGGCGCGCGTGAGTGCGCTGACCGGATTGAGAGATGCGTTGCCCAGAACCTTGACCCAAATCTCATGCCGGATGCGAGTGGTGACTGGACAGCGCAATCCGGAGGCGATAAGAGCCTCGGCAATTCGGCGGAGGCGATCGGAACGCGTCCCATCCGGTTCACCGAGAGAAATGCGATTGCCCTCGATGTGTTGAATCACTCCCGGCGCAATAATCTCGGTGGAAAAGTAGACGATGGAACCGACCACGCGATGCGATGCGATGGCGGAGGAGATGACGCCGCCGGGATCGACACGCTCCAGCCGCAAGCCTTCCCATTCCCCGCCGAAGCCCTGAAAATACCACCAGGGAATTCCGTTCTGCGTACTAACGACCGTGGTATCGGGCCCCAGAACCGGCTGCAGGTGCGGTGCGAGTTGCGGCAAGCCGTGCGCCTTCACGCCGAGAAAGACAACGTCTACGGGACCTACTTCATCGAGGGAACTGGCGATTTTGGGGCGGGCAACGAAATCTCCTTCGCTGCTTTTTACCTGCACGCCATTTTCTTGCATGGCGCGAAGGTGCGGGCCACGCGCGAAGAGGGTGACATCAAATCCGGCCTGCGCCATGCGCGCGCCGATATAAGCTCCAATTGCCCCGGCCCCGGCGAT
>PKVZ01000115.1 GCA_003131635.1 Acidobacteriaceae bacterium
ATGCGTACCTTCCACATCGGCGGCACGGCGTCTCGAGTATCCGAGCAGTCGCGCCTCGATGCCAAAAACAACGGCACCGTGCGCTTCATCGGACTACAAACCGTGAAGTCGAAATCCGGAGATCTGGTGGTGATGAACCGCCAGGGATCAATCGCAATCGTCGACGAAAAGAACCGCGAACGCGAGCGCTACTCCGTGATTTACGGCGCGAAACTGAAAGTCAACGAAGGCGATCAGGTGCAGCAAGGAAAGGTCATGGTCGAGTGGGATCCTTACACTTTCGCCATCCTTACCGAAATCGGCGGCGCGGCCCAGTTCAAAGACTTGCAGGAAGGCGTCACGCTCCACGAAGAAGTCGACGAGGTTACCGGATTGTCGCGGCACGTCGTGGCCGATTCGCCCGACGAGAAGCGTCAACCCGCGATCGTGGTGAAAGGCAAAGGCAGCAAGCGCTATCTCATGCCTTCCCGCGCTCACCTCATGGTGCAGGACGGCGACACGGTTTTCCCCGGAGACGTGCTGGCCAAGATCCCGCGCGAAACCACCAAGACCAAAGACATCACCGGTGGTCTGCCGCGTGTGGTCGAATTGTTCGAAGCCCGCAAGCCGCATGAAACCGCGGTCATCAGCGAAATCGATGGCACGGTCAAGTTCGGCGAAGTCTCCAAGGGCCAGCGCAAACTCTATGTGCAGGCCGATAACGGCACGGAAAAAGAATACTCCGTTCCCCGCGGCGTTCACATCAACGTGCAGGAAGGCGAGCGCGTCAAGGCGGGCGAACCGCTCATGGACGGCCCGCTCAACCCGCACGATATTCTGGCCGTGCTCGGCGAAAAGGAACTCCAGTCTTACCTGGTGAACGAAATCCAGGAAGTCTACCGCTTGCAGGGCGTCAACATCTCGGACAAGCACATCGAAGTGATTGTCCGCCAGATGATGCGCTGGGTGAAGGTCGAGGACGTCGGCGACACCACATTCCTGCTGGAGCAGCAACTGGACAAGTTCCGCTTCCGCGAAGAGAACGAGCGCGTGATCAAGGAAGGCGGCAAGCCGGCTACCGGACGCCCGCTGCTCCTCGGCATCACGAAGGCTTCGCTCTCCACCGACTCGTTCATCTCGGCGGCGTCCTTCCAGGAGACCACGCGCGTGCTCACCGAAGCTTCCATCCAGGGAGCGGTCGATCACCTGCGCGGACTCAAGGAAAACGTCATCGTCGGCCGCCTCATCCCTGCCGGAACCGGCATGGAGTACTACCGCAACGTCCGCCTCTCGCCGGAAATGGAAGAGGCGGCGGCCAAGGTACAGGCGGAAGTCTCGGCGGCTTACGAAGAGGCCGAGCGCGCGCTCGAGATGATGCGCCACGAGGGCGAAACCGAGGAACTGGCTGCGGAGTAGTATCGACCGTTGTGTTAGGGGTAAGATCTATTTGGGGGTCTTCTATGTCAGCTCAATACACGCCGTTCCTGTTCCGTTTCTCCCGCCCTTGTATTTCACCAGGGAGGGAGCAGCCGAGCCCGGAGTATGCGTACGACCGGACCGTGGATCTGGTACGCTGGCTTGGCAGAGAGGACCATCCTCCCGCTATCGAGGCGTCCGGAGTGCACATGCCGCAGACGAAGAAGAACGACCTGGAAAAGGGAGAGGACTCAAAGGACAGGAGAATGTGGCTATAGCAGCAGCAAATGATATTGATAATGTCGAACAAGTGGGACATCACCTGCGATTTCGTTGTCATGGAGTTGCGCAGGCGCGGGCAGAGCTTTGTGCGCATAAACACAGAAGATTTGCCTGCGGCACGTGCTACCGTTACCCTTCCTGACTTCCATATATACTTAAAGAGAGACGGCATTTGCCGCGATTTAGCCGCCGAGGTTAAGGTCATCTGGAACCGGAGGCCAGGCAAGCCCTTCGATGATGTCCGCGCGGCAGATCGGCCGTCTGCAGCAACGCAAAAATTCGTGAGCGACCAATGGTATTCGTGGTTGGAGTCCCTCCAACTCCTTCGGGATGTGACTTGGATTAACCATCCCCAAGCCAACGATGCCATGGAGAGCAAGGTTCGGCAGCTTTTCTTGGCGAGGAAAGTGGGTTTCGAGATTCCTGAAACTTGGATCAGCAACGACCCGGACGCCGTGAGGCGGGGAATCGCCCAGGCGCCGCGGGGTCTGGTCGTGAAAGCGCTCTATTCTCCTCTTATCGAAGAGCCGGCGGGGGATTCCTTTATTTTCACAACCCCCCTTCGAGGCATTCGGAAAGAGGATGATACCTCGATTACGATTTGCCCCTCGATATTTCAACAGATGCTTGAGCCAAAGGTAGACTTTCGAGTTACCGTCGTCGGCGACCGCGTCTTCGCAGTGAAGATAGAAATCTTGGAAGGCGATCCCAATGAAGTGGACTGGCGTGTTCGAAAGAATGGTCTGCGATTCACTCGGTGTGAAATTCCGGCTTCCATTGAAGACCTTTGCCGCGTTTACGTGAAAGAAGCGGGCTTGCTCTTTGGCGCCGTGGACTTTGTGGAGCACGAGGGAAAGTTCATCTTTCTCGAGATCAATCCAAACGGCGAATGGGGCTGGTTGCAGAAACCACACAATGTGCCGATCGCTGAAACTCTGTGCGACTTGATGATATCAAGGGACTGAGGCAATTGCATGGCTGGGCAGCTGAGCAAGATGCTCTTTTGGCTTTGGCCTCCGCTGGAGGCGAGGCACGCCGATCGGCGGATCGTCGAGCCCTCGGACCAGGAGTTCCAGGATTATTTCTCCGGGGTCGTACTGAGTCTGCAGAGCCAGCCCACGCCATCCCCTCTCTTCGACGAGGCGAAGCGCGTTCAGGATTCTGAGCTTGCGAGACACAAAGCGCTAGAGGACAAGGGCCAGTCTTTTGTGGTAAGTGCGGGCCTGGCGGTGAGTGTGATCTCCCTTGTCCCGAGTTTATTTTCAGAAAAACAGGAACTACCTTTGACCTGGTCGGTAATTGTCGGATTAGTATACTTCCTTGCCATCTTACATTTCGTCATTGCAGCATTGTACGGCCTGAAGGCGCGGGGACGAGCCCGCCTGATGCAGCCGTCCGCAGATACTTTTGTCTCTTCAGCATCTCTCACAGCAGTGGAGCAGATCGCATATGTAGTTGCGCAAGCGAAATGGAACGAGCCGGCGCTGATGAAGAAATCAAACTACGTGCTGGTGTCGGAGCGGATGTTCTTTCGGGGACTGGGCTTGCTTGTAGGGGGGTTGTTTGTGGTCATTGCGACTACCATCGCGACGAAGTTTGCCGGGAGCGCCTGTCCGATACCCTTCGCTGGCGCGCCCTGGT
Source organism: Acidobacteriaceae bacterium (assembly GCA_003131635.1). Taxonomy (GTDB): domain Bacteria; phylum Acidobacteriota; class Terriglobia; order Terriglobales; family Acidobacteriaceae; genus Sulfotelmatobacter. The sequence goes on from PKVZ01000115.1 coordinate 3,319, forward strand.
TGTAGGTACGGCTGCTGCTCGCATGCATGCAAATCCAAATCGATTGCCTATTGAGGAACCTGCCTCGCTTCCTTCGTTGCGTCTGGCGCCCACTCGCCCTAAGCTAGGGCCAGCCATGCTTCGCTTCCTGCGCCTTTTGCGGTTGGCTTTCTGGCGTGCTTTCCAGCACGACGCCTTTTCCATCGCCAAAGCTTCCGCTTACTCCGCGATTCTTACTTTCTTTCCCGCGCTCCTGGTCGTGGGGTCGGTGTTGGCCACATCGCGCAAAGGCGCGCCCTACCTGCGCGAAGTCTCCTATGCCCTGTCCCGTATTCTTCCTGCGGGCGCAAATACCGCAATGAACTTTCTGCGCGGCGCGGGGCAGCGCCCAGTCAGCCTGCTGATTACGGTTTCACTGCTGACCCTTTGGACCGCCTCCGGCGTCATGGTTTCCTGGATGGAAGGCTTCCGCCGCTGCTACGAACTCCCGAAAATCTGGGGCTTGGTGAAAGAGCGCTCAGTTTCATTCCTACTGGTAGTTTTCGCTCTTGTGCCCATGACGTTTTCCACCCTGCTGGTTGCGTTCGGCAGCAAGATCGAAACCACCATCCTCTTCTACACCGCCCACGAATTCAGCGTCTACATTCTTATCATGTGGGCCTGCATTCGCTGGCTGATCGCCACCTTGACCAGTATTGCGGTGATTGCCCTCATCTATCACAACGCGGTCCCGCGAACCCAGCCCTGGCATAGCGTGATCCCCGGTGCCACCCTCGCCACGGCAATGTGGTTCTCGTCTACATTGCTATTCGGCTGGTACCTGCAGCATTATGCCGATTACAGCCTCATCTACGGCTCGCTCGGCGCCGCCATCGCCTTGCTGGTCTGGATGTATATGGTTTCCTTGGTCATTCTCGTGGGCGCGGAATTTAACGCCATGCTGTTCCCGCGGGCGATGCTGGGAAAAGAGTTGACTGCGATCAGTGGCCCCCGGCCTTAGTCCGGTTTCAAAACAAATCGCACTGCAGAAAATACAATATCTGCCGATCTCTATTCCAGGTGAGTGCAAAGCGAATATCACTATGGAGTGTTGAGTTCGCGCGAATAAAAATTGTTCGCAAAACAGTTACAATAGTTTCCTCCTCGTCGAGCAATTCTGATGTTCAACTTATGAAACAAGGTAATCCAGAAAGCGCCAAGGAGAGTTCTCTCATAGCCCAAAGTACTTCTTCAGGAGGGTCCCGCGGAGTCGCCGTCAATCGCCGCGCCAAGATCATCTGCACCATCGGCCCGGCCTGCCACTCCGAAGCCGCCATGCGTGATCTGATGCGTTTGGGCATGGACGTTGCCCGCCTGAATTTTTCCCACGGCACGCACGAGGATCACGCCCGCAATATCGAACGCCTGCGCCTGGCCGCCGAAAAGGAAAATCGCACCATCTGCATCCTGCAGGATCTCCAAGGCCCCAAAATCCGCACCGGACGCCTGGCACGCCACGAACCCGTCCTGCTGAAGACCGGCTCAACCGTTGTGATTACTCCCCGCGAGATCACCGGAACCGCCACGCGCATTTCCACCACCTTCCAGGACCTTGCCCGCGAAGTCAGCGTTGGCGCCCGTATCTTGTTGCGCGACGGACTCATCGAATTGCGCGTGCGCACCGTTCGCGGCAAAGATGTAGTCTGCGACGTCTTAAACGGCGGAACTCTCGGCGAACATCAAGGTATCAACCTACCCGGCACCGCTTTATCGATTCCCGCCTTAACCGAAAAAGACCGCAAAGACCTGGAATTCGGTCTGAAGCACGGCGTGGATGCGGTTGCCCTCTCTTTCGTCCGCACCGCCGCCGACGTGAATATGGTCCGGCAAATCGTAGTCGGGTTGGGTTCCGACACTCCTCTCATTTCCAAGTTGGAGAAGCCGCAGGCCATCGATAACATCGACGAAATCCTCGAAGCCTCCGACGGCATCATGGTCGCGCGCGGCGACCTCGGCGTGGAAATGGCTCCCGAGAAAGTTCCCGTCATCCAGAAGCATGTCATCCGCCGCGCCGCGCAATGGCGCAAGCCGGTGATCACGGCCACGCAAATGCTCGAGTCCATGGTCGAGAATCCGCGCCCCACGCGCGCCGAAGCCAGCGACGTAGCCAACGCCATTTTCGACGGCAGCGACTCGGTCATGCTCTCCGCGGAAACCGCCAGTGGCCGCTATCCCCGCGAGGCCGTCGCCATGATGGCGCGCATCGTCGTCGAGGCCGAGAGCAGCATGGGTGAGTTCACCCAGCGTCGCCGCCGCGACCGTCACGGTCTCTCCGTCGCCGAAACCATCTGCGAATCCATCGCGCATGCCGCCGAAGATCTCCCCATGGGCGCTATCGCCGTCTTCACGGAGACCGGCAATACCGCGCGCATGATTTCCAAATACCGCCCGCAAGCCGCCATCTACGCCTTTACTCCCAATGCAACCGTCGCTCAGCGCACCAACCTTTACTGGGGTGCGCATCCCATGAAGTGTGTGCCGGCGCTCTCCGCCGAGCAGATGGTCATCGTCGCCGAGAAAGAACTATTAAGCCGCCGCGTGCTTAAGCCCGGCGACGTGCTGGGGGTCGTCGCGGGCACGCGCCAGGCATCCGGTTCCACCAACTTCATGCGCCTGCACACCGTCACCGCCGAAGAGGTCACTGCCGCCGCTCACACCAAAGGCAAGCGCCGCAATGGCTCGCAGAAGCTATAATCGCGGGGTATGTCAAAGGAGTTTCTATCCGTCGCGATCTGGGAGCCTTTGCCCGGCATGGAAGCCGCTTCACTGGAGACCATGCGCGAACTCAATGCTCTTGTCTCCCGGAAACAATACGGCCGCGATCTTCTTTACCGCAGCGGCGATTCTCACTACGTGCTGCTGCGCTACTGGAGCTCCGACCAGGCTCGCAGCACCGCTCAAGAAGATCCCGAGGTGCTGCGCTGCTGGGCTCGCCTGGGAAACGAAATTAAAATCCTGAAAGTTTACGAAAAACTGGAAGAGGTCGGCGTATAAAATCGTGTGGCGATAGCCGCCCTCGGCTCTCCAGCGGAGCGCAGCGACGCGAGAAACGACGAACGCAATCCATCACAATGTTGCCTGAATCAAGCCCGCGAATTTATACCGACGTATCGGTCGACCCATTCGTGCGCGGTTTTCTGCATCGTCCCGAAAGCCCCACCGGCCAGGGATTGGTTCTGACTCACGGCGCGGGATCGAATTGCCAGGCCCCGCTATTGCTTGCGATTGCCGCAAGTTTTGCCGCAGCGGGCTTTCTTGTGCTGCGCTGCGATCTGCCGTTTCGTCAGGATCGGTCTTACGGGCCGCCGGCTCCCTACGATGGTAAACGCGATCGTGCCGGATTGAAGAATGCGGTCACTGCCCTGAAGAATATGACGGCCGGCCCCGTCTTCCTCGGTGGCCACTCCTATGGCGGAAGGCAATCGAGCATGGTGTGTGCCGAACAAACGGAAGCGGAACCGCCGCTCGCTGCCGGCCTGCTTCTCCTGTCCTATCCTCTCCACCCGCCTCGCAAACCTGCACAGCTCCGCACCCAGCATTTTTTCAACCTGCACACCCCTGCCCTGTTCGTCGAGGGCACTCGCGATCCTTTTTCCACGATTGACGAGCTTGAGCAAGCTCTTAAGCTGATTCCAGCAAAAACGAAATTGCTAACGGTGGAAGGCGCAGGCCACGACTTAGGATTCAAGGGAAAAGCGAAGCGGCCGGAGTTGCCGCCCAGCGTGTTGACGGAATTCCGCGCCTTCTTCGCGGTCTAAATCCGTGGAAATCCGCGCAAATCAGCGGCCACGGCCTTAGTTCACCCATCCCGATTTCCCCCCGCCATTGCCTTTGCGCGGCCCATCCTCCGGCGGAATGTAATTCCCGTGTTCGTCAAACTCCACTTTGCGGTCGTGCTTCTGCATGTAGACTTCAAACTTCTTCGCCGCCCGCCGCCGCTTCCAGCGGTAATAGGAATTATTCAATCCGTAATACCACTCCGAGATTGAAAATTTTCCAGACACTCCGCGCGCGGGTGCGAACTTCACGTACAGATATCCAAAGAGCAAACCACCCAGGTGCGCCAGGTACGCCGTGCTTCCGCCGCCGCTGATGGCAAAAGCCACCGTCACTACAATCAGGATCAGCACGAAATATTTTGCCTTGATCAGGAAAGGGAACGGAATCATCATGATTTCGTTCTCTCCAAAAACCAAGCCAAAAGCCATCAATATGGCAAAGACGCCGCCGGAAGCGCCCACGGTCACGGTGCCGGGAGTGCTCAGGATGTGCGCGAAAGAAAGAATAATAGTTGTAAGCGCCGCTCCCACCACGCCCGTAAAAAACAACTCGAGGAACCGCCGCGTATTCCACGAGCTTTCAAATGTCGAGCCGAACATCCAGATTCCGAGCATGTTTCCGAACCAATGCCAGAAGCCGACGTGAATGAAGCTATAAGTGACGATCTGCCAGATTGCAAAGTGGAAGACCACCTCGCTCGGTACCAGGCCAAGATTCGCATAGACCCATTGGATGACCGCCCGGCTGCCGAACGCCGACAGCCCCAGGAACACCGCTGTATTGATCCCCAGCAGCCAGATCACCGCCCGGGTAAAAGGCGGAAAGCTCAACGTCATCTCTCGACCGCGACTGCGCAAGATAACACGCTCCTCTTAGCAGTAGATACCGAACTCAACGTTCCGGCAAGGGCACGACCGGCAAACTCCGGTGTCCCTGCGCATCCACCGCCCTCACCGCAAAGATGACATTGTCCTTGGAAAGTTTCAAAGTTGCGCGCATCCCATTCGCAACTTTTTCCACATGTTCCCATTCCGGGCTCGTCGTCGCCCGCCACAGAACCTCGTACCCTGAAGCCAATCCCCCCGGCGAATTCTCCCAGGTCAGCGTCGAGTCGTTCTCCAGATCCTTAGTCCGCAAGTGCACATTTGCGGGAGGCGCTGGCGCTGACGCCAAGGACGCCAGCGTAGCCGCATTCAACCGCGCCACGTGCGCCACATAATCGTAGTCCACAAACTTCGGAATATCGCCATATTCAATTCCGCCCTCGCTACGGACATTCTGATGCTGATGGTGAAATTCCTCGCGAAATTCCGTGAATCGCACCGCGGCAAATCCCTGCTGGTTGAATGAAGAATGGTCGCCCCCGCGCAAATACCGGTCCAGCCGAAACACCAGCATCGGTTTCACGCCCGCATCGTAAGCCCGGCCAACATCGGCGATGTAGCGTGCTAACTGCCGCGAGGCCGAATCGTTCTCCCCGCCTAGCCCGCGAATACGCCGGATTTCCTGCTCCGTGGCCGCGGCCGGCAGGCCTTCGGAAAATACCCGCACCACCGAGTGATCCTGCTCCGCGCTCTTGTCGCCGCCAACAATGTCATTGTTCAGCGCCGCTTCGATATCCCAACCCTGCTCCTTCGCCATCTTCGCGAAGTGCTGGCTGCCATTCAGCCCCTGCTCCTCGCCCGCCACGGTCAAGAAAATAATTGTCGCGGGAAACTTCAGCTTGCTCAAAACCCGCGCGCATTCCAGGCTGACGGCGGTTCCGCTGCCATCGTCGTTGGCCCCCGGCGCATCTCCCTTCACGTCGAGAATGTCGCTGTTGCGCGAATCGTAGTGCCCGGTCACCAGCACGATGCGCTTCGCGTTCTCCCCGTCGCTCCCTTTCAGAACCGCATAAACATTGGTGATTTCCGTGGGCTGCGGAATTCGGCCGGCGGCCGGCTCGGTGAACGTATCGGTTTTCACCTCCAGGCATCCGCCGCAAGCCTTCGAATAACGCTCGAATTCCGACTTAATCCACTCCCTCGCCGCCCCAACCCCGTGGCCGGCGCCGGTCGACGCCGCGTCCTGCGCCGAAATAGTAGACCGCGTTCCAAAACTCACCAGCTTCTCAATATTCGCCCGAATGCGTTCCGCAGAAACTTGCTGCAGCGCAGCGGCGATCCGCGAATCCACAGCCATGGTTTCGGTTGCGCCGCCTTCAGACGTTATCGAGCTTGCGTGGCTTTGCGCTAAAGCCGGCAGGCTGAACCATGTCGCTACAACCATCATCGCGACGGCTGTACACAACGATTTGTTTTTTAGGGCTGGAATCATGTAGGCTCCGGCAGATGAAATGTCAAGCCCGGCGGCGGCTTAACGCCAAATTATAATCTTCCGCTCTACAGCACCGCCCCCTTGACCTGTGGCTGGGAAGAATCTAAATATTATCAGTAGTATCTAAGGATCATAGCGAAGGGGGAGTGGAGGAATCATGGTTCTTTGTCCTGAGTGCGAAACTAACCTGGATGTGGAAGAAGAAGAAGTCGATGAGGGCGAGATTGTCTCCTGCCCCGAGTGTGGCACCGACTTCGAAGTCATCACCACCAGTCCGCTGGAGTTGAAAGCGGTTGAAGAAGGCTATGTGGAAGAGGAAGAAGAAGTGGAGACCGAAGACGGTGACGACGCCTAGCGCCTGCCGATTTTGCCTCTCTGGTTGCCGCTCTTCTTTTTGCCTTCTGCTCTTGCTTGTCTTCTCTGCACTGGCCCCGAACCTCTCGCAGTTGGCCAATGCGGATTCCGCGCCCAAAAAGCTGAAACCCACCGACCCCTATGCCCTCATCTTCGGCACGGTCTGGGGACCGGACGACCACCCCGCTTACGGCGTCAAAGTCAGAATCCGCCGCGCCTCCGACAAAAAGCCCAAGTGGGAGCTTTATTCCGACCATCACGGCGAATTTGCCCTGCGCGTCGCCGCCGGCAAGAATGACTACATCGTGGGCGCCGACGTCAAAGGCGTGAAAACTCAGGATGGCAGCCCCGTTCACCTCATCGAGGAGGTTCCGGTTCACGTAGAGTATGATGAACGCGTGGATATTGGATTACATCTAGCCCGCTAGCTCCACGTCGAGCAGCGCAGCAGAAAAACAAAAAAACAGAAAAGTAGAAAATAGAAAGATGAGGAACCAGATCGGCATGTTTCCCAGACTATCTTTCAGGCGCGCCGCTCTCTTGGCGTGTGCGTTTCTGCTCGTGCTCTCCGTGACCGGCAGCGCTCTCGACAAGAAAGATGCGCAGCTCGGCCGGCTGCTTTCCGGCAAAGTGCTCGATCAGCAGGATAATCCCGTCGTCAGCGCTATCGTGTATCTCACCAATACGCGCACGCACGCCGTGAAAACCTATATCGTGGGACAGGACGGCACCTACCGCTTCCCCGGCCTTTCGAACGTGGACTACGAAGTCTACGCCCAGTTCAACAATCACAAGAGCGACACCAAGTCCGTCAGCCAGTTCGACGACCGCTCCCAGGTCTACATCGACCTCAAGATCGACACCGCTAAATAGCGCTCCGCCATGTTTCCGGAAGATTGCCGCCTCACTGTGAAACATTTTCTTGTGTTAATCATGTATCGAACATGATCCATTCCTTCGATGCCATCATTCTCGGCGGCGGCGCGGCGGGCCTGCTGTGCGCCATCGAAGCCGGCAAGCGCGGACGCCGCGTCGCCGTGCTCGAACATGCCGACCGCCTGGGAAATAAAATTCTGATCTCCGGCGGCGGACGCTGCAACTTCACCAACCTTCACTGCCAGCCGGAAAACTTTTTCTCCTCCAACCCGCACTTCGCCAAATCCGCATTGGCCCGCTACACTCCCGCCGATTTCATCGCCCTCGTCGAAAAGCACCGCATCCCCTACCACGAGAAAACTCTCGGCCAGCTTTTCTGCGACCGCTCCGCCCGCGACATTCTCGGCATGCTCGAGACCGAATGCCACGACGCCAACGTGACCATCTTTCTGAATACGAAAATTCGTCAAGTCGGCCGAACCGCTGAGTTCATCGCGCACACCGCGGACGCCGAATTTCATGCGCCCGCTCTGGTTGTCGCCACCGGAGGCCTTTCGATTCCCAAAATCGGCGCGACCTCATGCGGATACGACCTCGCTCGTCAGTTCAACATCGCCATCCGCGAGACGCGCCCCGCGCTCGTCCCGCTCCTGCTCAACCCGGACGATCGTTCCCGCTACTGCGATCTCGCCGGAGTTTCGAACGAAGTGATTGCCTCATGCGACGCCCAGCATTTCCGCGAGAAGATGCTGATCACCCATCGCGGCCTGAGCGGCCCTGCGATCCTCCAACTCTCCTCCTACTGGAAAAACTCGCTGCCCATCCGGATCGATCTCGCGCCCGGCCGCGAAATCGCCGCCTTTCGCGATCCGAACACGCCAAGAAATCCAACTGCCCTCCGCTCCGAGCTGCGAAAATCCCTCCCTCACCGCCTTGCAGACCGTTGGCTCGATCTGCACCCTCCTGACTCCTGGACGAACCACGCCCTCGCCGACTTCGAAAAACAGCTCCACGCCTGGACCATCACCCCAGAGGGAACCGAAGGTTATGAGAAAGCCGAAGTCACTGCCGGCGGCATCGACACCGATGAACTCTCGGCTAAATCCATGGAAGCCCGCAAAGTCCCCGGCCTGTTCTTCATCGGCGAAGTCGTAGACGTCACCGGCCATCTCGGCGGCTTCAATTTCCAGTGGGCCTGGTCCTCCGGCGCGGCCGCCGG
>PKVZ01000125.1:0-10794 GCA_003131635.1 Acidobacteriaceae bacterium
CAGGGCCCCCGGCGGTCACACCCACCAGTTGCGAGGAAGCACGGTTCTGGAAGATCAGCGCGACGATCCCGGCGAGGAACGAGTAGGCGCTCAACGCCAAAGCGAGCAGCAGTGCGAAACTACCGATTTCCGCCATGTGGGGGAACCCCTGCTTATCTTTTCAGAAACGTCCCTGCGAGGCAACTGCCACAACGCAAACCATGCCCTTTAGGGTTGGCGATGACCGCCGGAACAGCAGGTTGCTCGCGGAACCGGACCCCAAGGCGGCGGGCCCATCGCCTGCCGCCGCTCCCCGCAAATTAGGACGCAGCGCTCCGCTGGTGGTAGCGTTGCATGACTTCACGTTCGGCGGTCAGCCAATCTTCCGCCTCACCACCCGCACCGGGTTCGCGCTGCTGGTAGAGTTCGTAGGCGCGACGCCTGATTTCGTCTTCGATGTTGATCGGAACAACATTCTTGCGCGGCTCGGTCTTTCGGACTTCGAACTTCCGGGGTTCCGGAGTGACTTTGTTTTCCAGCTTAATGTCGCTAGATGCCGGCTCGGTTGCGACTGCATTCACGCCAGGAATGCTGGCCGGATTGTTGACGCCGGTTGGTTCCTTACTCGCACGATTGGACTTGCCACCTGAGGTAGATTTTCTCGCCATATTCGGATACTCCTTGCATATACCTAAATTTAGGAATGAATTGACTTGTTCAGTGAACCACATACACTTTGCCCGCAACATTTAAGAGGACATTTGAGTTTGGTTGCAGAGTTAACGTTAGTATAGACCTCCCGGGGCTGTGGAAACCTCGTTGTCCTTAAGAATTTGGCAGGACGCGCTTTGCTATAATCGAAGCTCTCCAGATGGCGCTATCGTCTAGGGGTTAGGACGGAAGATTCTCAATCTTCAAACCCGGGTTCGATTCCCGGTAGCGCTACCAACTATCCTCCGCTAGGCCTGCTAAATCAATTAAGCTCGACACCTTTCTATCGGCTGCCTGATGGAAAATCGCAAGCCGGCAAAGGACTTTACGAATTCCGCGGATAACTCTTCCGGCTCGCGATTGGAGTCGTGGAAGCGGCGAGGAGTGCGGCCAGCCCCAGCGACAACGACAATGTCACGGGTTATCTTGAACGTGAGCGACCGTAACAACGGCGGGAAGATTACAATCCTTGCCAGCATTCTGCCCAGGAGACAAAATCGTTATGCGCGTTGGAGTCTTTACGCCTCTGCTTTCGCAGCTTCCCCTGGCTGCGGTCCTCAAGAAGCTCAAATCGCTTCAGATCGAAACCATTGAGCTCGGCACGGGAAACTATCCCGGCGACGCGCACTGCAAGTTATCGATGCTCGAAGATGGTGCCGCGCTGGCGGAGTTTAAGAAGATTCTGGCCGATCACGGGGCCACGATCAGCGCGTTGAGTTGTCACGGCAACGCGCTGCATCCGGATAAGGCGCGCGCGCAGCGGGACGCGGAAGTGAGCCGCAAGACTATTCTGCTGGCGGAGAAGCTGGGCATTTCCGTGGTGGTCGATTTTTCGGGGTGTCCGGGCGATTCACCTCATGCCACCGCTCCCAATTGGGTGACCTGCCCGTGGCCTCCGGAATATCTGAAAGTGCTCGACTGGCAGTGGAACGAAGTGGTCGCGCCTTATTGGACGCAGCACGCGAAGTTCGCCGCCGACCACGGGGTGAAGATCGCAATCGAAATGCATCCGGGGTTTGTCGTGTACAGTCCGGAGACGATGCTTAGATTGCGCTCTATCGCGGGGACGAGCGTGGGGTGCAACTTCGATCCCAGCCATCTTTTCTGGCAGAGCATCGATCCCATTGCGGCCCTGCGCGTACTCGAAGGCGCCATCTTCCATGTCCATGCCAAGGACACTCAGATTTACGTGGCGAACCTGCCGCGCACCGGCGTACTCGATACCAAGCTGTATACCGAAGAACGTGGACGCGCGTGGATCTTTCGAACTTGCGGTTACGGTCACGGAGCGGAGTGGTGGAGCGAGTTTATCTCGACCTTGCGCATGTTTGGCTACGATAACGTGCTCTCCATTGAGCACGAAGACAGTCTGCTCTCGCCGGAGGAGGGTCTGACCAAGGCGGCGAACTTTCTCAACCGCATAGTAATCCGCGAGCAGCCTGCCGCTGCCTGGTGGGTTTAGCGCTGAGACTGACGGGAGAACGATGAAGGCGGGAGAACGATGAAAATGATGAGGACGGCCATTGTAGGCACCGGCTTCATGGGCCGCGTGCATCTGGAAGCGGTGCGCCGGTTGGAATTTGTAGAAGCTGCCGCTGTCGTAGGCAGAAGCGCAGAGGCGGCGCGACGCTTGGGTGCGGGTTTTTCCATCCCAACGATTGCCGCTGACTACTCTGATGTACTGCGCGATCCGAAGATCGATGCCGTCCACATCTGCACGCCCAACGCGCAGCACTTTCCCATGGCCAAATCCGCGCTCGCGGCCGGCAAGCACGTGATCTGCGAAAAGCCGCTGGCCACAACGGTAGAAGAGGGCGCAGAACTTGTGGCGCTCGCCCGGCGGCAGGGAGTGCGGAACTGCGTCTGCCATAATCTGCGTTACTATCCGATGGTGCAACAGATGGGGCGCATGCGTGAAGACGGAGACCTGGGCGAGATCCTTATTGTTCAGGGCACGTATTTCCAGGACTGGTTGCTATACGACACGGACTGGAACTGGCGCGTGGATGCCAAAGCGGGCGGGCCTTCGCGCTGCATGGCCGACATTGGCTCGCACTGGTTCGACATGGCCGAGCATGTCACCGGACTCCGCGTGACTTCTCTCTGTGCCGATCTGCACACGTTCCACTCCACTCGCAAGCAGCCGAAGCACACGGTCGAAACTTTTTCCAACTATCGGAGTGGCCCGGAAGACTATGTTGAAACCGCGGTAGATACCGAAGACTTTGGCGCTGTGATTTTTCGCATGGGCGAGCAGGCGCGGGGAAGCGTTACTGCCAGCCAGGTCTCGGCGGGACGCAAGAATCGGTTGAGCATTGAGATTTGCGGCACGCGAGCTTCCGTCGCGTGGAACCAGGAACGTCCCGACGAACTGTGGGTCGGCCACCGCGATAGCGGTAATCAAATCTTCGTGAAAGATCCTTCTCTACTCAAACCCGCGGCGCGCAGCTACGCTGATCTTCCGGGTGGCCACAGCGAAGGCTATGACGACACTTTCAAGCAAGTCTTCCGCCGCTTCTATGCCTCTATTGGCACGCCGGATGAGGTTCCCGAATACCCGCAGTTCGCCGATGGACTGCGGCAGTTGAACATCGTTAACGCTGCGCTCGAAAGCGATCGGACCCGAGGCTGGGCCGAGGTCCCCACCATGGTTTCTGAAAGCTGAACCGGCAGTCGAAAGGAACTCTACTGCGTGTTAATTCTCGCCGCCATTGTCGCCATCTTTATCTACGGGATGATCGCCGCCATGCTCGGCACCATTCTGCCCGACCTGTCCGACCGTTTCCATTTGACGCCCAGCCAGAATGGTACCATCGCCTTTGTGCAAGCGCTGGGGCTCATCCTCGCTTCCCTGGCCGTAGGTCCGCTGCTCGATAACGAAGGCAAGAAGATCGGACTCATCCTTGGGCTCGCCTTGATCTCGATCGCACTCTTCGCGCTGCCGCGGTCACCGGGTTTTCGCAGCATTCTGTTTCTGCTGTTTCTGCTGGGAGTGGGCGGGGGAATCGTGGTGACCGGCGCGAATGCTCTGGTCAGCGATGTGAGCCCTACTCATCGCGCCACCGCGCTGAACCTGGTGAACCTTTTCTTCGGACTCGGCGCACTCGCCACCCCGTTCATCGCCGCGAATCTTTTCAGGCGAAACTGGGTGCGCCTGTGCTACACCATTGCGTCGCTTACCGTGGTCACACTGGCGATTCAGGCTTTCACCAGCATGCCTGGGCCGACGGGAGCGGGGCGTTTCGTGCTTGCCGATGCGACCTCGGTACTCGGACGCCCGCTGCTGTTTCTGATCGGACTTTTTCTTTTTCTTTACATCAGCTGCGAGGTGGGCATCTGGAACTGGCTTCCCCGGCACCTTATTGCGCAGGGCATTCCCGAATCTCGCGCTCTCAATATCCTTTCGCTGGGATTCGCGCTCGGCTTGCTGATCGGACGCGCGGGCATATTGCCCGTTCTCATCCGTGTACCCGCCATCACCGTTACCTTGGTCGGATCAGTCGCTATGGCGGTTACAACTTTCTTGATGCTGCTAACTAAGAGGCCTGCGGTGGCCCTGGTGCTGGTTTTTCTTGCCGGCATCTCGATGGCGCCCGTCTTTCCAACCACGCTCGCCATTGTGGGTGATGCCTTTCCGCGCATGACCGGCTCCGCCATTGGCTTCGTGATTACCTGCGGATGGACGGGCCTGGCCGTGAGCTCGCGCATCATCGGAGTGATTGCCGGCGGCGATCCGCGGCGATTGAAGAAGGCTCTGCTGGTGATTCCGGGCTCCGCCGTCCTGATGGTGGGCCTGGACTTGGCGATTCAAAGCATGCTGCGCTAGAACGCCTCAGACCGACAACTTCTGCATGTAGTCGGCGTCGATCTTCAGCGCCTCCATTTCGGGCATATCAAACTNNGTCATCTTGAAGTCCTTCACGTGCAGCATACAAATCCGTGTTGGATAGCGAGACAGGAGGTCTGCGGGATTCTGACCGGCGACCACCGCCCAGCCGCAATCCAGTTCCATGCTTACCTTCGCGGGGTCTGTCGACTTCAACAGTTCGTCGTAGAACATCACACCATTTTCCGCGCGGAACTCCGGCGTATGGTTGTGATAAGCAAACCGCATTCCGGCTGCATTCACTTTTTCACCAATGATATTGAATTGATCCGCATTCCAGCGCCAGTCATCGAGCGTCATCGATTCCCGCGCGGCGCGTGATCCGGGCTCCTTCGCGCGCGAGGGATCCTTCAGCATCGGCGCGGCGCATACGATGTACTCCAGCCCGAGATCCTTGCCGAACTGAATGGTTTCATCCACCTTCGGCAGCAGTTGGCTTAGGGAATAATGGGCGCTCACGCAATGCAGACCGGCATGTTCCATCGCCTGTTTCACTTCGCTCGGACTGCGGCCGAAGAAGCCCGCAGCCTCCACTTCGCGATAGCCCATCGCAGCCAGTTGCTTTAGCGTTCCTTCATAGTCTTTCGGCAAAACATCCCTCACCGAGTACAACTGCAAACCAAGCGGCAGGCCGAGAGGGTTGGCCATCAGGGGACGTGCGCCCTTCCACAGTGCGGCACAGGCTGCCGATGCGGAGGCAGTCTTCAGGAACGTTCTTCGAGAAATCCGGTACATGATGAAAGTCCTCAATTCTGAATTATTTTCTGTCACTGGTCTGCGGATTTATCCGCGAATCGTTTTCGCGCCGGCATCCCAGGTTGCAATCGTGTTCTTGAAATAGGCGTAATTCGCCAGGTGACAGCCGATGGCCGCATGATTACCAAACACTTCGTTCTCCACCGTCGGCTTGCGGGTTCGCACCGCATTGAAAAAGTTTGCCTGGTGCGCCGACACATCGCTGTAGCCTTGCGGCGCGGTGAAAGTTTCGGCCTCGACTGCCTGGTAGTCCAGTGGACCGGGTTCGGGATGGTCCGCATCCCACTGTGCCAAGTATTCTTTTCGAAGCCGCGCCGGCCAGCCCTTGATGGAATAACCCTCCGGCTTGGGCGCCGTGTCCTGCGGAGTAAAGGTCAGTGTCTGCCCATTGATCTCCATCGTTGCCTTGGTGCCGTGAAATTTGATCGGTTCACCGCCGGCATTGTTTAGATTGCAGCGCAGCACTACGCGGAATTTGGGATAGTCGTAAAGAGTCTCAATCAAGTCAGGGAAGTCCCGTCCGTCTTTCCAGCGAAACAGACCGCCGCTGGTCTGCGCGCGCTGCGGCGCCTCATTCGTTCCCGAGATAAAGTAAATTCCGGAGAGCAGGTGCACGAACAAATCTCCGGCTAATCCCTCGCCATAATCGGAGAAGCACCGCCAGCGGAAAAAGCGCGCAGCGTCAAACGGCCGCTTGGGCGCGTCTCCCAGGAAGGCATTCCAATCGATCGTCTGCTCGCTCGCGTCCGGAGGAATGGGATAAACCCAAGCACCGCTGGGCGAATTGCGGTCCGACGAGCCTTCGATGAAAAACACATCGCCGAGTGCGCCAGACGAATACAATTCGCGCGCCTTCTCATAAACGATGGAACTCACGCGCTGGCTGCCCACCTGCATGATGCGATTTGCTTTATGCACCGCATCCACCATGGCGAAGCCGTCCTCCACGGTGTGCGACATCGGTTTTTCGCAGTACACGTCCTTACCCGCTGCACAAGCGTCCACTACAATGCGACGATGTTGATGGTCGGGCACGGCAACAATCACCGCATCCACATCTTTGCGATCGAGGATTTCCTTGTAGCTGCGCGTGGCTGGAACCTGCTTCTGCACGGCCTCCTGCGCCGCCTCGTGCCGGCTGTCGTAGAGATCGCAAACCGCCACGCATTCGATGCCCGGCACCGCAAGCGTCGCCTGCAGCAATTCGCATCCGCGGGTGCCGGTGCCGATTGACGCAAATCGGACGCGGTCACTCGCCGCAACGGCACGGCCTGCGCCCCACAATGCGGCCGGCTCCAGCAAGGTGAACTTGACTGCGGCCCCAGCCGCTACCGAGCCTGTGCCGATCCGCATGAAATCGCGACGCGTTAAAGAATGCATGTTTTTCCTCCGTATCCGTCTGGCGGACAATCTTCCAAATGCTGAACGTCCAAGGGGTTCTGCTATCGCAAACTCAAATCAACATAATGGCCGAAACTGGAAAGTGCGACCTGGTCGTTGCCAGGAATGTAAAAACCAAACTTGCCGAGACTCAAATTGATTCCTGAAGGAGTCCAGCGATCGAGCACAGCCCAACTATCTCCTTGCCTGATCTGATGCACGATTTCATTCGGTCCCACACGAATCTGGAGAGTTCGGAAAGTTTTTTTCTCGTTCTTGTGTGGAATTTTGATTTCGTCTCCCTTCTGTCCATTGCGGATCACCGTACGGTAGAAATTATTGTCATCCATTTGAAACAGGATGTAGTTGTTGACGTCCGTGCAATTCAACACCCACTGCAGGCGGTGTCCCTTGTTCAGCATGGCGGAAAAGACAAACGTGCCCAATGTAGGAGAGAGGTTGTACATCACGAAGTCGCCACCCTTGCGAACGAAGGAACCTTTCTCCTGCTTCCAGCTTGAGGGATCATCAAATTTTGAGATTCCGTCGGGTGCGAGAGATAAGTCCAAATTCCTGGATTGACCGGCGGTGACTTCCATCGTCGCCGAGCGAGAGAAGTTGTCGGCCGTCTTCGCCGTGAGTGTGTAGGAACCGGCAGCCAAACTTAGCGGACTACCGCTGCTTACTTTGGTGGGAGTTTCGCCCTCCTTAGTCAAAGTGACCTGGGCATCGACGGGAGTGAAAGTAATTTTCAACTCACCGGGAGCGGCGTCCAGCGCCGCGTCGGCAGTCGCCAGAGAGACCGCTGATCCCACAACGAAATGTCTTTTGATCTGCTTCGCCTTGAACCGGTCTTTGCGTATTTCGATGGTGTGGTCGCCGGGGTTTACTGTGGCCACGTTGAGCGTGCCATCGGGCTGAACTGTTCCAACCGGCGTTTGGTCGATGAGAACCGTCGCTCCTGGAATCCCGCCTTGAATCGTCAATGAGGCCAAATGGGGCAGGGGCTGCAGATTGAAGATGAGCTTGCCTTGCTCAGCTTTGCGAATCCGAATTTTTTGTTCCGGTACATCCTGAAACCCGCTTTTGGATACGCGGATGACGTAGTCCTTGAGCTCGAGATTCGGTATGCGCAATTGCCCATTCTGCGTGAGTTGCGCCTGCGGTTTGCCGTTGAGAAACACTCTTGCCTTGTCTTGACCAGTGACGACAATCAGCGTACCCAAGTCGCTGGAAGTTGTTTTTTCGGTGCCGGTGTCTGGATATAATTCGGGAGACTGCGGAACCGGCTCGGGAGAAACCGCAACAGGAGCGGTGGGGACGGCCGCGGGTTCGGGGGCCGAGGCCGCCGGTGACAAGGCTACCGGCGCAGCGGGATGTTTTCGTGCGAACAGGAAGATCACGACGAGCAGGATAATTGCGGAGGAGGAGGCAAGCAGCGCGGTAAAACGCCTCGGCGATTTTGCGGATGGCTTCGGAATGGAAGATGAAGGTGTTTTGGGGGCGATGGCTTTAACGGCGGCCTCTACGGGCGCCGAAGGCGGCGTGGGCGGCGTGGGCGCAAGAACCGGTGTAGCAGGGACCAGGGCACTGACATCGGATTCGGGCGTGGGCGACGCAGCATTACTTGTTGCCTCTAAAGAAGGCCCGGAAGAGTTGGCCGGAGGGGTGTGGTAAGTGAGCGTTGCGCTTTCGCTTTCCGGCGATGCACTCGAAATGTTCCGGGCCACTTCCAGTCCGAGGCGGTGCAGAAGGCCATTGGCCAAGGTTAATACTTCTCCATCCGTAGAATGCTTTTCCGCAACAGCTCGAACGCGTTCGCCCAACGCCGGCTTTGCGGACTCCGTGGCAGTATCGATTTCAGCCTCGATGCGGCGCAGTTCTTCCACATCGCGCCGGCGAACTTGACGGCGCTGGGCCTGCAGGTCTCGCTGCACCGTTTCCTGAATCTGAAGCAACCTGGGATCGCGGGGATAACTGGATAATCCCTCTTGAATCCGGGACAAGGCTCCGGCAAGATCAGCGGCAGTTTGCATCTTGCGCGCCTGCGAAACGCACTCCTCGACGAATGTTTCTTTCTTGTGGTCGAGGATCAGAGTCTTGATGGTCTTGGCCATAGGATGCGCGGGATTTAAATCGAGCGCCTCCTTGGCAAGTTTTTCGGCCTCCCGCCAATCGGTTTCTACAATGGAATGAGCCTGCTCCACCAAAGCGTTGGCGAGGACCGCGCGCGCCAGAGAATTGTTTTCATCCAGTTCATAGGCTGCACGCAGCAACTTCAGTCCATCCGCAGCTTTCTGTTGTGCGATCTGATCCTGGCCTTCGGTCATCAGGCGGTGAGCTTCGGCCTTGCGCTTCACGCCGTCCTGGGCGAGCTTGTCAAGCTCCATCAGCTCCGGGTCACTGGGGAATTCGGCCGCCGCGCTTTGCAACAGATCGAGGGCTCGAGCGTAATCGCTGGAGTGCAGACAAATGTCGATCTGTTCCACCAGCCGGGTTTTCGATTCGATACGGGCCTGCTGATCGCGCCGTTTCTGCAGGCGCTCGACTTCAAAGGTCAATCCTGGATACTGGTTGTAGATGGTTCGCAGAATTTCCCAGTCATTCAGCGCATCGCTGTACGCTCCCTGTTCTTCGTGAAGATGTGCACGCGCGACGATGGAGTTGACCAGGTCGCGCTTATCCTGCACCAGCCGCAAAGCGCGTTCAAAATGCGATTCTCCGGGATACAGTTCGAGGGCCTCACGCAGAATGTTCACGCGCTTATCGAGATCCGGTTCCGTCTCCACTTGACGATCGACAGAGGCGATGAAAGCCGAAAGGTTCTGCCGTTGCTGCTCCTCGATGTCGTAGCGAAGAGCCTGAAAGATGGCATTGTTCGGATACTTAGTCAGATATGCCTGACACGCGGCTAGCGCCTTGGCGAAATTGTGCTCGGTGAGAAGCCTGCGAGCCTCGGCGTATGCGGTGTTCATCGCGTCGTGCTCGGAGCGGACTTCGTTATAGAAGCTCTGGTAATTGGCGCCGCTCTCGCGATTGATGGAGTCCGGGGCGCGCCGGTCCAATTCCAGCACTACGCCCAGCTTGGAGAGCGCATTGCTTACGTCGCCTTTGTGCCACGCTTCCATGGCGGCGCGATGAATCTGCTCTTTCTCCTGACGGAGTTTCTTATATTCCTGCTCCTGGCGGTCGACCTCCGCCAGCAGTTGCAGCGCACGTGCCTCCTTGGGCCGGAGTTGAAGAACATTCTGCAGAGCCTCGCGGGCATGCCCGTAGGCGTGATTGTCGATGTGCTGCCGCGCGAGGCGATACCAGTTATCGATCTGGCGTTCGCTGCGCCGGTTTTCAATTCGGCTCTTCAGAGCCAACGCGGTGGCATTGTCCGGCTCGATCTGCAGGGCTTCCTGCAACTTCTGCAGGGCCAGCGGATCTTCCTCCTCTTCAAATCGCGCGCGGGCGGCATCGAGCAATTGAGAGAGGGTTTTTCGCCGGATCGCGACGTCGAGCTGGCGGCGAAGCGAGCCGATGGACGTGTCCATGTGACCCTCGGCCTCCAGTTCACCCAGGATCTCACCGGCGAACTGGAAATCGCCTTCTTCCAAGGCTTTAGTTGCACGCTGCAGCCTCGGCCGGGTGCGCTCGGGATCGAAAAACTCAATGGGATCGTTGCGCAGCGCTTTGTTCAGCATGTCGCCGAAATCGCGGGCGGTCGCGAAACGATGCCAGGATTGCTTGGCCATCGCTTTGTGCAGCACGCGACTAACCGGCTGGCTCACCGTGGAATTCAGTTCCGCCGCCAGTGGTGGAATATGGCGGAGAATGGCCTCCACTACTTCGTCCGCTCGGGCGCGCTGAAATGGATTGCGTCCGGTCACGGCCTCATAACACACAACGCTTAGAGAGAAAATATCGGAGGCAGGGGACAGCGCTTTCAACTCAATCTGCTCTGGAGACATATAGAGCAGAGTGCCCTTTTGCGCGCGCGTGGTATGGGCGTCCGCCATGTGCGCGACGCCGAAATCGATAATCTTCACCGAATCATCTTCCATCACGAAAATGTTGCTTGGCTTCAGATCGCGATG
>PKVZ01000125.1:10867-11690 GCA_003131635.1 Acidobacteriaceae bacterium
AACAACTGCAGCGACGCCGGATCGGGAATGTCGAGAATCGTCTTCACCGCAACTTCACGGCGCACGACAGTATCGTAGGCCCGGTAAACCAGGCCCATCCCGCCCTGGCCGAGGATCTGCCGAACCTCGTAGCGGCCGGCCAATTTTCTAGGTGAAGAGGGAGTGTCCATCGCGCACCCCGCTCCGGGGGCCATAGCATCTTAATAGATTTAGGTGAAAAGTGCAGTCCTTGCCGGTTAAAACGCATTGGCTATGGCATCTGCGGGCGGCCGCTTTCGAGGATCTTTGCAATCCAATCAGCGTGCGGCAGGCCGCGCGCGGCAAGAGATTTAAGTTCGCGGTCCAGGTCACACTCCACGCGCCGGATTGCTGGCTTCCCGTCCTCCAGCAAAAGGTATGCAGCGCGCCGATCACCGTCGTAGGAAAGACTCACACTGCCGCTGTTGACGACGGTCATTCCCGCGACGCTCCGAATGTACGAGCGATGGATATGCCCATAAATCGCAGTCGGCTGTCCGAGCGGCCGGTAAACGGCCTCCAACTCGGCATCGCCGGCTTCCGGAGCGGGTGCGTGCCAAGGACTCTGGGGACTGGCGTGAACGAGCGCTATCGGACTGTGAATCTGAATCCGCGGCAGGCCGCGCAGCCAGGTAAGCCTCTCCTCAGCTAACGCTTCACGGGTGGCGGCGGCCATCTCCTCGATCGCGGCAAAGAGCGGCTGCATTGGCGGAGATTGACTCGCAAATTCCTGCAGCGACTCTGGCCGAAAGAGCATTTCATCGGTATTCCCAAACACACCCTGCCAACCCAGATCGCGAATGCG
>PKVZ01000305.1 GCA_003131635.1 Acidobacteriaceae bacterium
TTCCGACGGATCTGGATTCTCGGCCATCAGCGACTTCACCGTCATGATAAATCCCGGCGTGCAAAAGCCGCACTGCGCGCCTCCCCAGTCACCGTAGGCCTTTTGAATCGCGGCCAGACTTCCATGCTCGCTCACGCCCTCGATGGTGGTGATCTCCTGCTCCTGGCAACTCGCCGCCAGCAGCGTGCAGGACATCATGGCAACGCCATCGATCAGCACCGTACACGCCCCGCACGACGACTCATCACATCCGCGCTTCGAGCCGGTAAATCCCAAGTCGAGTCGCAATACGTCCAACAGCAACGCGCTTGGCTCGATGGCCAATTCATAAATGCGTCCGTTAACTTTGAGTTCGACGAGTTCTTTTTTCATGGGATTCAGCAATTAGCAATTAGCATTTAGCAATTAGCATTCTGGGACATCAGATCTCAGTCCCCAGGCCACGCTCGTATTAGCTAATTGCCAATTGCTAATGGCTAACTGCTTCAATACACCGGCACCTTTCCATCTACTCTCCGCGACCAGGCATCGATGCCGCCACGCATCGACTGCGCTTTCTCGAATCCCTGCTGCCGCAGCCACGCCGTCACATTCATCGAGCGAACACCGTGATGACAAACCACCACAATGTGTTCTTCCGGATCCAATTCCTGATGTGCGCGCGATGGAACATCGCCCATCGGCAACAGCTTCGCCCCGGCCATGTGCGCCGTTTCGAACTCCCAGGGCTCGCGGACATCGAGCAGCGTGAATCCCTCGCCCAGGTCAAGCTTGATCTTCACTTCTTCGGGCGTGATCTCGTAATCCATTTTCCTGAGTCGGTGATCTACTTCCCGGTCCACTTCGGCACGCGCTTCTCCAAGAATGAACGGATACCTTCTTCCGCATCCGCCGTTTTCATNNTGATTGGCCAATCCCATCTGCGCGGCCTCGGCGCCGCTAATTGTTCGTCCGGTCAGAATCAATTCCGCGGCGCGCTTTTGCCCGACCAGCGCAGCCAGGGCGGTACACGCCACCGGCGGATAGCACCCGAGCTTGATTTCCGGAAATCCCCACAACGAAGAAGCGCTGGTGTAGACGATGTCACACACCATCGCCAGTTCCGCCCCGCCGCCGAGGCAATGCCCGTGGACCGCAGCGATTGTGACCTTCTTTGTGGCGATCATGGCGCGAATCACTGCGTGGAACTTATGCAGCATAGCTTCGACCTTGTCGGGAGTGTGGGCCGCCACATCGACACCAGCCGAGAACGCCTTGCCCTCGCCGCTCAGCACTATGACGGAAACGTCCGAACGCGTCTCGATGTCAGCCAGCGCCTCCGCCAGTTCCTCCATCATGGGAATATCGATGACGTTGAGGGGAGCGTTACGCAAAGCAATCCGCGCTGCTGAAGAACCGATATCAACGGTCAGCCGAGCGAGCTTAGATTCCACCAAAGTAGTTACCATGCTTTCTGAGTTTCTGTGCCTTCCTCTGTGGTAAACGACTTTGACTCACAGATTGATAGCCGATTTTCGTACTTCGCCGATACTCGCCAGCGGATCGCGCGCTCCGGTTTTCTCCGCAATCCACTTCTTTTCATTCGCGATAATTTCCAGCAGAAGCTTCTTGTCCGCGGCAGACGGCATGTTCTCTTGCAAGTGTTGTTCATAGGCGCGGTCACCCAGCGGCTCGCCCGTCTGCGCGTGGAATTTCTGCCCCTTCCAGCGTCCAATCTCACGATTAAACTTGATGTTCGGCGCATACAGCTTCGCCTGGCCTGCCTTCAAAGAACCGTTGAAGCGCTCGATCAACCCCGCCACTTCGTTGCGATACAGATTCCGGTTGTAGTCGTTCAAATCGTCCAAATCTGGAGCTTGCTCATTTTTGGGCTCGTCGTAGCGTCCCTTGACGCCCCACACATAAGCCCAGTGTGCCGACGAAGAATGGTCGGTGCCGAATAAATCGTAGGAGCTCGAAATCCATTTGTTCAAATATTTCTGAATCAGCCAGCCCGGTACGATACCCGCCTCCACGATGCGCCGCAGACCATCATTGCCCGTGCCCATGTGGAACGCCTCTTCGCGCAACATGTAGGACATCGACCGTCCCAGGGGCGCGAACGCGGAATACTTCAGCATCTGCAACTGAAATTTTCCATCGCGATCGACGAAGTCGGTGTAGGTAAAAAAATCCATCCAGTTATCGACATCGACGTTGAATGCGCCCAGCAGGCGCTTATTGTCGAAAGCGCGCCGCTCCAACATTTTTTGCGCCTCAACTTTTCCCGAATAACCGAAGTGATCTACCAGCAGCGCGCACATCTGCCAACCGTGCCGCATTTCCTCGATCATGACGCGAGTAATTGCGCGGCGATCCCAATCGGTGGGCGCATTCTCCAGCAGGTTGCGCTGCTGTTCAACGCTGGCAAATTCGGTATCGCCTTGATAAACGATCATATTCATCAGCGCGTCGCGCATCTGCTGCGTCGGAATCTGTCGCAGATTTTCCCACTTGCGCCGGCCTTTGTACGAACCGAATTCGATCTCCTCGGTATCGATCGCGCCATAGAGCGTATCGAAATGAAAGGCCTCGATGTCCTTTGTGTTGACGCCGATGTCTTTGCGCCAGTCGTTAAACATCCCTTCCCAATCACTGAAGGTTCCGATTTTTGCTACTTTTCCAGGCATAAAGGTATGACTCCCTTACTGCGATTACTCCAAGCAATTAGCAATTAGCCATTAGCACTCAGCCGGCAAGGAATCGTCACGGCTGAATGCTGAATGCTGAGTGCTGAGTGCTAATTGCTGTTACCCCATATTCAGCCAAACGGTTTTCAACTCCGTGTAATGCTCAATCGCGTGCATGCCAAGCTCGCGTCCGAAACCTGAACTCTTGTATCCGCCAAAGGGCAGCGATGCGTCCATCAATCCGTATGTGTTAATCCAGACGGTACCGGCCTTCAGTCGCCGGGAAACGCTGTGCGCTTTCTTGACGTCGCGCGTCCACACTGCCGCCGCGAGCCCATAGGGATTGTTGTTAGCCTGCTCGACAACTTCGTCGATGTCATCGAAGCTCAGCACCGAAAGCACAGGACCGAAAATTTCTTCCCGAGCGATCGTCATATCATTTTTCACGTCGCCGAAGATTGTCGGCTCGATGAAGAACCCCTTACCACCATCGACTGAGACACGATTGCCGCCAGCCACCAGTTTTGCCCCATCTTTCTTGCCGGCGTCGATGTAGCCCAGCACGGTCTGCATCTGCTCCTGGCTGACGATGGCGCCCAGCCGGGTTTTCGGATCGAGAGGATCGTCCGGACGCATCTTGGCCGCGCGCGCCACCAATTTCTCCGTGAATTCGTCTTTCACTTTGCTTTCCAGAAAGAGCCGCGAGCCGGCGTTGCAGACTTCACCCTTGCCGTAGAAGATCCCGGTGATCGCGCCCTTCACGGCGTTGTCGATGTCGGCATCGGCGAACACAATGTTCGGCGACTTTCCCCCGAGTTCCAGCGTGATGCGCTTCACCGTGTCGGCCGCGCTTCGCATGATTTCCTGGCCGACCACGGTTGACCCAGTGAAAGCAATTTTGTCGATCCCAGGATGCTTCACTATCGTCCGGCCCACTTCTCCCGGACCGGTAACAATGTTGATGACGCCTGCGGGCACACCCGCCTCGATCGCCAACTTTCCGAACCGCAATGTGGTCAGCGAAGTCTGGCTGGCTGGCTTCCATACGATGGTGTTACCGCAGGCCAGCGCTGGACCTACTTTCCAGGACGCCAACAATAACGGGAAGTTCCACGGAACGATCAGCCCGACCACTCCCACCGGTTCACGCAGCGTATAAGTGAAAGCCGTTTCCAGGGTGTTGACCGTCTCGCCGTGAATCTTGGTCGCTAGTCCCGCGTAGTAGCGAAGAACGTCGATCACCATCGGCATGTCGACGTATCGCGACTCGAAGATGGGTTTGCCATTATCGAGAGTCTCGAGCTCGGCAAACTCGTCGATATTCTTTTCGAGCAGGTCGGCAAGCTTCCAGATTAGCCGCCCGCGTTCACTGGCCGATAACTTTCGCCACGCGCCGTTACGATCCTCCAGAGCGCGCCGCGCCGCGGAGACGGCACGATCCACATCGGCGGACGAAGCAGCCGCGATCTGCGTTAACACCTCGCCCGTGGCCGGATTGATGGTGTCGAATTTCTTCGCCCCATCCACCCATTGTCCGTCGATCAACAATTGCCCGGGTTCAATCTTCACTTTCGCAGCAAGCATTCTTCTTTCCTCGTAAGGTCGTAGCGTCGGCGTCGTAACGCCGAAGGGTCCCGCCGGCTGTCGGGCGGGCGTTCTCGCCCGCCGCGCTCGAAACTAACCGGGCACCCGGTACTATTTCGCCTTGAAAACCGCCGGCCTCTTCTCCACGTACGCAGCCAGACCTTCCTTCGCATCTTCACTCTGGAAAAGTATCTGCTGGTTCTCGCGCTCCACCGCCAGCGCCGACTCCATGGGAATCTCCCATCCCGTCTGCACCGCGCGCTTGATGCGTCCGACAGCCTTCGCGGCCTTATTGGGCGGGCAGAACTGTTTGGCATACTCCATCATGTTTTCCATGAAGCCGTCGCGTTCGTAGATGTCGTTGATGATTCCGAGTTCTTGCGCTTCTTCGAACGAAAAGGTATTGCCCGTCACCATCAGTTCAATCGCCTTGCTCTTACCCACCAGCCGCGAGAGCCGCTGCGTGCCGCCAGTGCCCGGCAGCACGCCCAGGTTTACTTCCGGCAGCCCGATCTTGCCCGCATCCTTGCGTGCGATTCGAATGTCTGCCGCCATCGCAATCTCCAGCCCGCCGCCCACGCAGTGGCCATTGATCGCCGCAATCACCAGCTTGGGCGTGTGTTCCAGGCGCAACAGCATTTCGTTCGCATGTAAGCAGAAGTAATACTTAAAGGTGGGGTCCACGCTGGAAAGCATCTTGATATTGGCCCCAGCGGAGAAGAACTTATCCCCAGCGCCGGTCAGTAAGATGACGTAAACATCGTTCTGCATGCGCGCGCGCAGGATGGCCGCATCCAACTGCTGGTTCATCTCGTAGGTGTAAGTGTTGGCGGGGGGATCGCACATCTCAATCACCGCGACACCGCCGTCCGTGCGGTAGTTAACAAGCTGCTTTGTGGTTTCGCCGATCGCCGGCTGTGTTGTTGTCGCCATGTTTATAGCTCCTTATGTTTCGTCAATATCAGTGAACTGTTGTCACTCCATTATCCCTTTGTCATTCCGCTGTCCCTTTGTCATTCCGAGCGCAGCGAGGAATCTTGGTCTTCTCCGCTAGTCAGCGCAATCTTACCGCCCGTTGCGTCCCCGGCTCCCGCTCATCACGCCGCGCAGAAAGAGATCTCCCATTTCTCGCGCGATGTGCTCAGCATCGGCGTCGACACGCGGGTTGTGCCAGGTATAAATCCAATTCATCATGCCGAACAAGCTCAACACCGCGATTCGCGTTGAGAATTGCAATCCTCGTTCGCCTTTCAATTCATCCAGCAGCCCCACGCAGATGCGGTAATACTGGCGTTTGATGGCCGCCACTTCCGAAGCGAAGCCATTCTTCAACGCTTCTGCCTCGTGCGACAGCACCTTCATGGCCGCCGGATTCGCCAAAAAATATTCCAGATGATTGAGAATGAAGATGCGAACCTGCTGCTCGGGATCGCTCACTCCATCCAATCGCTCTTTCAACCGTCGCACAACGGTTGTGAAAGTGTGCTTCTGGATGAGGAAGAGCAACCGTTCTTTGGATTCGAAGTAGTAATAAAGCCCAGCCAGCGACATTCCGCTGGCGCGCGACAGATCGCGCATGGAGGCTCCCTCATATCCTTTTTCGCAGAAGACATTCGTAGCGTGGATAAGAATTTCCGACAATCGCCGGTCAAAGCGCGTGGCCGGAGCGGAAGCTCCGTGACGCCGCGGTGGGGAAACTCGCGTTGCGGTTGATGGACTGGCCATGAGTCTCGGAGGAGTCTATAATTCGAACGTTCGTTCGAATACAGTATACGGCAATTGTGATCCGGATCACAAGCCCTGAGCGGAAGTTGAACCTTCATATCCGGCTCGGTGCCGGCTGCGTTACCTTGCCAAACTTGGGATGACGCCGGTTTTCAGTTCCTCACATCCGCCAGCAGTCGCTCCACATCGCCCTTCACGTCGCTCGTAAGCGGCAGCAGAGGCAGGCGCGCCGAACCGCCGAAGTATCCATTGAAATCCATGCCATACTTCACACCGGGAATTCCCAACTCGCTCACGACACGTTGCGCGGCTACAGCAATGCGCTCTTGCTTCAGCCGCGCCAGTTCGTTGTCGCCCTCTTTCCACGCCGCGTAGATCTCATAGCAGGAAGTTGGCGCAAGACATGCAATTGCGAGAATTGCCCCTACCGCTCCCGCGTCCAGCGAGGCGTGCAACTTGTCGGCAGCTCCCACCAGCACCTGAAATCCCGCTTCCTTCTGCCGGGTTTTCATCTTGCCGACAACCGTAACCGCCGCGGACGAAGGCTTTGCAAGCGATGACGAACCTGACACCCCAACCTGCACCAGTTCCCCTCCCTCTACATTCGAGCCCGAAGCTGCCGCCGCGAGCATGCGCGGCGTTACCGCACCAAACGTCTCAGTCACGGTGGCGCTGCGCCGGATGTGCCGCGTGCCGTCCACCATCGTGCGGACTTTTTCCACGTCGCCGCTCGATTCCTTGATCCCGATCAGATTCGGATGTTCCGCCAATTCGATCACCAGCTCGGCGGGAATGTTGTAGCCGGTAGCCTGCGGAAAGTTGTAAATAATCACCGGCAACGGCGAGCGGTCCGCCACGGTTCGATAAAAAGCCAGAATGTTGGCCGGTTGCATTTGCTTCTTGTAGTAATGCGGCGTGCGCACCATAGCTACGTCGTAGCCGAGTCCAGCGGCGTACTCGGTAAGACGCAGCGTCTCACTCGCCGACTCAATCCCCGTGCCCGCAATCAGCACTTTGTTCGGCGCGGCCGCCTCGCGCGCGGACTTCAGCACATCGCACCGCTCCTGATCGGAAAGCAGGATGGCCTCGCCGGTCGAGCCGAGCACAACAATGCCAGCGCAAGGCGTTCGCGAATAGCGCTCGACATTGCTCTCGAGCTTTTTGAAGTAGACATTGCCGTCGGGATAGAACGGCGTGGTGATGGGAGGGAAAATACCGTGAAGTAGCATAGCGAGTTCAGCGTATCACTTTTTAGGCGGAGTTAGCAGCGGGATAGCCTCACGCTTATTGCGTCGGTACACGCGGAAGTCGTCTTCGTCGACTGTAATGACCGCGTGCCGGGGATGCAATTCGCTCATACGAATCAGGCACAAGTCGGCCAAGTCCGGTTTTCGATTATCGTAGCGTGCGGCGAGATCCCGAAGATGCTCAAGGTTGCTCGCGCAGTCGAATGCTATGCGAATCCCGCCCCGCCGCAACAATGCGAGAACATGAGCGCTCGATTTCAGGTGGAAGGCGGTTTCTGCCAGTACCGGCTCGCAGGTCAGCAGCGGCAGGGTGAGCTCAGAGGCAAGACCTGTGGCCCACGCGTGATGCTGATCCTCTTTCCTGAACAAGGCCACGAGATAGCCGGTATCCGCGATGGCGTCCATTATTCGCGGGAGAATCCCTTGCGTGACGAGACGTCGCGCGGCCCGCCCTTGATCACACCAGCGAATTCAAGCAGTGGATTCTTCTCTTCTCGCGAAAAGGAGCTTTCCACAGCTTGGCGAACTACCCGGCCGACGGGCAGCCCCGTGCGGCGCGACTTTTTACGGAGCCGATCAATTAGTTCTTGCGGCAGGCGAACTGTAATTGTATTACCCATTTGCACACATTGTAACACATAGACGCCGAGGACGGTCCGCTGTCATTTTGTAGACAAAAACCTTCAACGAGTTAGCTCCGAATCGCTCTCTCCGCGTGCAACTGCTGTAGCGCCCGTATTTTCAACTCGCCGCGCTGCAACGCCGCAATCCCTTCCGCGGCCGCGCGAGCGGCTGAAAGCGTGGTAATGGTGGGAATGCGCGCCGTCACTGCGGCGCGCCGGATCGCTCTTTCGTCGAACCACGGCTCCAGGCCAGTCGGCGTATTGATGATGAGATGAATGCGCTGGCCCTTGATCAAATCCACCACGTTCGG
>PKVZ01000077.1:0-3963 GCA_003131635.1 Acidobacteriaceae bacterium
CATCCCCGGCGCAGCATCGTGCCTGACAGCTTTGTGGTTCTCGTCTTAACCAAATGAGTCGCATCCTCAATTCTTGCAGAACGGCCATTTGGCTCGGGCTGGCGCTGGTTATTGCGCAGGTCTGCACCGTGCAGACCTGCGCAGCCTATTCCGTGCTCACTCACGAAGAGATCGTCGACCTGGCTTGGAAAGACACTCTCCTGCCTTTGCTGAAGAAGCGCTTTCCCGCCGCCACGGATGACGATTTGAAGAAGGCGCACGCCTTTGCCTACGGCGGCTCGGTGATGCAGGATATGGGATATTATCCGTTCGGGAACAAGTATTTCAGCGACCTCACGCACTACGTGCGAAGCGGCGATTTCGTCGTCAATTTGATCAAGGAAGCTTCCGACCTCGACGAATACGCTTTTGCGCTGGGCGCTTTGGCTCATTATTCCGCCGACAATTGCGGTCACCCGACCGTCAATCAAGCCGTAGGTCTTGAGTTCCCCAAGCTTCGAAAAAAGTTTGGCAACGTGGTGACCTACGAAGATAATCCTAAGGCCCACATCCGCACCGAGTTTGGTTTTGACGTAACCCAGGTAGCGAAGAACCGCTATACTTCCGATCGCTATCACGACTTCATCGGCTTCGAAATTTCCAAACCCGTGCTGGAGCGGGCGTTTCAGGATACCTACGGCATTCCGCTGACTGACGTCCTCACTAAGGAAGATCTGGCCATCGGCACCTTCCGCCGGGCGATCGGCAACATTCTTCCCGAGATGACGCGCGTGGCGCTCATCGCGCGCCGCCAGGAGATCGTTTCGGAAACTCCCAACTTCAAGGCGCGCCAGTTTCGTTATTACTTATCCCGCACCAGCTATCAGAAGGAATGGGGTAAGGGCTATCGCAAGCCGGGCTTCGGGACCCGACTGCTGGCGTTCTTTCTAAGATTTGTTCCCAAGATTGGACCCTTCAAGGCGCTCGACTTCAAGATCCCCACGCAGAAAACTGAAGACCTCTACATCGCCAGCGTAGTGAAAACGGTGCAGGATTACACCAAGCTTCTCCAGGAAACTTCAGCCGGAGACTTGCACCTCACCAACACCGACTTTGACACAGGCCACGATACGGTTTCCGGGGAGTACGCCCTCACCGATAAGGCGTATGCGCGCTTGCTCGACCAGTTGTCTGGACATAACTTCGATCAAATCGATCCCGATTTGCGGGCGAACATTTTGGCCTTTTATGGCGACCCGAACGCACCCAACGCGATCAAGAAAAAACCGGCTGACTGGCAAAAGACTCAGGACGAATTAGTGAAGCTCCGTGCGCTTCCGGCGCCTGCGCCGGCTGGAAGCAAAGCGGAGGGGCAGGTCGAGCCCGAAGCCCAGCCTGTTGAATTTTTCCTGGGAGACCCCGCACGTGAATAGCGCTCGCCTCGCCGGGAGCTGGCGATTCGAACGACCGTTCGGTTGTAAAAGTACCGGCTTGCCGTGTATCATCGCAAATCTTTATTCACCCGTGAAGCAGGCCTTAAGTCGGCGTTCTGGCTGCTTCATGAATTCCAGAGGATTCTTGCAAATGATGGCGGACGACAAGTTTTACCGGGCCCGGGTCACTAGACGCGAGGAATTCGCCCCCGACCTATGGATGATTCGCATCCAGCCCGGCGGTGAGTTCAAGTTTGCTCCGGGACAGTATGCCACGCTGGGGATAGAGCGCGATGGCAAACGAACGGAACGTCCGTACTCGATTGTCTCTGCGCCTTTTGAAAGTGAAATGGAATTTTTCTTCGAACTGGTGCCGGAAGGGGCTCTTACGCCGCGCCTGTTCAAGCTGCAACCCGGCGATGAATTGCTCATGAGAAAAATTCCCAAGGGAAAATGCACGCTCGACACGGAAAGCGGACGAAAACATCATTTGCTGGTTTGCACCGTGACCGGGGTTGCTCCGTTTGTAAGCTTTGTCCGCGCCCTTGCGAAAGATTGGAAAGAAGGCCGCTTCGATGGCAGCCATCAACTTTATCTGCTCAATGGCGCCAGCCGCCCCTGGGAGTTCGGCTACAAAGAGGAACTGATCCGCTTCGACGCCGAATTGCCCTGGTTCAAATACGTGCCCACCGTGAGCCGGCCGTGGGATCATGCAGATTGGCCGGGCGAAATCGGGCGCGCGGACGATGTGTTACGCAAGTATGCCGATCACTGGGAACTCGACGCCACGAATACAACGGCGTACCTGTGCGGACATCCCGACATGATCGCCAACAGCAAGGCGATTCTTAAACGCCGCGGCTTCGTCGACCGCACCGCCATCAAAGAAGAAGTCTACTGGATTCCGGCGAAGTAGCCGCGAGTACCCGGTACCGAGTGGCGAGTTGAAAACGCAGCCGATTAGGTTTCCGCGGGCGCAAAGAAAACTAAAACCGCGAGCTCCTCGGTGATGTCGTAAAAGCGGTGTCCGACTTGTGCCGCGACGAAGATCACGCTGCCAGCCGAAACTTCGCGGTCCTCGGATCCCGCCTTGAAGCGGGCCTGGCCGCGGACCACGTAATAGACTTCGTCTTCGCGATGCGGCTTCTGCCGGTCCGTTCCTCCAGCGGGCAGAACATAAAGCCCGGCGCTCATCGCCGGCACGCGCATAAATTCACGGTAGGACTTGCCGCTGTCAGCGCGCTGCTCCTCGATCTCCGGAAGACTGGCGAAAAGCGTTTTCACGCGAAGATGCCTCCAAAGATGATCTCGGTAAATTGCGGAATCAGGTTCTGCGCCTGCAGATCGCCCTCCGGTTTGTACCACTGGTAAATCCAATTGAGCATGCCGAGCAGGGCGAAGGCCGCGGCACGCGGACTCACCTTGCCTTTTGTGGAATGCGGGTGCCGCACCTTTTGCGCTTCCGCCATCAAATTCTCCAGAAAGTGCACATACTCTTTTTTGCGGGAGTTGATGCGTTTACGCAATGCCGGAGGCAGCGGATGGTTTTCGTGGAGCATTACGGTGATCTCGCGATCGCGCGGGCTGAGTACAACCTCAATGTGCAGCCGGATAAGTGCGCGCAGCCGCTCCTCCGCATCGGCGATGTCGCGCACCGGATTGATTACGCGCTCCTGCGTGATCTCCATGGCGTGGTCCATGATCTCGAACAGGATTTCGTCTTTGCTTTGAAAGTGGTGATAGAGGCCGCCCTTGCTCAGCTTGAGCGCGGCGGCAACATCGTTCATGGAAGTGGCGTCATAGCCACGCTGTTGGAACAAGCGTGCGGCGGTGCGCAGAATTTCCTGCCGGGAATCGACCAAAGTCTCGCGGGCCATCGGGTCACATGGTAAACAGTTGCGGAACAGATTACCAATGAGTGCGAAAAAACGTTACACGGGTGATATTGCGGAGACTAATTTCCTGCTTGACACTGATTCCGGGCACAGGTAGCATTTCTAAGTACCGACCGACCGGTCGGTTTTTCGGATAAGGAGCATCCAGTGGCCACAATCTTCTACGAACACGACGCCAATCCCGCCGCCCTGAAGGGCAAAACCATCGCCATCCTGGGCTACGGCAGCCAGGGACACGCCCAGGCGCAGAACCTGCGCGACAGCGGCTGCAAAGTAATCGTGGGTCTGGAACCCAATCGCCCCAGCGCTGCGCAGGCCCGCGCCGATGGCATGGTGGTCGTCGCTCCCGATGAAGCCGCCAAGCGCGCCGACTGGATTCACGTGCTCACCCCTGACGAGACTCAGGCTGAGGTCTACGAACAATACGTCAAACCTTATCTGCATCCGGGAAAGATTCTCGGCTTCTCCCACGGCTTCAGCATTCATTTCAAGACGATCGTCCCGCCGAGCGATGTGGACGTGGTGATGATCGCGCCCAAGAGCCCCGGCCATCTCCTGCGCCGTGTCTATAGCGAAGGCCGCGGCGTACCGTCGCTGATCGCGATTCAACAGGATTCCAGCAAGCGCGCTCACGAGTATGCGCTGGCCTACGCGCA
>PKVZ01000077.1:3997-7243 GCA_003131635.1 Acidobacteriaceae bacterium
ATCGTCGACCTCATCTACGAAGGCGGCCTGAGCCGGATGCGCTACTCGATCTCGAACACCGCCGAATATGGCGACCTGACGCGCGGCGAAAAAGTTGTGGGCGATGCCACGCGAGCCGCGATGAAGAAAACTCTGGCCGACATTCAGGATGGAACCTTCGCTCGTGAGTGGATCAAAGAAAACAAAGATGGAGGCTACCACTTCACCGAGTTGCGCCAGAAAGAACAGCAGCATCCGATTGAAATCATAGGTGCGCAGTTGCGCGGCATGATGAGTTGGCTTCCCGGCAAAGAACCTAAGAAGCCGGCCGAGGCGAAGAAGCCGGAACCGGAACAGGTCGTGAATGCTTAAGGGAGCCGAAATCGTTCTGCAATGCGTGCGCGCCGAAGGGGTGGACCTGGTGTTCGGCTATCCCGGCGGCGCGATCATGCCGTTGTATGACGCATTGGAAGGAAGCGGCATCCGGCATGTTCTTACGCGGCACGAGCAGGGCGCGGCGTTTGCCGCGGAGGGCTATGCGCGAGTTACGGGAAAAGTCGGGGTGGCGATTGCGACCAGCGGCCCCGGCGCTACCAACCTGGTGACCGGCATTGCCGATGCCAAGATGGATTCCGTCCCGCTGGTCTGCATCACCGGACAAGTGCGCAGCGCGGTGATCGGCACGGATGCTTTTCAGGAGACTGACGTTTTCGGCGTAACGCTGTCGCTGACCAAATGGAGCCGGCTGGTACGAACCATCGACGAAATTCCGGAAGTGATTGCGGAAGGATTTCACTGGGCTCGCAGTGGACGCCCGGGACCCGTGGTCATCGATATTCCCACCGATCTGCTCAAAGCAAAAAAAGAATTTTCCGGTCCGGCAAAGTTCACCCCCCACGCACGGCCTGCCGACGCCACGGCCGAAGGCGCATTCAGCGACACGATTATCGCATTGCTGAAACACGCCACCAAGCCCGTGGCGTTGGTGGGTGCGGGAGCAAAACTTTCCGGAGCCATTCCCGAGCTGCGGCGCCTGCTCGACGATTTGAATATTCCCACGTTCGCCACCGTGCACGGATTGGGTGCCGTTCCCCCGCAGTCGCCGTATTACCTGGGCATGGTCGGGATGCATGGAACGCGCGCGGCCAATATGGCGCTGCACGAAACCGATTTGCTGATGGTTTTCGGAGCGCGGCTGGATGATCGCGTAACCGGCGAGCCGACGCGCTTTGCCCCCAACGCAAAAATCGTTCACTTCGAAATTGATCCCGCGCAACTGGATCGTGTTCGGGCCTGTGAGTTGCCGGTGATCGGAGATTTGGCCGAAACGATTCCGGCGCTTCACGCGGAACTGCGCCACGCTTCCCTTCCGGACTGGAGCGGCTGGCGTGCAGTGGCCTGCGGCGAGGAGCGCGCGGAGGTCGATCCGCGCGGACTGGCGCAGCCGACGATGCGTTTTCTCGATGAACTTTTCAGCCGCCTGCCGCAAGACAACGTGGTGATTGCCGATGTCGGCCAGCACCAGATGTGGGCGGCGCAGCGTTACCGTTCTTCGTCACCGCGCGGTTTCATCACTTCGGGCGGACTGGGAGCGATGGGTTTCGCTCTGCCCGCCGCAGTCGGCGTGCAACTGGCGAAGCCGCAGACTTGCGTGCTTTGCGTTTCCGGCGATGGCGGCTTCCAGATGAACATCCAGGAACTGGCCACCGTGCGCCGTCTCGGCCTGCCGGTCAAAATGGTCATCGTCGATAACAAATATCTGGGTATGGTGCGGCAGTGGCAGCAGCTCTTTTACGAGCGCAACTATGCCGAAACCGACTTGAGCGACAATCCGGATTTCGTCGAGATTGCCAAGGCCTACAAGATCCACGCCTGGCGTCTGAATGAGGCTGCCATGGCGGAGTTTCCAGTGTCGGAGGAGACGGGAGATCTGATCGAGAGATTCTTGCGCTCGCCGGAGCCCGAGTTGCTGGTGTTTGATTGTCATCCCGAGGCCAATGTTTATCCCATGGTTCCGGCAGGGGCAGCGCTTTCGGAGATGGTGTTCGGAGACGAATAGAGAGAATTGAGTAATTTGGTAATTGAGTAATTTTGTAATTTGAAACCCGACCTCGCAGCGGTTTCAAATTACAAAATTACCAAATTACAAAATTGCTAAATTAGTTCGAGGGAACGAACCATGCAGGTTTTTCACATTCGTTATCGCAACGCGCAGGGCGCACTCATGCGCATCCTCAATGCGGCTTCGCGCCGAGGGCTCGATCTCACATCTGTACATGCTGAAGCCGCCGCGCAGGACCATGCCGTCACCCTGCAACTGGAAGCCTCGCACAAACAGATCGGCCAGCTTTGCCGCGAGTGGTACGCGATTGTGGATGTAATCGACGTACGTTCCAGCGCCGCCTTGCGCCAGCATGGAGACCCAGAGTGGGCGCCGCTACCGCCGGGCTCGGCGGGCATTACGGAGCAGTCGGCGCGTGCCGCGTTGGCATAAGTTTTGGACTGTAGTGTCAGAGCGTGATGCCTCCTGGGTAAGCATCATGCGAGTTGGGGGATCTGCAATAGGGTGCGCCTCCTGACGTCACTTGATTACAGGTTCCCCGTTTTTCTTCGTGTCATCTTTTTCCAGGACATCTTTTTTTCATGTCATCCCGAGCAAAGCGAGGGACCTTGGTGTTTGCCTGCGCGCCAATCTGGCCACTGCGGACGGACGCCGATATCCCGCGCCTCGCGAGGGATGACGATTATGTTGTAATCTTTCCCGTGTATCTTAAACATCATGGATCTTAAGCATCGCAGCCGCGGAATTACTGACGGACGCGACCGGGCTCCGGCGCGCTCCATGTTCAAAGCCATCGGATTCACTGACGCCGATCTTCGCAAGCCGCTGATCGGCGTGGCCAATACCTGGATTGAAACCATGCCGTGCAACTTTCACCTGCGGCGGCTCTCCGCCAAAGTGAAGGAAGGCATTCGCGCCGCGGGCGGCACTCCCATGGAGTTCAACACCATCGCCATCTCCGACGGCGAAACCATGGGCACGGAAGGCATGCGCGCCTCGCTGGTGAGCCGCGAAGTGATCGCCGATTCCATTGAACTGGTCTGCCGCGGACAATTGTTCGACGCGGTGGTGTGCGTGGTGGGATGCGATAAAACGATTCCCGCCGCGGCCATGGCGCTGGCACGAATGGATCTTCCCGGGCTTGTACTTTATGGCGGCACCATCGCACCCGGCAGCTACGGCGGCAAGGACGTCACCATCCAGGA
>PKVZ01000077.1:7307-21337 GCA_003131635.1 Acidobacteriaceae bacterium
AAGGGAATTCGGCCGCGAGAAATTCTCACTCGCGATGCCTTTGAAAACGCCATCGCATCGGTGGCCGCGACCGGAGGATCGACCAACGCAGTGCTTCATCTGCTGGCCATCGCGCGCGAAGCCGGCGTCGATTTGGAGATCGACGATTTTCAAACGGTCAGCGAGCGCACTCCTCTGCTTGCCGATCTGAAACCTTCCGGGCGTTTTGTAGCTACCGATATGCATCGCGCTGGCGGCGTGCCTCTCCTAGCTCAGCGATTGTTCAGCGGAAATCATCTCCACGGCTCGACGAAAACCGTCACCGGCTTTTCGCTTGAAGAGGAGAGCAAGAGCGCCGTCGAAACTCCCGGTCAGGAAGTGATCGCCCCGCTCGAAAAACCGCTGAAGAAAACCGGAGGGCTGGTCGTGCTTAAGGGAAATCTCGCACCGGAAGGGTGCGTGGCTAAGATCAGCGGGCATGAGCGGCTGGAACAGCGCGGCCCGGCGCGCGTTTTTGAATCGGAAGAAGATGCCATGACTGCCGTCACCAGCAAGAAAATTCGTTCCGGCGATGTCGTCGTCATCCGCAACGAGGGGCCAAAAGGAGGGCCGGGCATGCGCGAAATGCTGAGCGTGACCGGTGCTCTCGTAGGCGAGGGATTGGGATCCTCAGTTGCGCTATTGACCGACGGCCGCTTCAGCGGCGCGACCCACGGATTGATGGCCGGACACGTCTCGCCGGAAGCCGCGCTGGGCGGCCCGATCGCCGCCGTGCGCGACGGCGACATGATCCGCTTCGACGTCAGCCAGCGTGTGCTGGAGGTTGAGCTCAGCGATGACGTGATTCGACAGCGAATGAAAGAATGGAAGCCGCCGCAACCGCGTTATCCCACGGGCGTGTTCGCCAAATATGCGGCACTGGTGTCGTCGGCTTCGCAAGGCGCCATCACCCGGCCGCCGCAATAACTTGGAGCGAGTTTCCATAAACACCTTATTTTCCCTCACTCCGTTTCACTTACTTGGTATCATCCTCGTGGCGCGCCGGAGAGATATGCTTTTTCTCCCCCGCTCACACACCCCCAAGGAGAACCCTCATGGCACGAGTCACCGGAATCGGCGGCGTCTTTCTCAAAGCCCGCGACCCCAAAGCCCTCGCCGGCTGGTACGCCCAGCACCTCGGCATCCAGATCGCCGACTACGGCGGTGCCACTCTCCTCTGGTCCGACGAAGTCCCCGCCGGTACCGGCCAAACCGCCTGGATGCTCTTCCCCGACACCTCCAAACACTTCGGCGCCCCCACCCAGCGCGCCATGATCAACTACCGCGTCGACGACCTCGAAGCTCTCCTCACCCAGCTCCGCGCCGCCAATGTCCCCATCGACCCCCACCAGGAATCCGCCTCCTACGGCCACTTCGCCTGGATCACCGACCCCGAGGGCAACCGCGTCGAACTCTGGCAACCTCTCGTCGACACGCCATAAAACTGGCTAACTCGCACTGCCAGCGACCAACGACGTTCAAATAAATAAATAAGGGAGCGGCCAGGCCGCTCCCTTTTTACTCCCGTACCGATTGTCTACTGCGCGCACCCCGGACTGAACGCCGTGAGCAGGTTTGCTACCGCGGAGATGGCGCAGTCATAAGCCGCGCCGGTCGAGTCGTAGTAGTTGTATTGCTGGGAAGCGGACTGGTCCGAATTGGCCGAAGTGTTGTAGTTAAGCGTGTCAACGTGCTGGCCGGCGTTTTCCAGAAAACTTGTATAAATGATTTTGCCGGACTGCGTTGTGGTGTTGGTGAGCTGGTAGGTCTGCTTTGCCGTGGTAGTGGCGCTATAATCGCCGTCGGATTGAACCACCTCCGAGTAATTCACCGTCAGCGGCCAGGTGTAATCCTGGTTGTAGACCACGCTTGCCACACCGGTCTGGGACACCGTCGTATTCGAGGTCAGAGTGGTGTTTTGATAGATGTCCTGCACATACTTGGTTCCCGTGATGTTGAAAGTCTGGTCGTTGAAAAAGTTCGCAGTCTGCGCAACCTTCGTCGTCACTTTGCCGTGTGAAGTATTCACGTAACCGGAAATCACGAAGCTGCGTTTTGAACTGACGTCTACTGTGCCTGTAATGGAAGTCGGCTGCACATTAAGGTTCTCCGTGACCACCGGAGACGGCCCGGTCAGTGTGTTTTCGGTGATCGCGCCGCTCGTCTGCGTGCTCCCCGGATCCGTGTATAGCAGAAGCGACGCGGTCGCCGAAAAATAATTGTCGGCGTTGTACACGCTGAGTGAAACCGTGTGCTCCTGACCATTGCTCAAAAGGCCGGCGAACGGAGTGAGATTCACGCGATAGGGAGTGAAGTTCAAAGTCTGCACCCCGGGAATCGGGATCCACAAGTAAGGATCGATGCCGCCGGTATAAATCCAGGGAAAGACCGGCGCCACGCCGGCGGGTTGGCCGTCAATCGTGATCTCGGTCTCGCGGAAGCCCGTGTTGCCGCAGCTCTCCAGTTCCCCGGAAACGTCGTTAGGAACGCAGGTGTACCAGAACTCATCGGCGCTCTGGCTTTGCGCGTAGACATCAAGGTAAGCGGTCTGCACGTTTGTCGGCATCGTGAACGTGCCGGATAGCGTGCTGGTGCTTGAACTCAGAGCGACCGTGCCACCCGAGGGACCAGCCGAGAGCGGAAACACCACGTTGGCCGATACGGGAGGCGTCTGTCCCTCGGCTAGCGGATAAAATTCCAGCGAGGCCGAAGCATAAATCGTCGATGTAAGCCCGCAGCACAGGGTATTGCCGATGTCGGCTTGCCCGGATTGCGCCGTATAGAAGATGGAACTGTAATCGGTCAGATCGTTCTCGACATGCCATGACGGACCGATATTTGAAGGCTCGGCGGTGGTGCCGAAATAAATATTCACCGGGCCCAACCAGAAATTCGCCGTGCGGTCATACTGAATGCCGGCGTTCAGGTTGATATCCGCCTCCAGCACAACCGCAGCCCAGGGTCCAGGACAAGCCGAGGGTGGAGTGTAAGTGAAGTTCTCCACATTGAAATCGTAAAAACTGGCATCGCTGAAGAGTTGCACCACGCAAGGCGTGGTGGAAGGCCGAGTCACGTTGGGATCGGCGCTGACTGTGTTCGCTGAACCGATCACATAAGGGCCGGATGCGGAAGCAAAAGGAACCAAGACTGCTGCAAGTAATAGAAGCGGAAAAATATTTCGTGCCGAGCGGGCAGTACGGGACATGCGAATCCTCCTGGGGATAGTGACAAAAGCCGCGTCCGTCTTGGCATTGCGGGAGCACAGGCAGACGGAAGCGGCGCTAGCGCGAAAGTATTGCGCGTTCGCCGGAATGTGTCAACAGAAGACGAAAGTCTCTAGCCGGGCGGTCTCTCTCACCCATTCGGGGAGTGTATGGGCACGTTCGTGGGGTTCGCTTCGCTGCGGATCACGCTATACTACGCAGGCTTCGCTTCCACGGGCAGAAAAACAAACTAGGAACTTCAGCAAATTTAGGAACTTCAGGATATTTCAGAGTATGGCCGCTCATAGCCAGGCTCTCGCGCCGAAGAAGCGTCTGGATTCATGGAAGGAAATTGCCGCCTTCTTCGGTCGTGACGAGCGCACCGTCAAACGTTGGGAAAAAGAACGCGGGTTGCCCGTCTACCGCGTGCCGGGAAGCGCTCGCGGCGGCGTCTTCGCTTACGCAGAAGAATTAGCGGAATGGCTTAAAGCACCGAATGTAGTGTGGGAAGCAACAGCTGCCGCCGCGGATAATCCTCCCCCGGATGAAAGTGGCTTCCCCGCGATCGCGGTCATTTCGCCCACCAGCAAGACCGCCGCCGATATCCTACCCATCCATCCTGCCATTGCCGATCCCGCATTTGATCCCCGTGTCGTCCCGCCAACTGCAAAAGTGGCTGCAGCCAAACCCTTTCTATGGCTTGTACCATTGGCGCTGATCGTCGGCTCTTTCCTGGCTTTCTCTTTCGGTCACCGCGAGCCGCGCTTCAAGAATGCTCTTGCCGCTCCGCACGTGCCCAGCGTCGAAGCTCAGGATCTCTACTTGAAGGGCCGCTATTACTTCGAGAAACGTACTCCTGACGATCTCAACAAGGCCGTGGATTTCTTTACCCAGGCGATCGTGCATGATCCCGCTTATCCCGCACCTTATGTCGGATTGGCTGACACCTACAATCTGCTTCGCGAGTACAGTGCCATGCTTCCGCAGGAAGCGTTTCCGCGCGCTCTGGCGGCGGCCCGCAAGGCAGTGGAACTCGATCCGAACTCCGCCGAGGCGCACAATTCCCTCGCCTTTGCCAGTTTTTGGGGTTCGTTTGATGCGGCAACAGCAGAACACGAATTCCGGCGCGCCATCGAACTCGATCCAAGTCTCTCTCGCGCCCACCACTGGTACGCGACCTTCCTGGTCCAGCTTGGACGCGCTCCGGAAGCGCTGGTCGAGATAGAGCGAGCCCGTCAACTGAATCCATCCTCGACGCCGATTCTCGCCGACAAAGGTTTAATTCTCATCCAGGCCGGAAAAGCGGAAGAAGCCCGGGCACTCTTGATGCAGCTCACAGCCTCTCAGCCCGACTTCATTCCTCCTCATCGATATCTGGCAGAAAATATTTATTTTCCTGAGGGAAATTACGCCGGCTACTTTCAGGAAGAAAGAACTGTCGCTCGGCTCCGCCACAATGCCACTGCAGAGAAGACGATTGATGCGGAAGAAAAGGGCTATAACGGCGGGGGTCTGCACGGACTTCTCGAAGCTCGCCTTCGCACCGCTCAAGATCAGTACGGCCACGGTCTTGGATCTGCATTCGACGTGGCTTCCGCTCACGCGGCTCTAGGAGAGAACGACGAGGCACTGAAGTATCTCGACATCGCCTACCAGCGACACGACCTCTCACTGGTTCGTCTTGGCTTGGAGGTCGAGTTTCGACCGCTGCATCAGGATCCCACCTTCCGCGAACTTGTGAGCAAGATCGGAGTGCCACTCGTAAACTGAATGGCGGAGAGTGGCGTGATATCGAATCGTAAATACCTGCAGCCTGCGGAACGGAAAGCTTTGCGTTTTGGGCTGATCCTGAGTCTGCTGCTGGCAATCGTTTCGGGATTGGCCTGGGGCGACGACGCTTACTCGCTGAAGCCTACCAGTCCGCGAGCCTCCGCCCATTTTCCGCAAAGCCTGGTGAACGCGCTAAGTCCACAAGGTTTTCGCGTATATGGAAATATTAGCGGCGTTGAAACGTTAATCTGCGAAATCTTCTGGGCTCGCAATATCTCGGCGCAGGAAGCCGCGCCCGCATCGACGAATCTTCTTTACGGCACTCTTAAGCCGGGCACTCTGATCGGAGTGATTCATTTCCTGATCATCGAACGCTATGTCCGCGACTACCGCTCGCAGATGCTCAAGCCGGGATATTACACAATGCGTTACGCGGCAATGCCGGAAGGCGCGAACGCAAGCGACCTGGATTTTGTTCTGCTCAGTGCAACGAGCGCGGACCCCAACCCTGCCCAGGTTCCCGCCCTCGATGAGCTGGTGCGGCGGGCCCGTCTTGCCTCCCGCAACCGACGGCCCTTGATGATGAGCCTGGCTGAGATCGATAAGGACCAGCCCTTTCCCAGCCTTACCACGGACGAGGAAGGAACTTCCGTCTTGCAAATCAAACTTCCTGTGAAACCCGCGAAATCCACCCGGCCCGGTCCGCCACGCGAATTCCCTTTAGCCCTGACCGTGGTGACTTCGATTCCAGAAGATTTGGGAGACTAGGATAACGCCACTCTCCCCACCAAATGCTAGAATCCGGGAACACCCATGTTCCGATTGCGATACCTGACTCTTCTGCTTTTTTCACTTCTGCTGTCCGCAGCTCATGCCGAAACTACATTCGATTGTCCCGCTTCGAAGGACTACCAGCGGGTGCATCGCATTGGCGGATATCTCGTCCAGATGCTTCCCGGGCCCAAGAAAACTCCCTACCGCTGCCGGGGAACCATCACGCCGCCCAAGGGACTCCGCGTTACGGTAGCGAAGGAGTTTGCATTATCGATCGACGAGATTTCGGGAAACGACATCAACGGCGGCGGCACACCCGATGTGGTCTTCGACGCCTTCACCGGCGGTGAGCAGTGCTGCTACCTCTACTGGATCGTCAGCCTGAAGAAGAAGCCTGAAGTTATTCGTGAAATTCGCAACCAGGTGCCGCTTGTCTTCCGCAAACGCCCGGACGGCGGCACCGAGATTCGCACCGGGGAAGGAAGTTTTGATCTGTTTTTCCTGCCGCATTCCGCCTCGGTGCTCCCCCAACTGGTGTTTCGTCTTGACGGGGATCAACTGGTGGACATCAGTTCCGAATATCGGGAGGAATACGATCAACAGATCGCGAAAGCGCGCAGCGAACTCTCCGCCGCCGATCTGGAGAAGTTCCGCCAGTCCCGCTACAACCAGAAAATGTTCTCTGACCAGTTGATGACGGTGAAACGCGTGCTCACAATCGTGCTGAATTACCTCTATAGCGGCCGCGAACCACAGGCCTGGCAGGCTCTCGATGAGATGTGGCCGCCCTCAGACAAAGAGCGCGTTCGGGGCTTGATTCTGGAAAGGCAGGCGCGAGGCCTGTTGGCGCACACTGCAGCCGCGCAATCTAAATAGCGCGCCGCCACAAGCGTTCCCGCCCTGCCTCACGGATTGCGCGCAACCGTGTTTTTTGGCGCTGCCACGGCGTTGCCACTCAGAGTTACCGGCTGAGGGCTGGTACCTGGGTCGCTATCGGACAGCAGCAGAGTTCCTGCGATAGTGCCGGTGGTCTGCGGAGTGAAGGAAACAACAACGGTGCACGATTGTCCGCCCGCAAGGCTTGATCCGCAATTATTGGTCTGGCTGTAATAGGTACAAATTCCTACCGTTGCATTCCAGCAAGACGTCGAGATCCCTCCGAAAGTGATCGCCGTCCTCCCGCTGTTCTGAACGGTTACGTTCTGCGTGGTTGTCGAACCCAAGGTGGCGCTGGGCAGAGTAACTGCGGCAGGCACAACTATCTGGGTACCTTGGCCCTGCAAGTAAAGTATTTCCGGACTCAGCGGATCGTTGCTGGTGATGGTTAGCGGAGCCGGAATGAACCCGGAGATCGTCGGCTTGAAGACGGTGGTGAGAGTGCACTTGCCGCCGGCTTCGATGGTGCCCACACAATTGTCCGTCACGCTATATTGGCTGGCAAACTCACCCCCGATCGCAATGTTCGAAATAGAGAGGGGGGAAGTCCCTTTGTTGGTGAGGGTCACTTTGTCTGTGGTCGTGCTCCCCAAAGCCTCGGGAGCGGGATAGCCGGTGGACAGCTTGCCGCCGTAGATCACTGGGGCCGTGGAGAACGAAATATTTGTAGCCTGCCCCGTCAGGTTAATGATCTGCGGACTACTAGGGTCGCTATCGACAATGGTGAGCGTTCCGGTGCGGGTTCCGGTCGCCGTGGGAGTGAAGGCCAGGTTCAAAGTGCAGGAACCGCCATTGGCGGCTAACTTCGCCTTGCACCCGCCGGTGACCGCGAAGTCACCTGTGGTGGTGGTGCTCTTGACGGTCATCGTGCTGGTCGTCGACCAGTTGGTTAGAACAAGGCCATAAGGATTGCTGGGCCGCTCTAGAGGAAACCAGTTGCCGAAATTAACTGTGGCCGCCGCCGAAACCGGACAACTGCGCGGCGTCAGCACCAGCGGTGCCGACGGAGGCTGATTCCAGTTAAAGGAGTCCTGCGTGTCATTGGCATTCGCATCCCGCTGCGTGAGTGGGGGCAGTCCGTAACGCTCTTCCACGAACTTCAAAATCGAAGACGCTTCGTATTGCGTTGAGCTGATGTGGCCGGGGAGGGCGTATGGCGAAATGATGAGAAACGGAACCCGCTCTCCCAGTCCATAGTTATCTTCCGTCGGAGGCGGCACATGATCGAAGAATCCGCCAAAGTCATCCCACATAACAAAAATTACGGTCGAATTCCAAT
The DNA here is from genome assembly GCA_003131635.1 of Acidobacteriaceae bacterium. GTDB lineage: Bacteria > Acidobacteriota > Terriglobia > Terriglobales > Acidobacteriaceae > Sulfotelmatobacter. The sequence goes on from PKVZ01000077.1 coordinate 15,288, forward strand.
CCGGACCTTGCATAACGGCATTCAGCGCATTCACCGTCCAATTTTCGCCAGAGCAGACGCTCTGCGGCGGATGCTCAGTCATATGGCGTCCCGTAGTCAGCCAACTCACCGAGGGCAAATTCCCCGCCAGCGCGTCGCCGATGAACGAGGTATCAGCCACTACGTTCGAGGACCACAGCGGCCCATTGCGGATGGAGTCGATGGCATCCAGGGTTGAGAAGTTGTAACCAATCGTATCTTCCGGGACAGCGTAGTATTTCCAACTGACTCCAATATTGCTTAAGCTCTGGGGCAGAACCGGGAAATCAAAACAGGGGAAAACCGCATCGATGTTGTCGTCATCGTCGATTTGCTGCACCGTGACATCGGAAGGCGCATCGCAGCCCCATGAGTAGGCCTTCTCTGAAGGATTGGTTGCGGGCGGAAATGGAATGTTGATAACGCCATCCGCAGTTGCGCCCACCGTGTAGAGATGGTTCGGAAAACTGTCGCTGTGTGCCGAAGAAAACATGTGGTCGCCGAGCACGAAAGTCTGGGCGTACTTCCAATAGTTGGGTATGTCCTGCTGCCACATCTGGGTGTAAGAAATGAACTCGTTGTACTTGTTGCCGCCCACCTCAAGGTCGAAGCCGTCCATATTGCCGCCATCAATCCCGATCTCGGCGCACAGTAATGTGTGGCAGAGATCCTGGGGTGTGGCGTCTGTGGCGTGCCCAATGTTTATGATCTGTCCGTTGGAAATCGGGGCCGTGCTGGCGCCGTCGGCTCCAGGAAACAATCCAAAGTAGTGGTCGAAGCTGCGATTCTCCCGAACCAGAAAAATAATATGCTGAATCTGGTTCATGTTGCCCTGCGCCATCGCACCATGGCTCATCGATAGGACGAACAGAATCGCCGTCAGGAACAACCCGCTGCCTGACATCATTCGACGGCCTGAACCCCTGGACCACCGCGTCTTTGCTTGTTCTCGGCCCTGATTCATCGCTCGTTGCACTCCTTTTGGATATCCCCTTAGGGGCAGAATTCTAGCCTGTGACGCCCTTTGTGTGACCTAACGGACAGTTGATTCCCTTTTCCGTCATAAGCGTGCTGCAAACGCGGCAAATCCTTATGAGGAGAAGCGGAATTGTGCTGCGAGTCCGGGGGAGAAACTAATTGTTGTCTAATATTCCTCCTCCCCGGCTCAGGCGTCAAGATGCAGAATTTTGCAACTTTTGCCTCTTTGGCGCGGAGGGCTCGACTGTGTAAACTAGCTTCGCAATGAGATCCTTCCCCCGCTTCTCACCTGCGCGCCGTTGTCTTCTACCGGCTGCGCATTTGGTGCTCATCTCCGCGCTTCTGCTGGGCTTCGTCACCGCCAGCCTTGCTTCCGCTTACAACGCCCATCCCAAACTGGTTGTCGTGATTGTCATCGACCAGTTTCGCGGCGATTATCTGGAGCGTTATCGCGACCAGTTTGGCGATGGCGGATTCCGCCTGCTGCTCGACCATGGCGCCAACTTCACCGACTGCAATTACGATTACGCCAACACCCGCACCGCGCCCGGCCATGCCACGCTCTTCACCGGCGCTTACAGCAATGGTCACGGCATCGCCGCCAACGAATGGTGGGACCCGCAGAAAAAGCGCATGGTCACTTCCGTGGAGGACGACGCCACCAAACTCGTCGGCATCCCCGAGGACAAGACAGGTGCGTCCCCGCACAATCTGCTGGCTGACACTCTAGGTGACGAACTAAAGCTCGCTACTCAAGGACAAGCCCGAGTCTTTACCGTCTCCTTGAAAGACCGGGCAGCCGTTCTGCCCGGCGGCTTTGCGGCAGACGCCGCTTATTGGATCGAACCGAAGAGTGGAGCGTGGGTCACTTCCACTTACTATCGCACCGACTTGCCCAAGTGGACACAGGATTTCAACTCCGCCGATCGTGCTGCGAAATATTGGGACCGCGAGTGGAAAAATAATAACGGAGACCTTCTGCGCTCCACCGCGCATCGCAAAGGTAAAGACGGATCCGATGCCGGCTTCTACGAAGTGATCGGCTCCACGCCCTTCGCCAACCAGTACGAACTCGAATTCGCCAAGCAATTAGTGGTTTTCGAGAATCTCGGCGCCGGACACGCCACCGACCTGCTCGCCATCAGCCTTTCTCCCAACGACATTCTCGGACATCAGGTCGGTCCCGATTCGCCGGAAATGGCTGCCATGGCGCTCTCGCTCGATCGCGACCTTGCCGACTTCTTCAATTTCCTCGGTCACCAGATCGGCCTCGCCAATGTATGGATCGCGCTCTCCGCCGACCACGGAGTTTCTGCCCTGCCCGATGCCGCGAAAAAACTGCGCATTCCCGCCGCCAACCTCGGCGCAGGCAAACTCGAAGCGCAAATCAATGCCACGCTCACGGCTAAGTTTTCCCCCGCTCACCCCGCCTCCTTCATAAAACTCGACTTCCCCGACGCCTGGCTCGATCCCGACGCTTTCGCCGCCGCTCACGCAAAAGAGCATGACGCCGAAACTGCCGTGGGCGAGGCCATGAAGCAAGCCGGACTGCTGCGCGACTACTTCACCAAGTCGCAACTCTCAGAGGGCGAGGTTCCCGACACCGCTCTCGGCAAGAAATTCTTAAATAGCTATTCGCCGGAAGGTAGCTGGTACGTACTGGGTGTCCCCGATCCCTACACCGTTGGCTCGTCCGCAGGCACGGACCACGCTTCGCCCTATACCTACGACACGCACGTACCGCTGGCTTTTTACGGCCTGCCCTTTCGCCCCGGCACCTACCGCACCCACGCCGAGCCCGTCGATATGGCGGCCACGCTGGCATCCCTGCTCGGCATCAACGCTCCCACCCACGCCGTGGGACGGGTCCTGACCGAGGCGCTCGCCTCCACGCGCTACTCCGAAAATGCCTCAGGATTGGATCGGGAAGGGCACGACTTTAGTCGTGCCGTTACCCGACCCAATTCAAAGTCGGCTCCAGCCGCTGAGGTGCGCCCGAATAAGCCTGATACGAACAAGGAGCCACCACAGTGACCTCCTCCGATAACGATAAGTCTTCCCCGAATCTAAGCGTGAGCGTCGCAGGCATTCCGCTGAAAAATCCAATCATCGCCGCTAGCGGCACCTTTGGCTACGGCGTCGAGTTCGAAGATGTGGTCCACCTCGACAAGCTCGGAGGCTTCGTCGTCAAAGGCCTTTCGCGCGAGCCCATGATCGGCAACCCTCCACCACGCCTGTGGGAAACCGCAGCCGGCATGCTCAACGCCATCGGCCTCCAGAACATCGGCGCGGCCGCATTCCTCGAAGAGAAGCTGCCCAAGCTCCGGCAGATCAAGAACGTCGTGGTTTTCGCCAACGTTTTCGGCTACACCCGCGAAGACTACGAACGCACCATCGAGATTCTCAACGATGGCGATGGCATCTCCGCCTACGAGCTGAACGTTTCCTGCCCCAACACCGCCCACGGTGGCCTGCAGTTCGGCAGCGATCCGCGCTCCCTGGACGAAGTGGTGACCACCGCGAAACGGATTGCGCGACGCCCTCTGATCGTAAAGCTCTCGCCCAACGTCACCAGCATTGCGCAAATGGCCCACATCTCGCAGGAGGCGGGCGCCGACGCCCTATCGCTGGTCAACACTTTCGTGGCCATGGCCATTGACGCCGATACCCGCAAGCCGCGCATTGCCAATATCACTGCCGGACTTTCCGGCCCCGCCATCAAGCCCATCGCCCTGCGCATGGTCTACGACGCCGCGCACGCAGTGAACATCCCAGTAATCGGCATGGGCGGCATCTCCACCGCCGCCGACGTCGCAGAATTCATGCTCGCCGGCGCAACCGCCGTCCAGATCGGCACCGCCAGCTACTGGGATCCCTGCGCCACAGAAAAAATCGTCGATGACCTAAAAACCTGGTGCGCCGACCGCGACATCCCCCGCCTCGCCGACCTAACCGGCGGCCTCATCGTCGAATAGAAAAGTCCGAGGGTTGCCCCAGCCGCGGAGCGGCGCAAGAACGCAGCCCACAGCCTGCCCTGAGCTTGCCGAAGGGGCGCAAGCCGTGGGCAGAAGGTGAAAAGTAAATCAGCCCTGAAAGGGCGGAAGAAAATCCGTGGGCGGGCTCTGATCACAGCTAGCGGTGATGAAGTGCAGATATCCCGCGCCGTAGTAGCGATGGAGCCGATTGGGCATCCAAGACTCGTATCACGAATTTTCAGACCTGGCGTGAGGAATGAACATCGGGTCAAGGCCTGTGATGCCAACTCTTCGAAAAGCACGAAGCGTGGGGCAGCCGATTTCACGGGCGGCGCCGAACATGCTAGGCCGGGCCAGCCCCCCGAATGCAGAATCTTCTTGAAACGCATGTTTCTGTCCTCCCCCCAACCCTGTGTCGCTGCAGGACGCGCCTCAATAGATGAGCTTCAGCGAAAACTGAATTTGCCGTGAGGTTCCCGCGGTCTTGCTGATCATGCCAAACCCTGTACCCTCGATGGTGTTCGCAGGTAGCCCCAGGTTGACGATGTTAAACAGATTAAACAACTCTGCGCGGAATTGCAGGTCCGCTCGCTCCAAACCGCTTTCTCGGTGGCCAATCGGAGTCGTCTTGATGAGCGCAAAATCGAAATCATAATATGCCGGGCCGCGAAATGTATTACGGCCGAGCGTTCCAAAGCGCCCGGAGTTCGCTCCAGTCCCGCCCGCAATCCCGATGGGAATGGCAAAGAAACTTGCGTTGTTCGCGCCCCGCCCAAAATAATCGTCGCGCGGTCGCGTTGAACTGCCGGCGCTCGAGAGGTCCGGTATCCCAATCTGGTCCGGCCGGTCCGCACCAATCGTTCCCCCTCCCGTTTGCTGGATTCCCGAATAAACCGTAAACGGCGAACCACTGGTGATCGTCGAGATGCTCAGCAACTCCCAGCCCTTCGTCAACAGGTGCGTTCGATCCGACTGGAGTCCCAAACGCTCGAAATGCAAACCCTGGGCCGCGCTCAACGTGAAGGCATGCGTCACGTCAAAGCTTGACGGCCCTCTTTCCGCTCGTGTATCGAACGGGTCTTGCGGACTAAACAGCGTCACGGCGCCGGTGGATCCTGCTCCTCCCAGGATGCCGCTGACATCATCCAGCGATTTGCCCCAGGTGTAGCCTGCTTGCAATGACGGACCGCCGTGCCCAACATTTCCCGACAATGAGGTCTGCAAGGCGTTGTACGACGAGTGCGACGTCGCTGTGATCACAGACTCGAATCCGAACCCTCCCGTCACCGCTCCGCTACCGTCGAAGTTTGTAAACCGGGCAAATTCCGGATCCGCTCCGGGATACGCGTTTGGATATGACATTCTGGGAAGTCGGAACGCCGATGTTCCCACATACCCGACATCGGCCGTGAGGCCGCCGAATGCCCGTTCCAGCCCCAGCGTCCAAGTCTGCAAGTAGCCATTGCCGAAGTGCCGGTCGATCCCGGCCAGACTCAGCAGCGAGAGCTGATGACTCGGGGACAGCGCTGCCAAATCCTGCTGGTATCGATTTACATCCATCACCGTGTTCGCCGCGACGTTTTTCGGATTGCCGCTGGCCAGCACGTTCACCCCCGCTGTGTTGTAGACCTGTGGCAACTCGTCCGGTGTGATTTGGAATCCATAGGCAATCTCCCCGTTTTGCGCCGCATTGACGCGGGGATAAACAACGTAGGGCGTTGACCCTGTCAGAAGATTGTCCTGCCAGATATTTGGCGGAATCACTGTGATCGCCCCGCCCATGTGCACATGCACTGCCTGCGGCGCGTTCCAGCCCACCTGCACACGCGGCCCCCAGCCGTTCCAATCGGTCTGGTAAGTAGGCTGTGGATTGATCAAGTATTCTTGCCCGACGCCCGCTGGTGGGAACGAATTGAGAAAACTCGACGTCCGGTACGCCCGCTCCGAAATCGGCGTGTAGATCTCATATCGCAGCCCATAGTCGAGCGTCCATTGCGGATTGATTTTCCATGTGTCTTCGAGGTACGCGTTCACGTCATTCCGGTTGATGGCCGCGGGCCCAATGTGCGCGCCGTTCGA
>PKVZ01000077.1:21343-21632 GCA_003131635.1 Acidobacteriaceae bacterium
CCACCGCCAAAATCGTACTCGCCGTTGGGACTGATGCCGAAGTATGTCGTGTCCCGGTTAAGGCGTGCTTCAGCACCCCACTTCACCGCGTGCCGCGGGCTCGTCCAGGCAAAATTCAGTTGTCCCTGGAATAAATTCCCGAACGCTGACGTCACCGAACCCGCCGCGCTGTTGTACGCCTCATACAGACCATCGTTGAACTTGACGGCCGGATCGGTGTGGTTCGGGGTCACAAACGAAGGCGTCGTCCGCGTGAAACTCAACGATGTCGACCAGAGAAAGTGCGGAG
>PKVZ01000012.1 GCA_003131635.1 Acidobacteriaceae bacterium
TCGACGCCGATGATTTTTACGTTCTGGCAGATGTGAGCTTCGCCGGTGCGGCATTGCAGGCACTTGCCGCAGGCGACGTGCATTTCGGCGGAGACGAAATCGCCTTCTTTTACGCTGGTGACTTCATCGCCGAAGGCGGCGACTTCGCCGCAGAACTCGTGGCCGGGAATCAGCGGCGGGTGAATGCGGCCCTGGGCCCAGCGATCCCAGTTGTAGATGTGCAGGTCGGTGCCGCAGATGGAGGCCATCTTCACTTTGACCAGCACGTCGGTGCGCCCGAAAGCGGGAACGTTAACTTCGCGAATCTCCGCGCCGGGCGCGGCCTCCGGCTTGACGACCGCGAGCATTGTGGATGGCATCAAGGTGACCTTATGAATTCAGACTCAGACGCAAACTCATGATTCTAGCACTGTGGGAATCAGTAGTGGGTTTGGGGCACCGAAGGAAAACCCTATTGACCACGAAGGACACGAAGGTTCACGAAGGGGCCCACTTGGAAGGGCTGAGCGAATGGCCGTTTAGCTCATGGGTTTATAAGTCTTCGGAGGGACCGTTTTGTATTCTTCCGACTTGCCGCGTGGGATGCTCAGCGTCTTCCAGTCGTTCGAGCGGAGGTGTTTGGATAAGAAAATGATTTGCCCGGTGTGGGATGCATAGTGAGCGATCTGGCGGTTGATGGCCTGCAGCACAGTATGCGGCTCGCCGCGGATGGTCACGGTGCGCATCACGTCTTCGGGCTTGAGTGCATCGAGCGTGGCAAACACTTGCGCCCAACCTTCTTCCCACCAGCGCATTACGTCGGCTCGGGTGGTTGCGGCATTCAATTCGAATTCCTGGTCGCGAAAACGGTTGGGCTTCTCGCCGTCTGAAGTGAGGAAATCGGTGAAGCGCGAGCGCATGTTTCCGGCGAGGTGTTTCACGAGGATGGCAACGGAATTGGCCTCGGCATCGATGGTCACGAATAGGTCTTCGTCTTTGAGTTGGGCGATTGCAGCGTCGGCCAGGCGCTTGTTGCCGCGCATCTGGCGGCGAGCTTCGTCGAGGTAGTGAGTTGCGAGATCGGTCATAAAAGAATGATGCCTCCGAGAAATTATTTTAGGGCCGCTGCCTAGCTGGTTGCTTGAAAACTCATTCTGACAACCGGAGCGAACCTCGGGCGCTAAAGCGCGGGCGGTTTTAAAGGGTTTAACGGCACGACTAAAGTCGTGCCCTTCCCGAGCCTGCTCGAACTTGAATTTTTCCGCACCCCCTGAAGTCGTGCCCTTCCCAAGAATCCCCCGAAACGGGGTTCTTTAACGGCCTGCAGAGCTCTATTCGGCTGCGCCCCAGCCGCCACCGCCGGGGGATTCAATTCTGATGCGTTCGCCGCGACGAAGGCGCGTGCTGAACTTTCCTGGCATGGTTTCCTCCGAGCCGCTGTTGCGGATTACGGTGGTCTTTCCCGATGATCCGTCGCTGCCGCCGTTCAAGCCCCAGGGAGCGAGCACGCGGCGCTCGGAGAGCAGAGTCACTTCGCAATCGGTCAGGACTTCAATCTCGCGGACAATTCCGTCGCCGCCGTGATGCTTTCCCGTACCGCAGCTGGCTGGCCGGAGCGAGTATTGCCGCACGCGCAGCGGATATGCATACTCTAAAGCCTCGGCGGGAGTGTTCAGCGAATTCGTCATGTGGGTGTGCACGCCGGAGACTCCGGGCTTGGTGGGGCGCGCGCCCATTCCGCCAGCGATGGTCTCGTAGTAAGCGAACGGTTTGCCGGTACGCGGATCGACTCCACCGATGGTCAGATTATTCATGGTGCCGGCGGCGGCGGCGGGAATGCGGTCAGGAATAGCGTGGGAGAGCGCGCGCAGCAGGACATCGACGATGCGCTGCGAAGTTTCGACGTTGCCACCGGCCACTGCCGCCGGTGGGCGGGCATTAACAATTGTCCCTTCGGGAGCGATGACCCGAATGGCGCGCATCAACCCGGCTGTGGCCGGAACATCTTCTGCCAACAGACAACGGAAGACGTAGAAACAGGCGGAGTAGGTGATGGCTTCGACTGCATTGACACTGCCGGCCACTTGCGGATCGCTTCCGGTGAAATCGACGGCGACGAGCGTGCCGACGGGTCTTCGACCCGTCTTGGCCGGGTCAGAGACCCGGCCCCACACACCCAGTGTCTTGGCTGGGTCTCTTCGACTTCGCTCAGGCCAGGCTCCGACCTGGCCGGACACGCTCACCGTCACAGCGATCTTCACCGGCTTGTCGGTGATGCCGTCGTTATCGAGAAAGTCTTGGGCACGATATTTGCCCGGCGGCACGTGCAGCAGAAAGGCGCGCATCAGTTCTTCGGAATACTCCAGCAGATCTTTCGCCGCGCGCCTGGCGCGGTCGACACCGTAGCGCGCACAGAGCTCGCGCAGCCGTTCGGCTCCGGTGTGACAAGCGGCAATCTGCGCGCCCAGATCGCCTTCGCGCTCTTCGGGCGTGCGGACATTGTTGAGCAGGAGAGCGAGGATATCTTTTTCAATCACTCCTGACCGCATTATTTTTACGGGAGGGATGCGAAAGCCTTCCTGATAGATTTCGCGGCAGAGGCCCATCGAACCGGCGAATGCGCCGCCTACGTCGGCGTGGTGGGCGCGGGAGGCCACGTAGAAATCTGGATGAGCGCTGGCACTTCGCGGGCGAGGGCGCCCGCGCCACACGAACACCGGGGCGACCAGGGTGATGTCGGGAAGATGTGTGCCTCCACGGAATGGGTCGTTTAACATGACCACATCTCCGGGAGCCATCTCGCAAGAGGCGATCGCGGCTTTCACTGACATGGGCATGGAGCCGAGATGCACGGGCATGTGGTCACCCATAGCGATGACTTCCCCGGCGGCG